>NZ_JQKE01000031.1 GCF_000745895.1 Stenoxybacter acetivorans DSM 19021 | reverse complement strand
TGGCATTAAAGTACAGCGATTACTGGCGGCTACCTCTGATAATTACCGTGAGCAACTACTGAAACTGTGTTAAATCTTTCATGCGATTGCCCTGAATAAGTAGCTGAAACAACATTATTATGGGGTGTTGAAACCCAATACCAACACAGCACACGCAAGTAAAGCAGTGCTGCAATGGCTTTCAACACACCTGCAATAAAACCAACAGAATAATTAAGCCGTTAATTCATCAATGCGTTTACCCGCTTCTGCCATGGCGGCTTCGGCTTTGTACGCCAAACCTTCGGCATAGACAAAGTGCAGATTGGTTAAACCCAAAAAGCCCAGAATCTGTCTGAGCCACGGCACCATGGTGTCATTGGGGGTGTCGGCATATTCACCGCCGCCGGTAACGAAAATATACACAGGAATATTCGGCAGCAACCCCTGCGGACCTTTTTCCGTATAACTGAATGTAATGCCCGCTCTGCCAATGTAATCAATATAGCTTTTGAACGTGGCAGGTGCTGTGAAATTGTAACGCGGCAAACCGATAGCCAAATAGTCTGCATTTTTTAATTCGGCAATTAACTCATCAGACAAAGCAATGGCGGCGCGGCGTTCTTCATTGTTATTCACACCGACACGAATTGCGCCCACGGTATCGCTGTTAAGCATGGGAACTTGTTGGGCGTTTAAGTCGCGCTCAATGACTTGCGCACCCAGCCATTTGGATTGGCTTTTGGCAATGAATTCGTCCAGCAATTGGTTGGAAAAGCTGCTGTCGCCGTTTACTGAAGTGCGTAAAACCAATAATGTACTCATTTTGATGTTTCCTTATGTTTGAAGGCTGCCTGAAGCACTCTCAGGCAGCCTGGTTTAAAATCATTTAGCAATCTGTATTGTGATGAATCGTTTAACAGCAAAAACAATGCCGTACTTGTCTTCTCAATAAGTTAAGTTAAGTTTTTTGAATTTCAGGCTGTCTGAAAACAAACAGAGATAATGACGCATATCCTCGTTTTCACTGTGCCGTTTTCCGGTAACACGCTTCCAATGCCGCAACGGCAGGCAGCGTTTTGCCTTCTAAAAATTCCAAAAATGCACCGCCGCCAGTGCTGATATAACCGATGCGCTCGGAGACACCGAATTTGGCAATGGCAGCCAGCGTGTCGCCGCCGCCGGCAATTGAAAACGCGCCGCTGTCGGCAATGGCATTCGCCAGCACACGCGTACCGTTGGCAAACGCATCAAATTCAAACACGCCTACAGGGCCATTCCAAACAACCGTTCCCGCGCCTTGCAGCAATTTCGCCAAATTTTCAGCAGATACCAAACCAATATCCAAAATCATGTCGTCTGCTGCAACATCTTTAATATTTTTCAGGGTTGCGGGCGCATCGGCAGCAAAGGATTTGGCGCACACCACATCAACAGGCAGCGGCACTTGTCCGCCTTTTGCCGCCATTTTATCCATAATCCGCTGCGCTTCGTCCGTTAAATCGGCTTCTGCCAAAGATGCGCCAATGGCATAGCCTTGCGCCAGCAAAAATGTGTTGGCAATACCGCCGCCGACAATCAGCATATCCACTTTGTCTGCCAAACTTTCCAGAATGGTGAGCTTTGTGGATACTTTGCTGCCCGCCACAATCGCCGCCAGCGGACGTTTGGGGTTTTGCAGGGCTGCGCCCAGTGCTTCCAATTCGGCAGCAAGCAAAATACCGGCACACGCCAGCGGTGCGGCTTCCGCCACAGCGGCGGTAGAGGCTTCGGCTCGGTGTGCTGTGCCAAATGCGTCATTCACATACACATCGCATAAAGCGGCATACGCCGCACCCAATTCGGCATTATTCTTCTTCTCGCCTTTGTTTAAGCGCACATTCGGCAGCATTGCCACCGTACCGGCAGCCAAGACGGGCTTTTGATCATGCCAATTTTCCAGAAGGGTAACGGGTTGTGCCAATAATTCACCCAAGCGTGCGGCAATCGGCGCAACACTGTCTTCAGGCTTGGGTTCACCTTCAACGGGGCGGCCCAAATGTGTCATCACAATCACCGCCGCGCCTTGGTTTAAACAAAAACGAATGCTGTCTAAAGAAGCGCGGATACGGGTGTCATCGCCGATGATGCCGTCTTTTAAAGGGACGTTCATGTCGGCGCGGATTAACACGGTTTTATTGGATAAGTTTTGGTTGGTGAGTTTGTGGAATAACATGATGATTGGTTGGTTTGGTTGTGGTTTTTTGTCAGAAAATGATTGGGGGAGAAATCGGGCAATATTGTACCGCATCGGCAACAATCTGTATTTTTATCATGATGAATGAGATTTTTTTGTTGCTTACCGAACAGCCGAATGAACAACGATGACAACAAGCCGTTTCATCAACGCAATCAGACAAAAATGAGGCAAATTAACAGGGAACTTAAGCCATTTTTCAGATTTCAGGCTGCCTGAAAATCACAAAACCATTTCAGGCAGCCTGATTGATGATTACCGCACCTGATAATTCGGTGCTTCCTTGGTAATTTGCACATCATGCACATGAGATTCACTCATGCCTGCCGAAGTAATTTCCACAAATTCGGCTTTTTCGTGCATCAATGCAATGGTGCTGCAACCCACGTAGCCCATACTGGAGCGCAAGCCACCCACCAATTGGTGGATAATTTGCATGATTTGTCCTTTATACGGCACACGGCCTTCAATGCCTTCGGGAACAAATTTATCGGCATTCGCTTCGTTGTCTTGAAAATAGCGGTCTGATGAACCTTGGCTCATCGCGCCCAGCGAACCCATGCCGCGATACGATTTATACGAACGCCCTTGGTATAACTCAATTTCACCCGGTGCTTCCTCAGTACCGGCAAACATGCCGCCCAACATCACTGATGACGCACCCGCCGCCAAGGCTTTGGCTAAGTCGCCGGAAAAACGAATACCGCCGTCGGCAATTAAAGGAATACCGGTGTTTTTTAAGGCAGCCGCCACATTGTGAATAGCAGTTAATTGCGGCACGCCCACGCCGGCAACAATCCGCGTGGTACAAATAGAGCCGGGTCCAATACCCACTTTCACCGCGTCCGCACCCGCCGCCGCCAAATCCAGCGCGGCTTGTGCGGTGGCAATATTGCCGCCCACCACATCTACCTGCGGATAATTTTGTTTCACCCAGCGCACCCGATCCAATACGCCTTGGCTGTGCCCGTGCGCGGTGTCCACCACAATCACGTCCACACCGGCGGCAACCAATGCGGCAACACGCTCATCGGTATCTTTGCCCACGCCAACCGCCGCACCCACGCGCAATCTGCCGTCTGAATCTTTATTGGCATTGGGAAACGCCGTGGTTTTGAGAATGTCTTTAACGGTAATCAAACCTTTCAGTTCCCAATCGGTGTTGACCACCAGCACCCGTTCGATTTTGTGTTCGTGCATCAATTCCCGCGCTTCATCAATACTGGTGTTTTCCGGCACCGCCACCAATAATTCACGCGGAGTCATAATGCCGGACACCGGCTGATCCAATCGTTTTTCAAACCGCAAATCACGGTTGGTAACCAAACCGATCACCCGTCCATTGTCCACTACCGGCAAGCCGGAAACTTTGTATTTACGGTCTTTCTGTTTTAATGCCAACAATTCACCCACCAATAAATCAGGGCCAATCGTGGTGGGTTCTTTCACCACGCCGCTTTCATGGCGTTTTACCTTAAACACCGCATTGGCTTGCCGCTCAACGCTCATGTTTTTATGAATAATACCGATGCCGCCTTCCTGTGCCATAGAAATTGCTAATCTGGCTTCGGTTACCGTATCCATCGCCGCTGATACCAAAGGTATGTTTAAGCTGATGTTTCGGGTCAGGGCGGTTTTTAAAACAACGTCGCGCGGCAGCACTGTGGAGTGAGCGGGTACGAGCAAGACGTCGTCAAAAGTGTAGGCTTTTTCGACTATACGCATGGTTTAAGACTCTTTTCAGTAGAATGAGACATTGGTGAATCGGGATGAATTCATGATTTTACTTTCAAGGCGCAATCCTTTTCATGGGCAAACCAAAAGCGCCGCCGGTTACGCCAATCATTGAAAACTCATATAGCATAAACTCCTCTATTTTTTGCAATTCTTCCACGGCGACTTGTTCCTTCCATCCGTGTGCCAGATATTCGCTCAAATCGGTCAGTTGTTCCACAGTAGAGGTGCTTAAATCTACGCGGGTCAGGGAGAGATTATCATTCCATCTCAAACTGCATTTTGTCTTGCCGCCGAAATATTCAAAAAATACATTCGGGCTATTGACGTTGTACAGTTTCATTTGCGACACATTGCCGCTGACCGCACCCGTTGAAGTGATTGCATTGTCTTTGATTGCAAGGGTGAAAGCTGGATTTCCTGCAACATAATCCGGATCAATGAACACATCTATCAATTCCCTGAAATTTGCTGATTGCAGCAGATCGACAACCGCATGGCTACCAATCATCTCGTGGCATGCTTGGGGAAGCGCGTCATCTTCTGCGTAGGCAACCGAAATCATGGGGACACAGAGGATGGCTATAAAAATGGACTTTACGGACATGTTTTTTACCTTCCCGAATTTGGGTATATATCGGGATTATATGAACAATATTTTGCAGAAATATTGGCGGCAGTCTGTTTCTCTTGGGTGTGTATCAGCGATACCACCAAATATTGCCCTGCCACGGGCATACACACAATATCGGTGAATTGAAACGGCTTGATTCGGTGGTTTTTGTGCAAGAAAAAATATTTTACGGTTACCGCCTCTTACGTGCCTGCCTTGGCGGCGGTTAAATCTAAAGTTTTTATTGAATCAGACAATCCGCCTAGGACTTCATATTTTGTTATTATAACAAACCATTGCTACCGATGTCATACCGCAAATTCTTGCCTGACCACCTTGGCTTTAAATACAGCCGCCGCCCAAAGCCTCTTTTCGGCTGCCGAGAATATGCCGCTGCCGCCGTTGATTTGCCTATCAAAAAGCTTCTGAAATTACCCTCTGATCATGATTTGCCGCGTTTTGGCTTATCACCTCAATTGACAATTATTATCTGACTTGCAACAGTCAAAACCTCTGTCCTTGTATTGTGCAAAATTAAAAACAAACTGTCTGAAATGATAACAAAAAACAATAAAAAAGCAGAAAACAGGTTGTTTTGTCTTGTTTTTTCAGGACAGAGGCGTACAATTTAACCTTACTTATTCTTTCAACACTTCAGCAAAAGGGTTTTAGAAATCAATATGAAACTCAATACATTACGCATATCATTCGCTTGTTTTATTTCGCTCACAGTCGGGTGTGCCGCTGCTGATGTTTTTTCATGGAAAGAGGGCGGACGATCAACTTATTCAGATGTGCCCCGCAATATGCGTCCTGCCGACAGCCAAATATTTAATGCACGCACCCTCACCACGTCCGATGCCGTGAAAAAAGCAGAAGAGCCGCAGAATCCCCAATCGCTGGCAGATCAACAATTGGAACTCAGTAAAAAATTAGCGGCACAAAACAAAGCCACTGAAGAGAATAATGCCAAAATCGAAGCAGAAAACCGTTTGCGCGAGCAAGCTCAAAAAGAATCGGCTTGCAAAACCGCACGGCTCAATTTGCAAAATGCACAAAACGCCCGCAGTGCCAACCGTGAGCAAATGATTCAGACTTTCCAAGAGCAAGTAAATAATTATTGTGAATAATTTATTTTCAGGCAGCCGTTATCACCATAATTCATGCCATTTAAGCGGCACATCATTTTATACATGCGGTTTTTATGTGCTTTGATTTGGTGATAAGAGGTTATTATTTTGTGGTCATTGCTTCTTGAGAAGACGGCTGCCAATATAAATTATTATTTCGCCATGTTTGTATCTGTATTTACCCATAATTAAGGCTGCCTGAAAAACACAAATCAGGCATCCATTCATCATTTTCCCATTCAAAAAAAAGGATTTATCAATATGTTTCAACATGTCGAATTTTATGCCGGCGACCCGATTTTGGGTTTAATGGATAAATACAAAGCCGATGAGCGCAGTCAAAAAGTGAATCTCGGCGTGGGGGTGTATTACGATGAAGAAGGTCGCTTGCCGGTGTTGGAATGTGTGAAAACCGTTGAAACCCAGTTGGCAAATCCACCCAAACCGCGCCCCTATTTGCCTATGGACGGCTTACCCGGCTACCGTGCTGCCTGCCAGCGTTTACTGTTCGGCAGCGATCACATCGCTGTTAAAGAAAAACGCATCGCTTCCACTGCCACTTTGGGCGGCTCGGGTGCATTGTGTGTGGGTGCAAATTTTATTCACCGCTGGTTTCCGAAAGCCCGCGTGTTTGTGAGCGATCCGACTTGGGGCAACCACATCGGTATTTTTGAGGGTGCGGGCTTTGAAGTCGGCAAATATCCGTATTACAACCCTGCCATCATTGGTGTACGATTTGATGAAATGTGCGCGTTTTTGCAAGAATTGCGCGAAAACGATGTGGTTTTACTGCACCCCTGTTGCCACAATCCAACCGGCGTGGATTTAAGCCGTGAGCAATGGGATCAGGTATTAAACATCATCAAAGAAAAAAAACTGATTCCGTTTATGGATATTGCTTACCAAGGATTCGGCGACGATATGGACAGTGATGCTTATGCCATTCGCCGTGCGGCAGATTTGGGATTGAGCCTGTTTGTGAGCAATTCATTTTCTAAAAATTTATCACTCTACGGAGAACGTGTGGGCGGTTTGTCCGTGGTTTGCCCCAGTGATGAAGAAGCGCGCCGCGTGCAAGGTCAGCTGCAATTTACCATACGCCGCATTTACTCCAGCCCGCCGTCGCACGGCGGTTACGTGGTGGACGGCGTCATGAATGATGAAGCCTTGTTTACACAATGGGTAGGCGAAGTATATGTGATGCGCGACCGCATTCGCGACATGCGCCAAAAACTGCAAGACGCATTGAGTGAAAAACTACCTGAGCGTGATTTCAGCTACTTTACCAAACAGCGCGGCATGTTCAGTTTTACCGGTTTAACACCCGAACAAGCAGAACGTTTGCAAAAAGAATTCGCCGTGTATATCGTGAGCAATGGCCGCATGTGTGTGGCTGGCTTAAACAGCAAAAACATTGATTATGTTGCCGCTTGCATGGCAGAAGTATTGAAATAATAAAAATTGAAGTATCCAAAAAAGTAAGCGCGGATTGGCTGTCGGCTGCCGCGCTTGCTTTCTTTGTCTGATGCGGCAATGTATAAACATATCTTACCGCACTATGTTAGCGAATTGATGTGGTTTAACCGCTTCAATTACTCAAAATTACCCTGCCATTGAGCGGGCGAATCGGGCGATTATTGTTTTTCGGCAAATGTGCTTTAATATCATCAATTTCTTCTTCTGTTAACGTAATCGGCGTTTTAAAAATAATCCAAGTTACCTTTTCTGAACAAGGCGGTGTGGTTAATGACCCGCTGTATGTATAGTAAGACTTGTCTTCAGGGTATATATGTTCCGGATTAAAAGAAATATGAGTCTCTAGTTTTTCCTGTTTTGCCATGGATTTAAAGATTTTTAATTTTTGAAACTCCTGATTGGTTTTGCCCTCTTTTACCAAAACACCAATCACCAGGACATCACCGTTTTTTGCCTTGTGCACAAAATGTAATTCCAAGGGATAGCGCACCCGCTCTATTGTATGCTCAGCCTCTTCATGGGCATGAAACTGCAACAACTCATAAACTTTACCATCGTAAGTAATGGAGCTGCCTTCTTTAAAATCAACCTGCAGCGTATGCCCATTGTCCACAATATCTATCGTTTTACTATTGCTTTCATTAAAAATGATTTTTGGCAATTCTTTTTTAACAACCGTATTGGCAATGTTTACGGGGGATTGTTGTGTCCCTGTGCCGCATTGCTTTTCCAATTCACCCCAATGATCAGGAGCACCTTCTCCTTCATAGCCCCAATGGACATCATGCGCAGAAACATTTAAAGAAAATAAAATACCTGTTAAAAATAATAACTTATTCATTTAAAACACCTCATCAGTTATGTAATGTAAATGTGTTTGAAATGTTACTCTTTTCATTTAAATTAAGTATTGTTATTTATAATTACAAAATTAACAATAACTATAATATTATTTTTTCAAAAAACAATCATGACCTATTCAGCAGATTTCAGATAATTAGCCTTAGATAAATTAGCAGCGGGCATGAAAATTAAACAAGCAGCCACCAAGATGAATGTGAAATTTTACAAAATGCAGCTGTTTAGCACATTGCCGTGATTGCCCTTTCAATCACAAATAAAATAAAGGCTGCCTGAAACATTTTTTCAAGCAGCCTTTATTTTTTGATATTCAATAAAAAACCATTCAAACAATTTCGGCTTTTTCAATCACCACCGCCTCAACAGGCACATCTTGATGCCCTGCGCGGCTGGTGGTTTTCACGGCTTTAATCTTATCCACCACATCTTGCCCTTCAATAACTTTACCAAATACGGCATAGCCCCAATCGTGCAGATTGGGCGCGGTGTGATTGAGAAAACCGTTGTCTTTCACGTTGATAAAAAATTGTGAACCGGCTGAATGCGGTTGCATGGTACGCGCCATGGCAACCGTGTATTTGTCATTTTTTAAGCCGTTGTTGGCTTCGTTCTCAATCGGCTCGCGCGTGTCTTTTTGGTGCATATCCGCATCAAAACCACCGCCTTGAATCATAAAATCGCTGATAACTCGATGAAAAATAGTTCCTTCATAAAAACCGTCGCGCACATATTGTTCAAAATTAGCAGCGGTTTTCGGGGCGCGTTCGTGGTCTAATTCAATACCGATAACACCAAAATTGGTGTGTAATTTAATCATAGTGGCTTTCTCCGATTGATGTTCGGTTGTGTGTAATAATCAATTGATTTCGGTTCATAATCTGTTTTTCAGGTAGCCGCGTGTTTTGCGGTTACATATTCCACTTCTTCTGCGCTGCCCAAAATAACAGACACACGCTGATGCAAACCTTGCGGCACAATGTCCAAGATATTTTGGTGTGCATCAGTAGCCAAGCCGCCGGCTTGCTTAATGAGTAAACTCATGGGGTTGGCTTCGTACATCAAGCGCAATTTGCCGGGTTTGTTTGGATCACGCGCATCTTTGGGATACATAAATACACCACCGCGCATGAGAATGCGATGCACTTCCGCCACCATAGATGCCACCCAGCGCATATTGTAGTCTTTGCCGCGCACACCGTTTTTACCTGCCAAAAGTTCGGCAATATAGGTTTGTACAGGGGCTTCCCAATGGCGTTGGTTAGACATATTAATGGCAAACTCACGGGTCTGCGGCGGCACGGCGGGATTAATCTGTGTGTTTACAAACACACCTTCTTGGTTGAGTGTGAACACAGCAATGCCGTGATTAAGCGTCAGCACCAACAGGGTTTGCGGACCATACAGCACATAGCCCGCAGCCACTTGCTTACTGCCCGCTTGCAGAAAATCGGCAGTATTTAATACGCCTTCAGATTTTGCCAACACCGAAAAAATCGTGCCGATGGAAATATTGACATCAATATTGGACGATCCGTCCAACGGATCAAACAATACCAAATACGCGCCATTTTGATTGGCGGCAACAAAGTTATCTTCTTCTTCACTCGCCAAACCCGCCACCGCTGCACATTGACTCAAGGCATCAATCAGAATGCGATTGGCAATCACATCTAATTTTTTCTGCTCTTCGCCTTGCACATTGCCGCTGCCGGCACTGCCCAGCACACCGTTTAATGCACCCAAGCGCACTTGTTGGCTGATGTGAACACACGCTTCGGCAATGGCGGAAACAACCGCAGCCAAGTTTTCAGGCAGCCTATGGGTGGTGGTTTGCTGATGCAGATAATCTGATAAAACGACGGACATACCGCTCGCTCCAAAAATAAAAATACAGTAGCCATTATAGCAAACCGAAGCAAAATACAGTGCCGGCAAACCGTGCTATCTTTTTTTCTCTGCTTTCACCACCAGCGTACCCGCCAAATAATCTTGTAAAGTGCGCCGCCATGTTTTGGTTTGAAACAGCATAATCAAGCAAATCAGCCAAGGAGTCCAGCCAATCGCCACATTTACCATAAGTGGTACGAAACCATAACCATTGTTAGAAACACCAGAAACACCAGAAACAGCACCAACAAAACCAGCAACAAAACCAATAATAGAAGCAATAAAACCAACAATCAGAATAAAAACCACTTCACGCAGCAACACAGTGCCGACAAATCCCGGGTTCTCACCATTTGACTTGATTACTTTAATGCCGACAATCCGTTTTCCGATGGATTGCCCGTATTTACTCATCCACACCAACTGCCAAATACAATAAGGAATATACAATACACCAATCAAGACAGCGCCATGAAAAAAAGATATCGGAGTATCATCCGCATAACCACCTCGTGAAGCCGCAGCTTGTTTATAGATACCAACCACAATAAATGCAAAAGGAATCAATAGCACTGCCATATTGATTATATTATTCAAAACATACGCCCCGATTCTCTCGCCCGCGCTTGCCAGTTCTACTTCCAACTCTTGCTCCGGTATTTGTGTCCTGACTGATAAAGCCATGTGATTTTCCTTTTCCACGTAACACGGTTAAAAATAACAGATAAGCCGACTAAATCTGCAAAAAACAGCAATACAATACGGCAGCCTGTTTTCATCAAAGCAGAAAGTATTATCTGCTTTTCTCAGCTTTCACCACCAGCGTACCTGCTAAATAATCTTGCAGCGTGCGCCGCCATATTTTGGTTTGATACAGCATGCCAAAGCAAATCAACCAAGGCATATAGACAAGCCAGATCATGGTACGCAGGTTAGCAACAATGGTATCGGTATCAGCACCATTGAAAAAAACAGTAGCAATGATGCTGACAACAAAGCCGATAATCAGATAAAAAACACATTCACGCAGCAACACATTGCCGACAAATCCGGGATTTTTACCATTTGACTTGATTACTTTAATGCCGACAATCCGTTTACCGATGGATTGTCCGTATTTACTCATCCACACACACTGCCAAATAATCAACCCAAAAAAACAGCAATAGTAGCCAATACAGCGATACTTCTCTCAATTATGTCTATAAACTTAAAACCAAATATCCACGCAAATGTTATCGAAGCACCCCATATAAAATTGATTACCTGATTCAAAGCATACGCCCCGATTCTCGCACCCGGGCTTGCCAGTTCTACTTCTAATTCTTGCTCCGGCATTTGTGTGCTGACTGATAAAGCCATGTAATTTCCCTTTTTCACGTAACACAGTTCAAAAACAACAAGCAAGCCAATTGAATCAGCAGAAAATAGCAATGCAACGCGGTTGCCTGTTTTCATCAAAGCAGAAAGTATTATCTGTTTTTCTCTGCTTTCACCACCAGCGTACCCGCCAGATAATCTTGCAAAGTGCGCCGCCATGTTTTGGTTTGAAACAGCATCACCAAGCAAATCATATACGGAATATTGGCAAGCCCGTTCAATATAGATGATTCGGTATCAAAACCATTGAAAAAAATAACACCAATAATGCCGAGAATAACGCCGATAATCAGGTAATAAACTATTTCACGCAGCAACACATTGCCGACAAATCCGGGATTTTCACCATTTAGCTTGATTACTTTAATACCGACAATCCGTTTGCCGATGGATTGCCCGTGTCTGCTCATCCACACACATTGCCAAATAATCAACCCAACAAAAGCAACGATAGCGATAGTAGCCAATAAAACGGCACTTTTCCCATTAACGCCTGTTGATGGACTAGGTACCACCGAAAGTATTATCGCAGCACACACGACAACAAGGATTGCATAATTCAAAATAAACGCCCCGATTCTTGCACCTGGGCTTGCCAATTCCACTTCTAATTCTTGCTCAGGCTCTGGCAAACTGATTGGTAAAGTCATCTGATTTCCCTTTCAAAAAATTGAATTTTTATTATTACATACAGCGCAATAATTGAATATGACAGATTGAACAAAGCGGTCAAACAAATTGCTCTTTTTTCACAGCGGCAAACCGTGTTACCTTTTTCCCCCTGCTTTCACAACCAGCGTACCTCCCAAATAATCTTGTAACGTACGCCGCTGTGTGTTGGTTCGATACAACATAATCAAGCAAATCAACCAAGGAATATTGTTAAGTCCGTATATGACAGGAAAATTAGCGGCAGAGGCAGCGGGATCAATACCTACTAAAAAAAACAGTATGCCAATGCCAAAAAACCAAGGAATACTGTAGAGTCCACGTACGAGATGCAGACCAGCGGCAGTGGAATCAGCATTCAGCATGGCAATACAGAAAATAAACCCCAAAATAATCAGATAAAAAACACATTCACGCAGCAATACATTGCGGATAAACCCGGGATTTTCACCATTCAATTTGATTACTTTAATGCCGAAAATACATTTTCCGATGGATTGCCCGTATTGACTCATCCACTTTATTTGCCAAATAGAATAAGTAATGGCTACCAACAACCAAAAAGGAATAAGCGGAAGCATATACATAAATCCTGCTATCATGAATACGGAAATAGATATCATTACAAAATTGATTACCATATTCAAAGCACACACCCCAATCCTCGCAACAGGGCTTGCCAGTTCTACTTCCAATTTTTGTCCCGGTTCTTGCATACCAATGGATAAAGCCATTATTGACCTTTCTTTACTTTCACAACCAGCGTACCTGCCAAATAATCTTGCAAAGTACGCCGCTGTGTTTGGGTTCGGAACAACATAATCAAGCAAATCAACCAAATCAACCGAGGAATATCGTAAAGTCCGTACATGACAGGCAGATTAGCGGTAGTGGGATAAATATCTACTAAAAAAAACAATATGGCAATGCTAAAGAGCCAAGGAACACTGTAGAGTCCACGTATGATATTCAGACTAGCGTCAGCGGAATCAGCATTCAGCATGGCAATGCAGAAAATAAACCCAAAAATAATCAGATAAGAAACGCATTCACGCAACAATATATTGCGAATAAATCCGGGATTTTCACCATTCAGCTTGATTACTTTAATACCGAAAATACATTTTCCGATGGATTGTCCGTATTGACTCATCCACTTTATTTGCCAAATAAAATAAGTAATGGCTAACACGCAACCAAGAGGAACAAGCGGAGGCATATACATAAATCCTAACATCATGAATGAGGAAATGGATACCATTATAAAATTGATTACCATATTCAAAGCACACGCCCCGATTCTCGCAACAGGGCTTGCCAGTTCCACTTCCAATTCTTGTTCCGACTCTTGCGTACCGATGGATAAAGCCATTATTGACCTTTCCTTGCTTTCACAACCAACGTACCTGCCAAATAATCTTGCAAAGTGCGCCGCTGTGTGTTGGTTCGATACAACATAATCAAACAAATCAACCAAGGAATATTGTTAAGTCCGTATATGACAAGCAGATTAGCGGCAGCTGGATTAGTACCTACTAAAAAAGACAGTATGGCAATGCCAAAAAACCAAGGAATACTGTAGATATGCAGGCTAGCGGTAGCAGCATTAGCATTCAGCATGGCAATACAGAAAATAAACCCAAAAATAATCAGATAAAAAACGCATTCACGCAGCAATACATTGCTGAGAAATCCAGGATTTTCACCGTTTAACTTAACTACTTTAATGCCAAAAATACGCTTACCGATAGATTGCCCGTATTTGGTCATCCATACCAACTGACAAACACCACAGGAAAGCCACAAAAAAAGCAAGAAAAAATATGAAACATATAGCGCAGCACTGATTGCAGCAACAGTACCTGTCATCGCATGTGCAATCATCAAAAAATTAAGAGTAGATATACTAAATAACAATACAGAATTGATTATCACATTCAAAATAAACGCCCCAATCCTCGCAACAGGGCTTGCCAGTTCTACTTCCAATTTCTGTTCCAGCTCTTGCGTACCGATGGATACAGCCATTATTGACCTTTCCTTGCTTTCACAACCAGCGTGCCTGCCAAATAATCTTGTAACGTACGCCGCTGTGTTTGGGTTCGAAACAACATAATCAGGCAAACTAAAAGAGGAAAACCAAGCAATGAAACAGTCCAAGTACGCTCTTCAAATCCAAGGTTGGCTAAGAGAAACACCACTATCCGAAGAAAGCCCAAGCTGATTACATTAAAACTCACTTCACGCAGCAACATATTGCTGAGAAATCCGGGATTTTCACCATCTAAGCTGATTACTTTAATGCCGACAATTCGCTTACCGATAGATTGCCCGTATTGACTCATCCACACCAACTGCCAAATACCATAAGCAATAGGCAGCAACAAAACAAGGGTAAGCCATCCTGAAGCAGCATCTACATCACCACCTCGTGAAGCTACATATTTAAAACCTTCTGTAATCACACCTGAAAAAATAAGCACCACGGCAAAATTGATTACCATATTCAAAACGTACGCCCCGATTCTTGCGCTCGGGCTTGCCAATTCAACCGCTAATTCTTGCTCAGGCTCTGGCAAACTGACTGGTAAAGTCATCTGAATTTCCCTTTAAAAAGATAACATTTTAAAACAGAATATTCCCATTTTTCTCTCAAGCCACAGGCTGCCTGAATCTGCGAAAAAGAGCCAATCACCCCGATTACTTTAACCACAGTGATTGACTCTTTATTTTCCTCCGCTTTTATTCACACATGCAACAGCAAAAATTTACGTTCCCACGGGCTGATCACACGGAAATATTCAGCAACTTCCCGCTCTTTCACACCGATATACATTTCCACAAAACGTTTGCCCATCAGGTCGTGTATTGGTTCGCATTGGCGCAGGCGTTCAATCGCCTCCTCGAGGGTGCTGGGAAATTGGCAGGGCAATTCATAGCCGTTGCCGGATACGGGTGCGCTTGGCTGCAATTTTTCTTTAATGCCCAACAAACCGCAGCCCAGTGAACACGCGAATGCCAAATAAGGATTGACATCAACGCCGGGCAGCCGATTTTCGATGCGGCGGCTGTTTGGCGATGAACGCGGTACACGCAAACCAACGGTGCGGTTATCGTAGCCCCATGCTACATTGGTGGGTGCGGCGGTGTATGGCGTGAGCCTGCGGAATGAGTTTACATACGGTGCAAGAAAGGGAATGGTGAGCGGCAGGTATTTTTGCAAGCCGCCGATAAAATAGAAAAACAGCTCAGACGGCGAGCCGTCTTCATTGCTGAAAGCATTTTTACCGGTATTTAAATTAGTAAGGCTTTGGTGAACATGCATGGCACTGCCGGGCTCGCCTTCCATAGGCTTTGCCATAAAAGTAGCGTACATATTGTGGTGAAATGCGGCTTCGCGCACAGTGCGTTTGAATAAAAATACTTGGTCTGCCAAATCCAAGGCATTGCCGTGCAGAAAATTGATTTCCATTTGCGCCGCGCCGATTTCGTGAATCAAGGTATCCACTTCTAAATTTTGCGCGTGGCAGTAATCATAAATTTCTTCAAACAAAGGGTCGAATTCGTTTACTGCGTCAATGGCATAAGAGCGGCGGCCGAATTCACTGCGCCCTGTGCGCCCGATTGGCGGTTTTAAGGGAATATCAGGATCGGGATTGGGGGCAATGAGATAAAATTCCATTTCGGGCGCCACAATCGGCAGCAGCCCCATGTTTTCAAATTGTTTTAACACCCGTTTTAACACATTTCGCGGCGCGGTTTCCTGCGGCAAGCCGTCTGAAGTAAAACAATCAAAAATCAGCGAAGCGGTGGGATCTTGCGCCCACGGCACATACCGCAAAGTGGCGGTATCGGGTTTGAGTTCCATATCGGGGTCGGTGGCATCTAACATGTCTGCCGACGGATAATCCCCGGTAACGGTTTGCAGCAATACGGCTTCAGGCAGCCGCATCTCCGGCTCGGAAAGGAATTTGTCTTTGGGAATAATTTTGCCGCGCGCCACGCCGGTAATGTCGGGCAAAATACACTCTACTTCGGTGATGCCGTGCTCTTTGAGCCACGTAAAAATTTCTTCATACATGCTTTTCTCCTATTTATTTTGATGATAACGCACACAGGCTGCTTGAAAGGCGTGAAACAACGCCTTAGAAACTGTATTGCTTTGGTATTGCCACTCTGGATGCCATTGCACTGCATAGCCAAATAAAGGCGCAGCATCAATGCGCACCGCTTCGATAATGCCGTCCGATGCCGTTGCTTCTACGCTCAGCCCCGCCGCCAAATCACGTATGCCTTGCTGATGCACGGAGTTCACTTTGATTTTATCCATGCCCAGCCATTGTTTAATCAAACTGCCGTCGGCTAAGTTAATTTCGTGTGCTTCGCCGTATTCTTCATCTAAAGTATCGCCTTTGCCGCGATGATCGGATTTACCGGGTAAGATTTGAATTTTCTGATGCAATGTGCCGCCCAAAGCCACATTCACTTCCTGCAAGCCGCGGCAAATGCCGAATACGGGCAAACCCATATCAACGGCAGTACGAATCAGCGGCAACGTGGTGTTGTCTCGGGCAGGATCACGCAAGGCATCATCATCAGCGGATTGGTCGCGGTAGTGGTGCGGCTCAATATCGGAATACGCGCCGGTTAAATATAAACCGTCCACCAGCGGCAACAACCGTGCCAAAGTGTTATGGTCAGCCAGCGCGGGCAGCAGCAAAACATCGCCTACCGCATTCTGGGCTGCCTGAATATACTTATCACCCACCGTGTGAAACTGCCATTTGCCTATGGTTTTGACATCACAGGGAATGCCGATAACAGGGCGTTGTTGCGTCATAAACACGAGTCCTTTTGTGGATTGTTTGTTGGTGTTTTCTTAAATGCCGTTTGTTTAAGGTGTTGCCGCAGATAAAATGCTGTGATTTTTTCATCAAAGCACTGCACCGCAAACCGAAAATTGCCATGCCGTTTTGCACTTCATCTTTTCTTGACAGCAAATACAAGCCCGATACTATCCCACGCCGCTTACCGCTGGCAAGTTTAAGACTACCCGTAAATCGGACTAAACAATCGATTTGTACTTTATTCACCGCTATTTTATTTTGTACCAAACCTCGATTTCAGGCAGCTTTAAATAAAAATTCACATGGGCAAGCCGCGCGGCTTTGATACAATAAACCCCTTTTTGAATATTGTTTACAAGGATACATAATGGCTGATTTTAACCAAATCTTAGATGCAGGCGACGTGGGCAGCGGCGTCATCAATGTGGTTGTGGAAATTCCCGCCGGCTCTAACCACAAAATTGAATGGAATCGCCGCTTGGGTGCAATGAAACTGGACCGCGTTGAACCGCTGATTTTTGCCAAACCCACCAACTACGGTTTTATTCCGCAAACCTTAGACGAAGACGGCGATGAATTAGACGCACTCATTATCACCGACCAACCTTTAGCCACCGGCATCTACTTACAGGCACGGATAATCGGCGTGATGAAATTTGTGGACGACGGCGAAGTGGACGACAAAATCGTGGTTGTTCCCGAAGACGACCGCAACAACGGCAACGCCATCAAAACCCTTGCTGATTTACCCGCACAGCTCATCAAACAAATCGAATTTCACTTTAATCACTACAAAGACCTGAAAAAAGCAGGAACAACCCAAGTAGAAAAATGGAGCGATATTGACGAAGCAAAAGCCGTTATTAAAGAATCGCAGCACCGTTGGACAGCACAAAATCACTGAGCGTTAATATAAACAATGATTAACTGAAAAACAAAGAAAACACCAACAACGCCGTATCCATTTTAAGACAATGTTTTCAGGCAGCCTGAGTTGGCTGCCTGAAAACAAAGACAATAATCCAATGATTTCAAGCCCTGATTCTCCCCTGCATTTTGTTGCCGCTTGCCGCCTGCCCACCGAATGGGGCGAATTTCGTTTGTACGGCTTTGAAGAGGGCAACGGACAAGAACACATTGCGCTGGTAATGGGCGAAGTGAGCGGCGGACAGCCCGTTTTGGCACGCATTCATTCCGAATGTCTCACGGGCGATGGCTTATTCTCACAGCGCTGCGATTGCGGCCCGCAGCTTCAGGCAGCCATGCAGGCTGTGCAAAACACAGGGCGCGGCGTGATTGTGTATTTGCGCCAAGAAGGACGCGGCATCGGCTTAATCAATAAAATCCGTGCCTATCAATTGCAAGACCAAGGTTTGGATACCGTGGAAGCCAATTTGGCACTGGGCTTGCCCGTGGACGCCCGCAATTTCATTTTGGCAAAACACATTTTTGATTACTTGGGCGTAAACACCGTGCGATTAATGACCAATAATCCGCAAAAAGTAAATACATTGGATAATGTGGGAATCCGCGTGATTGAACGCGTGCCTTTGCATGTGGGCAAAACACAGGAAAATGCCCACTACCTCAACACCAAATCTGCCAAAATGGGACACTTTGCCGATTGATTCGCCGCAACGCACTTTGTAAAAATCTGCGTCAATATTCAGGAGGTTTTATGGAACAAGACAACAACCCTTTTGCCTATTGGCAGCAATGGTGGCAAGACAACCCACCGCCTGCTTCGTCATTCTTGCCACCCACCAATTTGGAAGAATTAAACAAGCGGCTGATTGAATTAGACAATATTGAAATGTGGCTCTCCATGCAATTGCAAGGCATTCAATGGCAAAAAACTTTGCTGAACCAGCAAAAATTATGGTTGTCGTCATGGCAAAAAGCCAATGAATCGGAAACAAATCAAGAACAATGAATCCACACCCAACTCATTTATTGGCAATTGACACCAGCACTTCCTTTTTGTCTTTGGGCTTATACCACCACGAACAAATTGATGAAGTTTACGAAGAAGCGGGTAATCGTCAATCCGAAATTATTTTACCGAGAATCAAACGATTACTGGATACAGCCAATCTGTCTTTGCCTCAATTGAACGCCATTGTTTATGCCCAAGGACCGGGCGCATTCACGGGCTTACGCATCGGCATCGGCGTGGCACAGGGCTTGGCGGCGGCATTCAATACCCCTTTAATCGGCATTCCCTGTTTGGACGCGCTTGCGTCTTTAATGCCCAATCAACCTTGTGTGCTGGCAGCCGCCGACGCGCGCATGAATGAATTATTTTACGCGTGGTACAACACACAAAAACAACAGCGATTGAGCCATTATTGTGTCGGACGTGCCGATGAAATCAGGCTGCCTGAAAATTACCAGCACGCTGTCGGTGTCGGCAATGCGTTTGCTTTAACCGCCGATTTGCCGGTTTTCGGTGAAAACCGTATGCCGCAGGCACGTCATTATTTGCAGCTGGCTTTATCGGGAAACTATCCCGCTGTAGATGCGGCACACGCCGAATTATTGTATGTCCGCAATAAAATCGCCCTCACCGCCGCCGAACAAGCCGTCAACAGGGTAAACACACTGTGATTCGCCTTGCCGATGTCCGTGATATTGACGCTTTGGCGCAATTGGAACAAATATGCAACCCGTCGGCTTGGTCGGCGGCACAGCTTCAGGCGGCCTTGGTATTGCCCAATCATATTTGGGTGATTGAAGCAGAAAACCATTTGGCAGCCATGCTGGTGTGGCAGCACATGGGTGATGAAGCGGAAATTCATTTAATCAATACCCACCCGCAACACCGCCGCTGCGGCTTGGCGAGACAATTATTAAATCACTTGTTTCAGGCAGCCGCTGATATGAAAATTAACCGCGTGTTATTGGAAGTGCGCCGCAGTAATTCAGCGGCACAAACCTTGTATCATCAGCTGGGCTTTACCGTGTGCGGACAGCGGCGGGCTTATTATGCCAACGGAGAAGATGCCGTGATTATGGAGCGGATATGTTAAGCAGCCGTTATTTGCACTTACATGAGGCCTTGGGTTTGGGCGTGATGTGGCTGAAACAAGGTGCACACCTTGAAGCCGACGATGCTCAAGATATTCAGGCAGCCGCTGAAGAAAAAACAGCCGAAAAAGCAGCGTCAGCCGCTTCTTCAGCAATATCCCATGTCCGCAGCAAATCACAAACCGCCAAGCCGCGTCCTGCCGATATTCAGGCTTTGCTGCACAACGAAAACCCAAAGATTGCCGACAATACCACCCGTCTGCCCGCTTCACCAACCGTATTTCAAACAGCCGATACCCGCGGCATCGACACACCCGAATCATTGGCAGCGGCATTGAGTGTGTGTCAAAGCTGTGCTTTGTGCCATGAGCGGCGGCAAGCATTAAGCGGTTCAGGGCAGCTGCCCGCACGTTTGCTGGTGCTGTGTGAAAACCCATCGCCGCAAGACGATATGAACGGCGCGCTGTTCAGCGGCGAAGTGGATATTTTGCTGACCAATATGCTCCGCGCCGTGGGTTTGCGCCGCGATGATGCTTACGTAACGGCGCAAGTGAAATGCGCACCCAATATCAGCCTGTATGCAAGCAAACAGCAAAAAACCGCCTGCCGCGTTTATCTGAAAAAAGAATGGGAATGGTCGCAAGCAAAAGCAGTGCTGCTGCTGGGTGAAACATTTCAGCAAATGCCACCGAAACTCATTGCCCGCCTTTGCGGCAGTATCCCGTATGCCATTGTGCCGCATCCCGCACGATTATTGACAAACGGCGGTAAAAAAGCGGCGGCGTGGCAAACTTTGCGCCGTTTCGCGGCAAGCATGTAATGTTTGCGTAAAATTGACAACCCAAAGCGAATAATTGAACATCAATTGTTATTTGAAAGCACATTGTGCGCGGCAATTTTCAGTGATTTGAAAATTGCCGCTGCCAACGTTTAAACGGTTCTGTGCATTGGGAATGTACAGAACCGTAATCACCATCGGCAATGACTGCCGTCTGAATTTCGTGTCTCCGGCTGCCTGAAATATAGCTGTACTATTATTTTTTCAAAAAAGAAAACATCGCCTATTCAGCAGATTTCAGACAATTAGCCGTAAATTTTCTGGCAAGTTGTTTTGAAAAATTTAATAGTTTAGCTATATGTTTGCAGATAATCGGCAATTCTCAGCAGTAAAGAAACAAAAACCGTCCGCACAGCAATTCACTGCTCCGCATTAACGCGAAAAAGCAGATTAACTGCCCCATTTGCGCTTTCCGCCGTCATGGCGGGCTGTCAATAGGGCGTTTTTTACCGTTGATTAACGTAAAACCGTGCGTGTCCAGCGTTTCACCCAAGCCATTTGCTTGTCCGCCATATCAGCAGGTGCTGATGCTTGCAATGCCGCAGGAACGCCGGCAAATTGAAACACGGCGGGTATCGCGGTATTTGCCACGGCAGGATAAACCCACATGGATTCGGGAATGGCTTGCTGTACGGCATCACTTTGCAGATATTGCACCAATTCCGCCGCCAATTTTGGCTCTTTGGCGCGATTCAGCACCGCCGCGCCTTCCACTTGCTTAAACACACCGCCCGCCAAGAATAAATTGCCTGTGGGCGGTTCACTGTATTTGCCTTTGCTGTAAAACACTTCGGCGGCGGGGCTGGTGGCATAGCCCACCACCAAGGGGCGGCTGCCGCCATTTTGGGTAAAGTCGGTGTAATAAGCATCAGACCAGCCTTGGGTTACTTTCACACCATTTTTGCGCATGTCTGCCCACCATTGGAACGCATTGTTTTCACCCAAGTGAGCAATATTTGCCATTAAAAATGCCAGCCCCACTGAAGACGTAGCCGGACTTGGCAATACCAATAAATCTTTGTAGGTGGGCGTGCTTAAATCCGCCAAGGTTTTAGGCAAGGATTTGTTGTTTTTTTTGAACCATGCTTTGTCGTAATTCAGCACCACATAACCATAATCAATAGCATTGGCATCAGGCAAATTCACTATTGTTTTACGGCTTGGCGGCTGTTTTTCTGCCAAAATACCAGCTTGTTTTGCCTTGGCAATATTGCTGTTGTCTAAACCGTAAACGGCATCGGCAATGGGCGCGGCGCGTGTCAAAATGAGTTTATTCAGCATTTCATTGCCGCTGCCCACTTTAATCACGCTTAATTTAACCTGTTTGTCTTGCTCAAATTTTGCCAGCACCGTTTTGGGCAGATCAAACGATTTATGCACTGCCAAACGCACTTCCGGCTGAGCATGAGCCGCCAAGCTCAACACAGTCAGTATTGCTGCCAATCCGTATTTTTTTAAAACCATGATTCCGTCCTCAGAACAGATAAAAAGAAGCAGATAAAAAAGGAACTGCCGTCAGTATGAGGCAGGGATACTGCATAAATGTTTGCGTTTACCGCGCCGCATGACGGCGGCAGATATTTTTCAGGCAGCCCGAAGTATAAAATTACAGCAACGATAAGCTATTGATACGGCAAGCTGCTTTCAGTTGCTTTCATGCGCAGCAACAATCCATAATAATCAACACCGCCTAGGAAAACAGCCGTTTTGCCAATTCACCGCCCGGTTCAATCGGTACTTGCCGCATCTCGGCTTGCTGCTCCAAAACATAGCGGCGCACTTCCTTGAGCCACTGCGTTGATAATTCTTCGCCTTTGTCGTTTACCAAATCCAAACCCAACTGGCTGGAAAATTTCACGGCAATATCCATAAACAAATTAAAGTATTTTTCACCGGCAGGGACATGCACAATATCAAACAACATGCTGAAACCGCGATAGTGTTGATTGGCAAGCAAAGAAGCGGTAAACGAGCTGCCGTCCAGCGTTACCAAAGTAAACAAGGTATTGCCTTCTTCATTTTGCCGATAGAACGCGCCGTCATGCGACAATTCAAAACTTTGGCTTTCCACCGCAGTGCGCAATTCAACGCCGCTGATTTCACCGCGCGACACCAAGTGCATGGCGATGGTTTGATCTACCCGTGCGCACAAATCATCAAGCGGGCGGGCTGTTTCCAAGAAAGCGGCTTTATCGGTGAGCAATAACACACCGTCCATTTGCTCGGCAAATGTGTTCATTTGAGTGCTGAATTGACCTAATTCTTCCAATGTTGCCAACCCTCGTCGGCTGATTGCCTGTAAACCCACCACAAAGCCTTGGTAAAACACGCTGGGAATGGGTTCGGCAATTTGAAAGCGATAGTCCATGGTACAACCCGCCATACGAAAGCGGTGCTGCCCGCCCAGCCGCGGCAAAGCGTGTAATTCTTTGGGTTCAAACAACGCCACTGCCGCCATATAATCAAAACGCGGCTCAAACCACGCCAAAGGCTGCTTGAGCATGTCTTTCACGTCTAACAATGGTTTTCGGTTGCCTGAAACTTGAGTACGCGCGGGCAGAACTTCTTTGATTTTTTTGAAATCAAAACGATTGCCGTCGGTTTTTTGAAGATTAGCGGCGGTTTGCAAAACGGGTTCAGCCGCTGCCGCCGTGATTGAATTGTCAAGCGGCGAAACGGCGGCACGTTCGGTATTTTCAATCGGTTGAGCAATATTCTGCGGCTGATTGGAGAAATCATTCGGCGCGGCGGGAGACGTGTTTTTGTGCAGGGGTTTGAGCGGTGCGGCATTTATATCAGCCGTTGTTTGCCCGTCGCGAACCGATTGAACAGAGCTGTCAAGCAGTGCGTCTTTGTTGGCATGACCAAAGCGTTCACGCAGCTGTTTGCGGTATTGGTTTTCTTGGTACATGTTGTAGGCGATGACCGCTAAAATCACCAACGCCCCCAGTACAAGGATTATCAATACGGAATCGTTCATGTATCCACCATGCAGACAAATAAAAGACAGCCCGTTAAGGCTGCACGCTGTTGTTTTCGGCGATTATAACCAAAAACCACACAAAATGATGTAAAAAGCAAATGAAATCTGCCTTAGGATAAAGATAATTTTTTGAATTTAACCGCTCATTTTCAGGCAGCCTGCCTTTGTAATAAGCCTAATACATCAGGCTGCCTGAAAGTTTTTCTATTCCAACAGCATAAAAATGACTAAAATAAGCCCACTCAAAACCCTATTTTTTCAGGCAGCCTGAAATTCTTTAAGAACACGACTATTGTGTCGTTGGTATTTTTCGGAAAAACACCTCATGGACGATTTAATCAAAGAAGCCGCACTGCATTTTCACGAATTCCCCAAACCGGGCAAAATCCAAGTTACACCCACTAAGCCATTGGCGACGCAATATGATTTGTCTTTAGCATACTCGCCCGGTGTCGCCGCGCCGTGTATGGAAATCTACAACGATCCGCTCGCTTCCTATAAATATACCGCACGCGGCAATTTGGTGGCAGTTATTTCCAACGGTACTGCTGTTTTGGGTTTGGGCAACATCGGTGCGCTGGCGGGCAAACCGGTGATGGAAGGCAAAGGGGTTTTATTCAAAAAATTTGCAGGCATTGATGTATTCGATATTGAGGTGAACGAAACCGATCCCGATAAGCTGGTGGAAATTATTGCGTCTTTAGAGCCGACATTCGGCGGCATTAACTTAGAAGACATTAAAGCACCCGAATGCTTTTATATTGAGAAAAAACTACGCGAACGCTGCCATATTCCGGTGTTTCATGACGACCAGCACGGCACGGCGATTATCACCGCCGCTGCCATTTCCAACGGCTTGCGCGTGGTTAAGAAAAATATTGATGAAGTAACCTTGGTGTGTTCCGGCGCGGGTGCGGCGGCAATTGCCTGCTTGGATTTGCTGGTTGCTTTGGGCATGAAACGTGAAAACATCACCGTGTGTGATTCCAAAGGGGTCATTTATGAAGGCCGCGACGGCAAAATGGACGAATCCAAACGCCGCTACGCAAACCCCGATAAAGGGCAGCGTGTACTGGCAGACGCAGTAGCGGGTAAAGATATCTTCTTGGGTGTATCCGGTCCAAATGTTTTGGGCGTGGATATGCTCAAAACCATGAACAGAGACCCGATTATTCTGGCTTTGGCAAATCCCACGCCGGAAATCTGGCCGCCTGAAGCCAAAGCCGCCCGCCCAGATGCGATTATCGGCACAGGCCGTTCGGACTTTCCGAATCAAGTAAACAACGTGCTGTGCTTCCCGTTTATCTTCCGCGGTGCATTGGACGTGGGCGCAACCACCATTAACGAAGAAATGAAACTGGCATGTGTGCGCGCCATTGCTGATTTGGCAATGGCAGAACAAAACGATACCGTTGCCAATGCCTATGGCAATGCCGAGCTGAGCTTCGGTCCGGAATATTTAATTCCCAAACCGTTTGACCCGCGGCTGATTGCCGTGGTTGCACCTGCCGTTGCCAAAGCGGCAATGGATTCCGGTGTTGCCACTCGCCCGATTACCGACATGGACGCTTATGTCGAAACCCTCAATCAGTTTGTGTACAAATCCAGCCTGTTTATGAAACCCGTTTTCGGGCAGGCAAAAAGAGACATCAAGCGCGTGGTGCTGTGCGAGGGTGAAGAAGAACGTGTACTGCATGCCACCCAGCAGATTGTGTCTCAAAAATTGGCATTTCCCGTATTGGTAGGCCGCGGCACTGTGATTGAAGCGCGTTTGAAAAAATTGGGTTTAACCATTCAGCCGGGCAAAGATTTTGAATTGGTGGACAATGAAAAAAATGTGCACCATCAAGAATTTTCAGAAAAATACTACCAATTGCGCAAACGCCAGGGCGTAACCCAAGACATGGCGCGCCGCCGCATGCTGGGCAACACCACTTTAATCGGTGCCATGCTGGTGCGTTTGGGTTATGCCGATGCCTTGGTTTGCGGTACTTCAGGACGTTTCCTGGATCACTTTGCCATTATGGACGAAGTGATCGGCTACAATAACCCACAAAACAGTGCCTGTGCCATGAATGCTTTGATTCTGGGACACGGCAATATTTTTATTACCGATACCTACGTGAATGCCAACCCAACGGCACAGCAAATTGCCACCAATACATTAATGTGCGTGGAAGAAATGCGCCGCTTTGGCATTGAGCCGAAAGTGGCACTTTTGTCCAACTCAAATTTCGGATCAATTGATCACAGCAGCAGCCGTCGTATGCAGGAAGCCTTGTCTTTGATTCAGGCAGCCAAACCCGATTTGGAAATCGATGGCGAAATGCAGGGTGATGCCGCTTTAATCGAACCCATTCGCCGGCAAGTTTTACCTGATTCCACGCTTAAAGGTGCTGCCAATTTATTGGTGATGCCGAATGTGGAAGCCGCCAATATCGGCTACAATCTGCTGCGCGTATCCGCATCTGACGGCGTTACGATTGGTCCGATTCTCATGGGCATGGCAAAACCGGTGCAAATCCTTACACCAATTTCTTCAGTGCGCCGCATTGTGAATATGGTGGCATTGGCAGCGGTGGAAGCACAACGCGAAGCCGAAAGCGAACACCAGTCTTAAAGAGGAGTCCAAGATAATTATCCGAATCGGTTTTCAGCATTGAAAACCATAACTGCAAACCGCTTCGGATTTTTATTCAACGACATTTCAAAAACATGCCAAAACGGTTTTACGGCATACACTTTCTCAAAAATCATCATGACCTATCCAGCACATTTCAGGCAATTAGCCTTAGATAAAATAGCAGCAGGCGGCAAAGTGAAACAAATAGCTGCCGAGTTGCGCGTTAGTGTTTCAATCATTTATTTCTGGAAGAGTGAAGCGAGCAGCAAAGAATACAAGCCGTTCTTCCGCAAAATTGATCCCGAATTGCTGAGACAAGACGTTGAGCAATATCCCGACGACTATCAGGCTGAACGCGCCGCCCGTTTCGGCTGTACACAGGGCGCAATGGGAAAGGCATTGGATAGACTGAAGCTGTCTCGAAAAAGAACCTTAGAAAAACCTTAAAACACCGGCACAAATAAAGATGAGAGAAGTCAATTCACTCAAAAGCGGCAAGAATACCGAGAACAAAACCGATCTATTGTGTTTTCTCTGATTATTTGTTTTGAAAAATTTTAGTCCTTTAGCTGACTGTATTTTTAATACAAATACAAATACAAAAGCCAAGCGACTGTTTTTTACACGTGGATATGGCTTTTTATTCCGGTTTCTGCCGTACAGGGCTTGATTGTTTCGGATTGCCGCATGGTGAAAAAGAAAATGGTTTGGCTGTATATTGCCCTGAAAATACCGCCGAATTTACCCGCAGCAATTTATTGCTGCGGGTAAATATTGATAATCTGATTCCGATTTAATGATTTTGCTGCCGCCAAAATGCCGCTGCCGCTTCAGCCAGCTCTTGCGGTGCTTCCCAGTGCAGCATATGCCCCGATTGCGCCAAGCGCACTCTGAGCGGGTTGCCCAATGCTTGATAACGTGTATCTAAGCTGTCTTGAATTTGGCGCAAATAAAAATTGTGCGGCAGCAATCCGCCCTCCACCCACAATATCGGCACACGAATCTGCTGCCATTGCGCATAAGCCAATGCCAAGCGATACGGTACAGGCTGAGCAATAGTGTGCTTGATGTCGGCTTTAT
This sequence comes from Stenoxybacter acetivorans DSM 19021, assembly GCF_000745895.1. Classification (GTDB taxonomy): domain Bacteria; phylum Pseudomonadota; class Gammaproteobacteria; order Burkholderiales; family Neisseriaceae; genus Stenoxybacter; species Stenoxybacter acetivorans. The sequence goes on along the minus strand of NZ_JQKE01000031.1, from coordinate 2,475 downwards.
AAATCAGGCTGCCTGAAACAGAGCGCATCGTCAGCTGTTCGGCAAAAAAACGCGCTTGTGCCATGCTCAACAATGGATTACGGCTTTGGTATTTCTGCGCCACGGCTTCAAGGCTTCCCAAGTCATGCCATGACTTGGGCTTGGATACAGCTTGGATAAAACGGCGCAGACGCAGCGCAACATCATTCAAATCGCCGTCGTTTAAACCGAAGGCTTCTGCCAAAATCAGATTTTGCACCCGCTCGGGAAAAGCAGCAGCGTAGTGCGCCGCCAACATGCCGCCTAAGCTGTGCCCCAAAATCGGCATCGGACTGTCCGGGCTGATGATGTCAATTATCTGTGCCAAATCAGCCAACATCATGCCGCGATCATAATGTCCATGTGTTTGGTGCTCCGACAAACCGCAGCCGCGCCAATCGGGTGCATAAACATTCCATTCGAGCGGCAATGCGTCTGCCAGCAATTGAAAATTATGGGCGCAATCCATCCAGCCATGCAGCAGCAACACATTGATTTGCCCGTTACCCTGCCAATGCACTGTGTGTAAACGCAAGCCGTTGATGTTAAAAAACAGTGATTCGGGTTGGCGGACAGCAGAAAAATGGACAGAAGTCATGGGTTGATTGTATTGATCAAAGACGGCGATATTGCACAAAATCGGTTATCTGTGCAACTTGATTATAAAGCTGCTGTGCAGCATGATTGCTTTTATCGGCAACCCAATAAACCCGCGCACAATCATGCTTGCCGGCATGGGCGTAAACCGCCTCAAGCAAACACCGCCCCAAACCCTGCCGCCGCTCCGATTCAGCAACATATAAATCTTCTAAATAGCAGCACTACCGTGTATCACAGCACCACATGCACGAACCCTTTCAGGCTGCCTGAAAAAAGCCCTGCTTCTGTTGCAATCAAATGCAGCAATCTTAAAGTGTGCAGCCAGTCTGTTCATACACTGCCAACGGCTGCCTGAATAACGGCTGACAACACACTTTGATAAAACGTTTATAAAATTCCCGTCGTTTGCATCAGCTGATTCATCTGATTCAACTCATCAAACACCGTCATGGATTGCGGCTGCGGGTCATAATCGGAGATGTATTGGCTGAAATCGGGGTTTTCCAATACCGCATCTTTTAATTCAATGCGCTCGATTTTGTATTGGGGATTATTACCCAATTGACCGGCAATCTGCACTTTATTCTCACCGTCGGCAGTAAACAATTCCAAATAATTCAGATGGTTTTTGTCAAACAGCAAATCCGCCAAACTCAAATCGGTGAAGCGAAGGGTATCCATGCCCGCCGAATCGCTGACAAAATCACTGCCAAACGCACCTTCAAACACATAAACATCATTGCCGGCATCGCCCTCTAAGCTGTCGTTACCCGCGCCGCCGTTCAGAATATCATCGCCGCCGTTGCCTTTGAGTTGGTCATTGCCCGCACCGCCGTTTAGGATGTCGTTCATGTCGTTGCCCAGCAGCATGTCTTTGCCGCCCAGACCGTATTGAACAGAGGGCAATGCTGCCGGATAGGTGCGAAGCACATCGTTGCCTTCGGTGCCGGTAAGCGGGATGCCGTATTGCAGGAAGTCTGCGTAGGTATAAACTCGGTCGGCAAATTCAAAACGCCACATTTCCATATTGCTGAAAAATTGGTCTATGTCGATTTGGTCGCCGCTGCTGTTTCTGATGATTAAAGAATTTTCATTTCTGTCGCCGAAATGAACTCTGTCGGTGTTGCGGAAGGTGATTTCATCGGCATTAAGATCGGTGAAGCGTATGGTGTTGATGCCGGTGGTGTTTATTTCAGAAACAATATCGCTGCCATGCCCGCGGCTGAATTCATACACGTCAGCACCCGCGCCGCCGGACAGATAATCGTTGCCCGCGCCGCCGATTAAGGTGTCGTTACCGGCACCGCCGTACAAGATGTCGTTATGATTGCCGCCGTTCAGCACATCATCGTATTGGGTGCCGTAAATGATGTCATTGCCGTCGTTGCCGTTGATGTGCCGTCCGGTTGCGGGCTGCCATTGGAGCTCCGGAATAATATCGTCGCTGTTTGTACCTTCAGTACGGGGGGCTTCGGTGTAACTATCCTGTTCCTGTAAAGCCATAAACAGCCATGTTTGTGAGACGCTTGCACCATGCGAATCTGTGGCGGTAACCACCACGTTGTATTCGCTGCGGCTGTCTGAAGGTACTGCACCGCTGAACATTTTGGTGTCGGGATCGAATTGCAGCCATTCGGGCAATGCTTCGCCGTTTTCTAGTGTTGCTCGGAAAGTCAGTGAATCGCCGTCGGCATCGGCAAACGCGTTTTCAGGCAGCCTGAATCCCGCAACACTGCCTATCAGCATGGTTACTGCGATTAATGGTTCACCGACAGCGGGCGGGGTATTTATGGGTTTGGGGTCAACGGGGTCAACGGGGTCAACGGGATCGACAGGATCGACAGGATCGACAGGATC
>NZ_JQKE01000030.1 GCF_000745895.1 Stenoxybacter acetivorans DSM 19021 | reverse complement strand
TTGACGATTTGTGGCTCAAAACCACCGTTTCGGTCTCGCGGTGTTTCCAATTCAAAGCTGCCGGAATTTGCCTTGACCGTCTTTTTGGTGTAACCGTTGCGGCGGTTGGGCTCTTGTGGGTTCTGTTCGAGATAATGTTCGATTTCGGCATCAAGAGCAGCTTCGGTCAGTTGTTTGATAAGCGGGGTGAGTATGCCGTCTTTTCCTGTCAGTGCTTGACCTGATTGAAGCTGTTTAAGTGCTGTTTTAAAGTCGAATATGGGGTTGTTCATGTGTTGTCTCCTATTTGGAATAGTTTAGGGGATTGACACAGATTTTTGAACACTACCCTGTTTTAAAGTCGAATATGGGGTTGTTCATGTGTTGTCTCCTATTTGGAATAGTTTAGGGGATTGACACAGATTTTTGAACACTACCGACACCGAAAAACGCACTAAATTCAATCGAACCTATTACCGTATTCTTGATACCGCATTAAAACTATTTGATGAAAGAGGTGAGCGCAATGTCGGCTTAAATCACATTGCAGAAGCTCTGCGCATTTCTTCGGGCAATTTGCACTATCATTTCAAAAATAAAGATGAAATTATCTTACACCTCAACCGCAAATTTCAAAAGGATTTATTTCAATGCTTTCTCTCAGTTATCGACCAATTGCCGATGACCGGTGATAAGCTTTACCTATTGCTGAAAAACATCACCCATATTATGTGGAAATACCGCTCCCTTTTATTGGATAATCACTCCTTGATTGCACGCCATCCCGACTTATTGAAAGAATATTCCCAATTTCTTAATAAAGATTTGCTTCCAATACTTTCCATATTCCTGATGCATTCTGAAAAAGCAAATCTTATGACCATACAGGGAGAAGGAGATGATCAAAGTACCAAAATATTTGCTGAAAGCCTGTATATAGTGACCAAATATTGGTTTGATTTTGAATTCACTTTAAAAGGCAAACTCTCAAGCATATCCTCTTGTTTTCGCTGCGCGCAATACATTATGATTCTGATGCGCCCTTTTGTTCACAAACCGATTTTATCCGAACACGATCGGGTAATTGCCTTGCTGAGAGCCGATGAAATCAAGTCCATTCAAGGCAGCCACAAAGAATCACAGGAAATCACAGGAAATCACAGGAAATCACAGGAAATCACAGGAAATCACAGGAAATCACAGGAAATCACAGGAAATCACAGGAAATCACAGGAAATCACAGGAAATCACAGGAAATCACAGGAAATCACAGGAAAATTTAACGAATGAACATCACCGTATTGGCGGTGGGCGTAAAAATGCCGCACTGGGTGAATGAGGCCGTTGCCGACTACGCCAAACGCTTTGGGCGGCAAATTCAGTTTCAGCTTAAAGAAATCAAACCCGAAAAACGCGGCGCGGGCGTAAATGCCGCGCAAGGCATGGCAGCGGAAGAAGCGAGAATTATCGCCGCCATACCCAATCACGCGTTTTTGGTGGTGTTAGATGAGCGCGGCATTGCCATGACTTCCGCCGAATTATCAGGCTGCCTGAAACAATGGCAAGGAAACGGCGATTCCGTTTGCTTTGTTATCGGCGGCGCAGACGGCATGACCGCCGCACTCAAACAGCGCGCCAAATTAATGCTGCGCCTCTCTTCCATGACTCTGCCGCACGGCATGGCGCGGGTATTGCTCACCGAACAGCTCTACCGCGCCCAATCCATTCTCGACAACCACCCCTATCACCGCGAATAAAGCCGTTTCAGGCAGCCTGTTGGTTTTCAGATAGCCCATTGATTTTCAGGCAGCCCATTGATTTTCAGACAAACCACCCTACCCTTCTTCTTGAAGACATCAGGCAAAGCGCGGATAATTCACCCAAAATTTTCGCCCTCAAAAATTCTTCTTTCCAAGTACACAGATAAGGCTGTTTATGACCTCCCCCACTGCCAATGCCATTCGTTTCTTAGCCATTGATGCCATTCAGAAAGCCAACTCCGGACACCCGGGCGCGCCCATGGGCATGGCGGAAATGGCAGATGTTTTGTGGCGTGAATTTCTGCACCACAACCCTGCCAATCCGTATTTTGCCAACCGTGACCGTTTTGTGCTGTCCAACGGCCACGCTTCCATGCTACTGTACAGCTTATTGCATTTAAGCGGGTATCAAGTCAGCACTGAAGACTTGAAAAATTTCCGTCAATGGCACAGCAAAACGCCCGGGCATCCCGAATACGGCTACACCGACGGCGTAGAAACCACCACAGGTCCCCTGGGGCAAGGCATTGCCAACGCCGTGGGCATGGCATTGGCAGAAAAAATTCTGGCAGAACAATTCAACGAACCAAACTTCGCCATTGTTGATCACCACACCTATGTATTTCTGGGCGACGGCTGTTTAATGGAAGGCATTTCCCATGAAGCCTGCTCGCTGGCGGGCACTTTGGGCTTGGGTAAATTGATTGTGTTGTACGACGACAACAATATTTCCATAGACGGTAAAGTAGATGGCTGGTTCACCGAAAACATACCCGAACGCTTCGCCGCCTACGGCTGGCATGTTGTCCCGAAAATTGACGGCCACGATACCGCCGCCATTCGCGCCGCCATTGCCGAAGCCAAAGCCGAAATCGGCAAACCATCGATTATTTGTTGTAAAACCATTATCGGCAAAGGCGCGGCAAATAAAGCGGGCAGCCACAAAACCCACGGATCTCCCTTAGGAGCAGACGAAATCGCCGCTACCCGTGCGGCATTGAATTGGCAATACCCCGCTTTTGAAATCCCGCAAAGCATTTATGACGCATGGAGTGCCAAAGCAGCAGGGGCGCAGCTAGAAAACGAATGGAATGCCTTATTTGCCCGATACCGCGCCCAATACCCGGAAAAAGCCGCCGAATTTGAACGGCGTATGGCAAACAGGCTGCCTGAAAACTTTAATGCCGACATTCAGGCAGCCTTAGCCACCGTTTGCGCCAAAGCCGAAACCATTGCCACCCGCAAAGCCAGCCAAAACAGCATCGAAATTTTGGCACACGTCTTACCTGAATTGGTGGGCGGCTCTGCTGACTTAACCCCGTCTAATCTCACCGATTGGTCTGCCAGCCGCGCCGTTACCGCATCAAGCGGCGGCAATTATATTCACTACGGCGTGCGTGAATTCGGCATGGCAGCCATGATGAACGGCTTAACACTGCACGGCGGCATCAAACCCTTCGGCGCAACCTTTTTGATGTTCAGCGAATATGCCCGCAATGCCCTGCGCATGGCAGCCTTGATGAAAATCAATCCGATTTTCGTGTTTACCCACGATTCCATCGGCTTGGGTGAAGATGGTCCCACCCATCAACCCATCGAACAAACCGCCACCTTGCGCCTGATTCCCAACATGAGCGTGTGGCGGCCTTGTGATACGGTTGAATCCTTAGCCGCATGGGCACACGCCGCCCGCGCCGCAGACCACCCCAGCTGCTTGATTTTCAGCCGCCAAAATCTGCCGTTTATGCCGCGCAATGCCGCGCAAATCGCGCAAATCGAACGCGGCGGCTATCTACTGCGTGAGGGCGAAGGCGAAGCCCGTGCCGTGCTGATTGCCACAGGTTCGGAAGTGGCTTTGGCAATCGATGCCCAAGCGGCGTTGGCAAAACAAGGTATTGCCGTTAATGTGGTGTCCATGCCCAATACCTTTTTATTCGACCGTCAAGAGGCCGCTTACCGCACCGATGTTCTGCCGCCTCATTTACCCCGCATTGCCATTGAAGCCGGTGTTACCAATGGCTGGCATAAATATGTGGGCAGCAACGGCGCAATCATCGGCATCGACCATTTCGGTGAATCCGCGCCGGCAGAGCAGTTATTCCATGCATTCGGCTTCACGGTTGAACACGTGGTTGATGTGGTGAAACAGCAATTGGCGGTTTAACGGTTATCGGCAAATTGCTGTCATCATAATCATCGGTACGCAGTCATCTGTTGCTTAACAAGATTGCCGCGCCGATGTATTGTCTTTTCGCTTTTTGCAGAATCCAAACGAATCATTTATTGCTTTAAAACCATTTTTCAGGCAGCCATGCACATTGGTCTTCATACCGTAAACCCGCCGCTGGCACTTGCACCCATGGCGGGGATTACCGACAAACCGTTTCGCCAACTGTGCCGTGAATTGGGTGCAGGCTGGGTGGTTGGTGAGATGCTCAGCAGCGATCCCGCTTTACAGCACACGCGCAAAAGTCTGCACCGCACCGACCGCAGCGATGAAAACGGCGTTATCGTGGCACAAATTGCCGGCAGTAATCCGCAGCAAATGGCAGCGGCGGCACGTTTTAATGCCGCAAATGGTGCGCAGGTTATCGACATCAATATGGGCTGTCCGGTAAAAAAAGTGTGCGGCACCTTGGCGGGCAGTGCATTGCTGCGTGATGAACGTTTGGTGGAAGCCATTTTGCGGGCGGTTGTTTCGGCGGTTGATGTGCCGGTTACACTGAAAACCCGTTTGGGCTGGGACGAACAACAGCAAAATCTGCCCGCCATTGCTGAAATCGCCGAAGCATCGGGCATTGCCGCATTGGCGGTACACGGGCGCACCCGCGCCGACATGTACCGAGGCGAAGCCCGCTATGATTTGATTGCCGAAGTCAAACGCCGCTTGCGTATTCCTTTGTGGGTGAACGGTGATTTAGACAGCCCGCAAAAAGCGATGCAGGTACAGCGGCAAACGGGGGCGGACGGCGTGATGATTGGGCGCGGCGCACAAGGACAGCCGTGGCTGTTTCGCGATTTGGCACATTATTACCAACACGGCAGGCTGCCTGAAGCCTTAAGCCCGTCGGAACACGCCAACATCATTATCCGCCACATAACCGCCATGCACGATTTTTACGGCGGTTTTATCGGTACACGCACGGCGCGCAAACACATCGGCTGGTATGTACAACACTTGCCCGAGGGCGAAGCCTTCCGCCGCCGCATCAATCAAACCGATGATGCCTACAGCCAGCTCCGGCAGCTGACAGCATTTTTAGACAGCCAAGTTCACCGCTTGAAAACATGGCCGTGTGCGTATCGCGGCTTACTTTGAAAAAACAGTTAATTGAAAAAACAACCTGCCTCAACCAAGGAATTTCCATGCTTTGCTCTGCTCAAATCGACACCGCCGTTTACCGCCGCCGCCGCGAAAATGTATTGCGCCAAATCGGTGAAGACGGTATTGCCATTGTGTTTGCCGCACCCGAACAACGCCGCAGCGGCGACACCGATTATCCGTTTCGCCAAGACAGTTATTTCTATTATTTAACCGGTTTTACCGAACCGCAAGCGGCTTTGGTGCTGGACGGCAAAAACCAAACCGCAGCCCTTTATTGCCGCGACAAAGACGAATCCCAAGAAATTTGGCATGGCTTTCGTTATGGCGCGGCGGCTGCCAAAACGGTATTCGGCATGGAACACGCCGGCAGCATCAGCCAATGGCAAACCGCTTTTCAGGAAGCCCTTGCCGGACACAGCCGCCTATACGCTTTGTGGGGCTTATATCCCGAACACGATCAAACCTTATTGCGCATTTGGCATCAAATACAGCAAACCGCCGGACAACGCGCCGCTGCCCAAGGTGTGCTCGCACCCGATGGCTTAATGGATTTAAGTAAAATCCTCAACCGCATGAGATTAATCAAAGACGAACACGAACAAGAGTTAATGCGGAAAGCCGGCAAAATCAGTGCTGCCGCACATGTTCGCGCCATGCGTTATGTACGCAGCGGCTGCCGAGAATATCAAGTGGAAGCGGAAATTCTGCACGAATTTATGCAGCAAGGTGCGCGGTATTCGTCGTATAACAGCATTATTGCCGGCGGTAAAAATGCCTGTTGTTTGCATTATGTCGATAACCACAGCCCGCTTGCCGACGGCGATTTACTGCTGATTGACGCGGGTGCGGAATATCAAATGTACGCGGGCGACATTACTCGCACGTTTCCCGTCAGCGGAAAATTCAGCGGCGCACAAAAAGAGGTCTATGAAATTGTATTGGCAAGCAATATCGCCGCCATTGAAGCCATTCGCCCGGGTGCAGACTGGCAAGTCATCAGCCAAGCCGCCATCGCTCAATTAACACAAGGTCTGCTGGATTTGGGCTTGCTTTCAGGCAGCCTGAACAGCAACATCGAAACTTCGGCATACCGCCGATTCTACATGCACGGGCTGGGGCATTGGCTGGGCATGGACGTTCACGATGTGGGCGGACGTTTCAACGACAACGGTACACCAATCTTGCTGCAAAGCGGCATGTGCACCACGGTTGAACCGGGCTTATACATCGCCGCCGCCGATGACATTCCCGCCCATTTCCACAACATCGGTGTGCGCATTGAAGACAATGTATTGATTACCGATAACGGCTGTGAAGTCTATACCGCCGACGCACCCAAAACCGTGGCGGCAATTGAGGCGTTAATGGCAGAGTAAGCCAGTCATCACGTTATCAACACAATCGGTGCATGAAACTGTGTATAAGCTGTTTGGTATTGCTGAAAATACCTGAAAACAAAGCCATTTTATGCACTGCTTAAAAAATAAGCAGTGATTGACGGCTTTATCGGATAATTCTTTACAATATCAAAGAAATAACAAAATCACCTGTTACTAATAAAAAATCAGCAACGCAGCAAGCAGTTCGCCGCGGCTGTTATGACTATTTACTTTTCAGGCTGCTTGAAAAACATTTCGGCTGCCTGAAAAATTCAAATAGCCTGTTATCCCGAGTTTATCGCTCCACTGAGCGTGCCGTATAGGCTCGTATTGCTTCGCTAATAACCAGCGTTTGTGGTTTACCTGTTCGTTGCGCCGTTTCTTCAATCAAATTAATCACCGCAATCGGTAATTTAAAGCTCTTTACCCGCACTCCGCGCTTCTCATCGCTGCGCCGCTGAATTTCCGCTTGTGTCATCGCCATATCTTACCCCCTTGATTTTTTACGTTTATATCAGTATAGTGGTGAAAGAGGGGGAGCGGTAACTCCCCCCGCACTGTTTAATGTGTTATTACCAAACTTGACCGCTAATCAAGAGCAATAACACCAGCACGATTACTTTGATGAATGTACTCATCTGGTAATCCTTTCAAGTGCCAGCCCCGCTTCGGTGGGGCTGTTCCCGTTCTCGGCAAGCTCATCTTGCCAACTGGGTATAATTATAGGTAAATCTATAATTTGAATCAAGCCTTTTTTGTTATTCTTCAATTATGGCTAAACTACTAAATTTTTCAAAATGATCGACTGGAAAAACTACGGCTAATTGTCTGAAATCTGTTAAATTAAGTCATGTTTACTTTTTTGAAAAAATAATAGTATGGCTATATTTTTTGTCTTTTTTTCTGAGAAATACCGTTCAAAACAAAGCGTTAAAACCCTTTAAACCACCAGCCACCGCCAAACAAAAATAAAAAAGCCGCGTTTAATCATCATTAAACACGGCTTTAAACCTTTTTAAACCACCTTTTAACCACCCTCGTAGCCTTGATCGGCAAAAGTTAGCAATTTTTCGGCAATTTTCAGAAAAAGTTACCGACACACAAACTCTCTAAAAACCACCCCTAACCAATTGACCTCGCTAAATTTTTTTCACCTTTTTATAACACCCTTAATCTGGTAAAAGTTACCACCACCCCACATTGCCTGAAAAATATTTGGCTGCCTGAAAAATATTCAGGCAGCCTTTGATGACAGCAACGCATCAATGACGGAAATGCCGCACACCCGTCAGCACCATAGCAATGCCGTGTTCATCGGCAGCGGCAAAAACTTCTTCATCGCGCACCGAACCGCCCGGGTGAATAATCGCCTTGATGCCTTGTTCGGCAATAACGTCCACGCCGTCGCGGAACGGGAAAAAAGCATCAGAAGCGGCACACGCGCCATTTAAATCAAAACCACCCTCTTGCGCTTTGCCGGCGGCAATGCGGGTAGAATCCACGCGGCTCATTTGTCCCGCACCAATACCATAGGTTTGTCCGCCTTTGCCGAACACAATCGCATTGGATTTAACATATTGCGCCACACGCCACACGAATAATAAGTCTTGCCATTCTTGTTCGGTCGGCGCACGTTTGGACACCACGTGTACATCACTGCGGCTCAGCCGATGCAAATCCGGCGTTTGCACCAGCAAACCACCGCCGACACGCTTCAATTCAAAGCGGTTTGCACCCGCTTGCAGAGGAATTTCCAAAACACGTACATTTTTCTTAGCGGCAATAAGGGCGCGGGCTTCGTCGCTGAATTTCGGTGCCATCAATACTTCTAAAAACTGATGGGTAACAGCCTCCACGGTAGCGGCATCTACCTCACGGTTAAAAGCAATAATGCCGCCGAATGCGCTGGTGGTGTCGGTGGCAAATGCCAAGCGGTAGGCAGTGAGCGTGTCTGCCGCAATCGCCGCGCCGCAAGGATTGGCGTGCTTCACAATCACGCAAGCCGGTTCATCAAAGGCTTTCACTGCTTCCCACGCCGCATCGGCATCAGCAATATTGTTATACGACAATTCCTTGCCTTGCAACTGGTTATACGCCGACAGGCTGCCTGAAGCAGGGTAAACATCGCGGTAGAACGCGGCTTGTTGGTGCGGATTCTCACCATAGCGCAAATCTTGCACTTTCAGCCAGCTTTGGTTGAATTGCTGCGGAAATACATTTAAATGCGGCTCTCCGCTGAGGGCATCGTCATTCACGCTGGTGAGGTAATTGGAAATCATGCCGTCGTATTGAGCGGTGTGCGAAAAGGCTTTGCGCGACAGATTGAAACGGGTTTTATCACTCAATGCGCCGCCGTTTGCCTGCATTTCATTCACGATTGATTCGTAGTCGCGGCTATCAGTAACAATGGCAACGTGTTTCCAATTTTTGGCAGCGGAGCGCACCATGGTTGGACCGCCGATGTCAATGTTTTCAATGGCATCTTCCAAAGTACAGCCGGTGCGGGCAACGGTAGCGGCAAACGGGTAGAGATTGACGCACACCAAATCAATGTTGCCGATGTCGTGTTCTGCCATTTTTTCTACGTGTTCGTCCAAATCGCGCCGCCCCAAAATACCGCCGTGTATTTTCGGATGCAGGGTTTTGACCCTGCCGTCGAGCATTTCGGGAAAGCCGGTGTAATCGGCAACCTCTGTTACGGCAATGCCGGCTTCTGCCAACAGATTCGCCGTACCGCCGGTGGACAGTAATTCAACCCCCATGTGTGCCAATGCGCGGGCAAAATCCACCGCACCGGTTTTATCTGAAACACTTAATAAGGCGCGTTTAATCACAGCCATTTTGTTTTCCTTACGGTTTTTCTTGTAACAATTGGTATCGAATGAGTTTCTTACGCAAGGTATTGCGGTTTAAGCCCAATATTTGCGCCGCTCGGGTTTGATTGTGCCGGCAGCTTTCCATGACATACCGAAACAGCGATTCTTCTGCTTGGTTCATAATCATTTCATACAGACTGCACGGCATCTCGCCGTCTAAATCGGCAAAATACTGCTGCAACTGGTGTTCGATGCATTCAGTGATGCTGATGTTGTGTAACATAATGACCCATTCCAAAAAAAGCGGCAGATGTGTCGGGGGGCTGTATTTTACAGGCTGCCTGAAAAAGTGAATACCTAAAAAGGTAAATATGATTGTTCGGCGTGTTGCCGCAAGGTTGCGTTCAGAGCAGCCGATAATGGTTTCAGCGGCAAATCAGCCGCCGCGTTTGTATTGGCAATGACAATATTTTGTACAAACAATCTGCCTGAAAACACATCGGCAATCTATCCGCCGTATCAATTGAAAAAACACCCAAAAGCAATCTGCTTTTGCCATTTCTGCCCGCGCCGCAATTGCCGCATTGGCTTCGTTTACCCGCGCGAAGTAAACAACGTATCTTCGTCTTATTTTGCGAAAACACAATCCAACATTACCGCGTATTACGAAAAATTGCCGCCCGAAGCCTTGCCTGCACTCTGAACCCGATACGCCAAATACACCGCCAATACCGCACCCAAAACATCGGTAGCTGCGTCCCAAACATCACCTTGACGATTGCGGGTGAACAGAGCTTGCAAAACTTCGCTGACTGCCGCCCAAAATACGGCGGCGGTTAATAAACCGCGCCAGGGCACGGGTTTATCGGTTTCAATAAAAATTTTTGCCAGCAACCAAAATTGTCCAAAAAACAGCCCCATGTGGGCGATTTTATCAAAATGAACAAACGGCGGCGGCGAAGTGCCGCCATCGCGGAAAAACAAAGCGTACAGGCTGCCTGAAAACCACACAAACGCAAACAACAGCCATTTATTCATGCGCCGCTTTCGGCTAAATAATGTTCACACTCAGCTGCCAAACGCATAAACGCGCCGCCGCGGCGGGTAAAAATATCACACCATTGCGCCACGGTTTCCGCTGTGGGTGCATCATCTGCGCTGCATTCGTTGAGCCAAAAATCCAGCACTTCAGCACACACGGCAATGGGTTCGGTTTGGAATAAGCTCGTGGTTGGCATTATGTTGCTTTTGAATCAGTTTCGTGAATCGGGCTCGGTTTCTGTTTTCGTGTTCGCACGTAAAGCCGCTTCAAATTCATCAGTGCTGGGCAAAAGCACAAATACGGATTGATTGTCTGCCTCATCATCGTCTTGATTGCGGTAAGGTTCGGGCAAATGTCTGCTGCTTGCCACGCCCAATTGGCGCAAACTTTCGGCTTGTCTGATTAAATTGCCCCGCCCGCTTTGCAACTGCCTTATTGCGGCATCATATTGGTTTTGCGCCTGACCGATGTTTTTGCCGACACTCTCCAATGTGGACACAAAACCGACAAATTTGTCATACAATTTACCACCGGCTTGTGCAATTTTCAGGGCATTTTGATTTTGCTGTTCACTGCGCCAAATATGGGCAATGGTGCGCAAAGTAGCCAGCAAAGTGCCGGGACCGACCAACATAATGCGCTTTTTAAACGCTTCATCAAATAAACCCGGCTCATGCTGCAACGCAACCAAATACGCGGGTTCTACCGGAATAAACAAAAACACAAAATCCGGGGTGTTGAAGCCTTTGATGTTGTCATAGCGTTTTTCGGCAAGGTTTTTGATGTGATTGCGCACCGATTGTACATGGGCGCGTAATTCACGTTCGGCGTCTTCCGGCTGGCGTGCTTGCGTATAGCGCACATAAGCAGTAAGCGACATTTTGGAATCAATGATAATGTGTTTTTTGTCGGGCAGATTCACCACAATATCGGGCTGAACACGGCGTTCTTCATCATTTTCATCGGTACTCACACCGCTCATTTGTACAAAATACTCGCGCCCTTTTTGTAAACCTGAATTTTCCAACATGGTTTCCAAAATCATTTCGCCCCAATTGCCCTGGGCTTTATTTTGTGTGCCAATCAGTGCGTCGGTGAGTGCTTGTGCGCCCTCATGTAGCTGAGTGTTGAGTTTTTGCAGGTTTTGCAATTCGGTTTCTAAACGATTGCGCTCTTTGCTTTCTTTTTCGTAGGTGTTTTGAATCAGCTGGCTGAAACCCTGTACACGCTCGTGCAAAGGATTGAGCAAAGTTTCTAAATGGTTTTTGTTTTGTTCGCCAAACTGCTTGCCCTTTTCTTCGAGAATTTCGTTCGCCAATACTTTGAATTGATTGCTCAAAGTTTCACGTGCTTCGGTTAATAAGGCGAGCTTTTCTTGGTGGCTGTCGCGCTCTTGCTGTAACTGGGTTTGCAAACGCCCATGCGCCACTTGCAGCGTGTTAAATTGGGTTTCCAAATTTTGATAATCATTTTTCAGAACACGCCAATCACTTTCTTGTTCTTGCCAATCAATGACTTGCTGCCGTGAAGATGATAAATTGCTTTGGGCTTCCTGAAAACGCACCAACAAGGCTTGATGCGCCTCTTGCAATTGCTGTTTTTCCTGACGCAATTCGGGAATTTGCCGATTGGTGGTTTCCGCTTGCGTCAATTGGGTTTGGATTGCCTGAAACTGGCTTTGTAATGTTTGATATTCTTGCTGTAATTGCTGTTTTTCTTGGCGTAGCGGTGCAATCTGCCGATTTTCGGTTTCCGCCTCGGTTACTTGCACATTTTTGTCTTGTAAATCTTGCTGAACGCTTAACAACTGCAATTGGCACGATTGAAGCTGGTCTTGCAGCTGCTCTCCCGATGCCTGCCGACGGGCAATATCGGTTTCCAGTTCATGAACGTCATTGCGTAAACGCTGCTCACGGCGGCGCATCAGCAAATAGACAACAGGGACAAGCAAAACCAACAAGGCAAAAACGATGATGGTTGAGAGCGGAAATATAAACTGAGGCATAATTCAAACAAGCACACAATTAAGGAGATTGTATTATTGTACCCCATAAGCCTCTTTTCTTGTTCTGAAATCCGCTAAGTTCTTTTACTTTGTGTCTGCCAGACATTCAGAAACGGCTTGATAACTGCGTTCACAAAGACCCCGACGGTTTTCTGCGGTGTCATCAATGGGATTCAATACCGACAAATGCGCTTCTGTTTCAGGGCAACGCAGCAAAGCACATAAACTTTGCCACAGGCTCATATCGCCGTAATACGCCGCTGCACGGCAAAGCGTCTTGTCATGATTGAGGTAACGCAATGCCAAAGGTTGTACCGGTGTACCGGCATCTAAGGCTGCCTGAAACACATACGATTTAAACGGCAGCAAAACACTGCCGTCGCTGCTGGTGCCTTCGGGGAAAAAAGCAATGCGCTCGTATTTTTTCAAGCGTTGGCTAATGTTTTCCATGGCGGCGGCTGCCATTTTTTTATTACTGCGTGATATAAAAATATTGCCGGTATTGCTCACCAAATAGCCGATAATAAACCAACTTTTGACATCGTCTTTACACACAAAAGCACAAGGCCGCCACGCATTAATCACAAAAATATCCAGCCACGAGATGTGGTTGCACACGTATAAACCGTGGTGAAGCGCGTTATCGGCGTGATGCAAATGCAAACGAACACGGCATAATCGCAGCAATATCACCGACCATTTTTGTACTTGCTCACTTCGTTGCCGTTCGCTTAAAAACGGAAACAAACAGGCTATTTTCAGGCAGCCTGCCCATAAATGAATGCCGATGCACAACAGACGACTCGCAAGACACAAACGCGGAAACAAAATGGATCTTCCCTATTTCAAAAAATGCCGCGCATAACGGGGATTCATCTGTGCCAAGGGCATCATCACCAACACATCAGCGCATTGAAAATCTTCATCAAGATGCGGCTCTCCGCACACATAAGCACCGGCGCGCAAATAGCCTTTGAGCAATGCGGGAAGTTCAGCCTCATGCGCTTGATTTTCATCAAAACTCGGCAACGGTTTTTTGGGGAAAACGCGGTATTCTTCCGGCGCGTAATGCAAGGCTTGTAATTGACGGAATACAGCCGCCGCTTGGCAACCGCCATCGTCAACACAAATACTGCCGCAACCAATCATATAATCCAAACCATTTTGCTGCATGAATTTTGCCAAACCCGCCCACAGCATGGCAATCACCGCACCGTCGCGAAAATCAGGGTGAACGCAGGCACGCCCCAATTCCACAGTTTTCGGCAAAATCGGTTGTAAACGGCTTAAATCAAATTCGCTCTCCGAATACCAGCCACCCGCTTTTTGCGCCGATGCGGCATCCAATAACCGATAACAACCCACCACGCGATTGTGTTCATTTTCACGCACCACCAAATGGCGGCAAAACGAATCGTAATGATCAACATCACGTTGGCAGTCGGAAACGATATTCGCGCCCATTTCCTCGGCAAATACCTGATAGCGCAAGGCTTGTGCCTCGTCAATTTCGGCAGCGGTTTGTGCCAATGACACGCTGAAACGACTGTTGGCAAAATAAAGAGGCTGCATGAATATTCCTGTTTCATTAAAGTCTCAGAGATGAGAACAGAATACGCACGTTCAATGACAAAAATATGTCATTAACCAATGTACTTCAACAGAAGAAATTTAAAGAAAAACCAATGATTGTTTACATTTGCTTCCCGCCGCTCCCCCCATTCATTGCATTCATTGATGGCAAAGAAGTAGGATTATCACACTTGCGGAATGTAAAATTATTCCATATTTTGTACCTACACCGTCATTCTATCGAATAAAAAAACGCTTGACCACACAACAAACAAATTTGCTTTGTTTGCCTCAGCAAATTTTCTTCACCCATGTTGCATTAGCGATTTAATAAGCCATTCCACAGTGTCTAAAGCCCGAACAGATGCAGGACGAGAAGCTGAACCGGCATATACGCCATTATTGATTTTCAAAGTGCAAAAACAACGTCTGCCACCAAGGAACGCGGTATTGACGGTGGTTAAAAAATAAAGGATAAGAAACGGCATATTGCCGTGGATATTATAGGAAATCTGTTATCAGCGAAAAATTCACGCAGCAAATATTCACAACACAAAATCCGGCATTTCGGCTGCAAAAAAAGCATTTGAAAGATACCAAACCATCAAGCGGTTCAGTGCTGAACTCGGATTATCGCAAGACTTTTGAGGAAAATGTCGCTGACCAATTGGGTATTGGCGTTGATATTTCTGCCCGAATTACGCCTGAATGTCTGGTTTTACCTAAACGTTGGGTTGTTGAACGAACCTTTGCTTGGGTAAATCATTCAAGGTTACTCAGTAAGGATGACGAGATTAAATGCAAACATCAAGAAAATGATTTTATCACTTCCCATTTATATACTTTGCTTAGGTATTATTGAACATAAGTTCTCAAAAAATGCCGCGCATAACGGAGATTCATCTGTGCCAACGGCATCATCACCAGCACAGGCAAACAACAGACCAATTAAAAACACAACACCACAAAGAATATGTACTATCATGATGATCACTCCTCATTGGTATTCTTCGATACACTGAAATAAAATTTTATTTCAGTGTTGTAATATGGATTTCATCAATCGCATGAATACCCATTATCAGAGGACTTACCCGTTTTTATTTGTTATTGGCATCTATGCTGATTCTGTTTCTCAATTCAAATCAATTAATATATCAATACGACTAATCTTCAGTTGATTAATATTTGATTTATGAGACTCAATGAATTTTTGTAAACTTCTGGAGTTCTCAATAGAGAAGAACAATCCTCGATGAATAAATATTCTTGCCGTACCCACTCTTGAAGATAATGCTTCAAATACAACTAATGCAACATTTTGGTCAGGATGGAAATTAGCAAACAATGGAACATTCTCTCGCTTAGAATGATGAAAACATAGTTTTCCAATATATCTTCTCACTGTCCAACAAGATTCGATCTGCCTATCCAATATATCTTTATTTTCTGCACTCAGCAAAGCTCGCCACGCACCAAGACACAGTTTCTCATATGGAAGTAATTCGCTTACATGTTCGAAAAAAATTCGATAAAAAAATCTAAATATGACGTCCATCATTTACAAGAATTTCCTCTAAGATTTTTCTTGAATTTTTTAATAAAAAAATGAACAAAATAGTCATGTTTTATATAAGGGATAGCAGCCAATACCCATATTGATATTGTCAAAAAACCATATATTTTTTCTTTAGGCTTAAACAATACCAACAATAATATACTTCCAAAGAAAAATATCTGGAATATCAAAATGCAAATCATCTTTGAAATCTTTAGCATCTTGTTGAGATTTTCTTGATTCATTGCTCACATCCACAATCCATTGGTTCTTGAAGAGGATTAAAATAATTTGCGAAAATTTTTATAAACTCTCCAACTGTAAAACAACACTGTGTACCCCAGTCCTGGCACACTTCCAAAGTCAATAAAAAAAGCGACCCAAGCCCAATGCCGTAGAGTGTTTTCAGGGTAAAAATAGAACCCAACAAATAAAAGTATCCCGGCAATCAACGGCATCCACGATGGAGCATGCCCCTTTGTCACGCCGAGGTAAACAACATACCAGTTCAAAATTGCTAACCACAAACCAATTAAAAACATAACAACAAAAAGAATATGTAATATCACGACGATTTTTCCTCATTAAAGTTCCTTATATCCCGGAATACCTCAATTCTCTACATGCCATATCATTGACATTACTTTGTCAAAAAAACAAGGGCTATAATTAATAGCGAAATCGGCAGAAGCAACCACTTTAATCCATCGATAATTAACTCACTCGGCTGAATGGCATCAACTCTATGTGAGTAATCAACTACAGCTTTGACCTCTAGCGGATCAAAATCATAAGAATTTCCAAACTGAAGTTCAATTGCAATTACTTTCAGTTCTTCCTTGGTCTTACCGCAATATTCATCATCAATCTCATAATCCAGCGAGAGAATCAAAGACTTCGCCTTGTCTTCATTACTGGTAGGCACAAATCCACAATTCGAACATTTGCTCATCGGATGTTTCTTCTCCACCCCACAATTGATACACACAGAATACGTCATTGGCATTCACACTGACTCTGTTGCCAGTCTCCATATTAATAACCCGCATAAAATGATCTGACCGCAATACCAGGCACACCTAATTGGATGGCATAGCGTGCAATATTCGCCAACATTGCCTGAGTTCTTCCCCATCTAGGTGCAAATCCCAACCAAGTATTCCAGCTCACAGGCATGGTTAATAAGTTCCATCCTCCATTCACAAATGAGGTTGTAGTCAAGGAACACAGATTTGTTTTGAGGAAAGGGGTATGTCCTTATTTTAGAACAACGTTGGGTACGCTCCCTGTTTTGAGCAAACCGATGATGATGATCACCACCAATGGTTCTAATCCAACAAGAGAAGAAATATGTTTGACTATATTTCATTCAGATTGGTTTATACTTTTTTTATGCCTTTCATCCCGAATAAAAAGAACGACGTTTTTTTCGATATCGTAAAATAGACTTACCCTATCCATGTTTTTAACATACACCCTGTTTAATTCTGCACTGTTTACCAGCGTCCAGTTTCCTTTTATGGCACGACTATCAATTTCGCGGAAATAATCCCCTACATAAGTAAATGAAACAGGAAAAGAAAAAGAAAAAGAGTTTGTATCAAAATTGAAAACCCCAGGATAGAACCCTGTCTTTCCCACCAAAAATGGCTGGAAATCAGGATATTTACCCAAATCAGACTCCATAGTTTCTACGTTTTCAGACCGATACATCAAAGTAATCATTGCAAGCAAAGATGCGATGAAAAGGAGAGTGGAAAATAGTATTTTTGACATATTTTAGGGTCTATGGATATTTAAAGCTCAATGTGAATTGATTTCAGTAGCACACAAAAATCATAGCCGAAAAAGACGAATCCGTTTTATCGGCTTAAATTTCCTCCTTTGTCATTTAAACGCGGTTGATTCTTGATTAGTTTGAGCATATCATGAGCTTTGTCAAAGAAATACTGGGAAGTATCCTGGTTTCTCGTTTGATATTTATCACCAAACATCATTATATTATCTCTAAGTCGCTAACACGTATCCACAACGCATTTGACCATAATGGATTAGAAAGCTCATTATGACATTCCAACTTCATCGCTATCAAATCTTGATCAAACCGCACAAGAAACCGCTTATCTTTAGACCAAGAAGGTATTTCATCAGAAATAATCTCTCCTTCACAGCCAATTAAACGCCAATAATCCTCGTAATCTCGAATTTGGACACACGTTGGCTTGCTCTGTTTGTTGTCCACCGATTTTAATCTTACTCTTTTTCCGACATACATGAAAATACTCTTTCAAAAGTCTAAAATTTGGAATATTCTGGTGTGTAACCACCCCTAGGATGTGTACGTTCCAATGTAGTGTCAATGTCTATTGACCACGCTCGGCAGCACCAGCCTGACCGGCAAGCCTAGTTCGCAACTCGAATTTGACCGCCCAACTCCTGTGATTTTCCCGCCATTGTCTGCCCCCTGTCCCCCCATCCCAATTTATCTGGTACAAATAATGACATCTCCATCATGATTAGTTACAAAAGCCCTTTTCCCAGGTTCAAGGCTAATTATCCCTTCCAATGGCCAATCTTTCGGGGTGATGAGCGAAAATCTCTGGACAACGACTGATGGACGCGAGTGCCCCACTGCAATGACTACAGCATCACATTCAGGATCTGGACAAAAAGCAGGGTCATGCAGGATAGCTTTGACAGGCACTAAAAGCTCAACAAAATACGCGCCGCTTCGCCTTTTATCTTCCTCCCACAAATCCCATGGACGAATTTTTCTCCACTTTGACTGCGTGGAAGATGTAAATAAAGCAATCCAACGCGCTGCCACAGCTTCATTGAGAAAAGCTTCCGCGAAAGCTCTGAAATGCCGTTCAGCAATGGCAAGAGGATTCAGTATTGGCTGGGTCTGGGAACTCATAGTGAACGTTTGGCTTGAATTGAATTGATCATTGCGATTTTATCGTGAAAGTGCAGACAGCCTCTCTTTGGAATCGTCGTCGGGGCGGCAGTTCCTTCAAAACAGGGACAGACCACTCTGTCCAACCCAGGCATTACGATCACCACAATCGCCGGTCTGTCCGTTGGTACATTTGAAATCACACTCCATTTGATTTTCCTTGACGCAGTGCGTGCGCGCCACCGCCTGATGCATTTTCATCATAGGCCGAATCATCCAGCGATTTCACGGTGATGATGCGGTAGAGTATGGTCGCGCCCTGTTTGTGCTTCAGCGGTTCCGGGAATTTTGCCAGAAATTTACAACGGAAGTAAGCGTCATCTCTGGGTAAAGTCTGCCGAATGTGTTCTGTCCTGATTAATCCATGATTGGTCAGGGTAAGTTCGCCATAAGAAAACTTCGTCTGCTGCCATTTTAGGCAGATTGATACTGTGCGAGCTGAGCACAACGACCACTGCCGGCACATCAATTTCAAAGGTGGCATTCAGGGTAATTTCATATCGGTCTTCGATGGTAATTTCGCGTACCCGGCCATTCAACCGTAATGAGGTTGCCGCCAAGGAATACGGGTTGATTTCGGAGGGAAAGGGGTATGTCCCCATGTTTGAACAGCGTTGGATACGCTCCTTACTTTTCTCTTCCTGTAGAAGAGTTGCATAAGGATTTTCTGGCAATCAATATTTTTCTCAACTGCGCCTCTGTATGCGTGAAATGTCGATAAGATGTACATACGAAATGCTGAAGCCTGGGATGTTCCGCAACAGGATTCAAATCTCCATCTAAAACATCTGTATCCATAATCACCAACCAGAATAAATCCGGCATCTCACGAATAAACTGCAAGTCTGGCATGGCTGTACATCCCATATATACCATTTTACGCAGACCATGAAGGCAGCTCCAGTCAAACCCACCTTGTACCAGACAACGACATTTGTCAAAATCTATCTCTTTCAGATTCTTCAACCTGGAAAGCTGTGATATATCACGCAGTTTTCGAGCCTGATAGATTAGAACTTTTTCCAATTCAGGGTAACGTTCAATTCCTTGAAGGCTTTCAATGGAGGTTTGAGGAAAACTTATCTCTTTCAAGTTATCAGCGCGTGGCAATGCTTCCAGGTTTGTGTACTTGCCAGATAAACAAAGCCCAAGTAAATTTGGATAGTTGTCTGCAAATTTCATGGAAGGAAAATATTTTTGCCCCCATAATTCAAGACAGGTAAATGGTCGGCAATCTTTCAGCCCATTGATTCCGTCATTGCAGGAAAATCCTTGAAGACTATTCGCATGTTGACAAAGAGGACTTAAATCAATTTTTCGATCCAGCATCAGATGCAAGTAAGTTATTTTTCTGAAAATCGATAGAAACTCAATATCTTTTAACCCAGGATTTTCGAATTCAGATATGCGTAACTCGTTATAACGTCCAGTTGCCCAAAGTTCTGCACAGGCTGCACCATGCCGTGCATCAACACATAAAGTTCGGGCGCGTAACTCCCCATTGATAATAGTATCAACTTCCCGCGCACGCCCAGGCATATCCATTATCTTCTCCTATTTCGTATAGTAGATTACACAATTCTGGTTGTGCACCCATACTCCACGAGTACCTACATAATAAGTATGAAAATCTTCAATCTCCAGATTATAAACCGTACAACGGTATATATTTTCTGGTTTCCAAACATCAACACCCCCATTGTCATCATGCATCGAACCTGTTCTACTCGGCAAATAGCCAAATTCAGCCGATCTCCCTCCTTGAGTTAGATCTACGTGCATCCCAGTAGAGAAATAGCTGCCATCAAATCCATCGGGTGCAGGAGCCCAAGCGGCATTTGATCTCTCAGAACGCTTCATTGGGGCAGCCCAAAAAGCCATCGCTATCTCTCCATCAGACAAAATTAATTGTGGTAAATGTTCGCTGGAAGTATGGAAAAGTCCATCTACTCTCGTCCAACCCATACCCTCCACCCAGAATGGCTGGTTCGGTGTCACAATCAATTTAAAAGCTGATTCCTGCCTAATCAATCGATGCTCTCTTTTTGCCTGTTCTACCTCGGACTTTGGACATATTTCGACACACCAAACCTCTTTCTCTTTAAATTGCAGTGTCTTGGTAACACGCTTGTAAGCCTGTTCACTATTCCCATCTTCCGGCATGGAAAGTACATAGTCCCCCACCTTGATTTCCTCAATGGATTTCAGCCCTTCCTTGGTATGTACCAGTGTTCCGGCAATAAAACACCCGCCCGGATCCTTCACAGCGCGTAGCCCGGACATCGCGCAGGGTGAAAAAGTGAAGCACCTTCCACCATTGAACGGTTGAGTGCGTACATCGGTAAATGGTGGATAACGCTACGCTCATCCCCTCCACAAAATCTCATGTCAAAATCGGGTTTTCTGTACATAACACATTCCTCATATTAAAAAATGCCACGCTCAACGCATAAGTGCATAGAGGCACTGTGACCGACATGGGTTAAGGAGCGGCAGTCTTGTCCCCGATTTTCCGCTTTAGGTATCCAGAGAAATTTCATCCCATGCATCGTTAGAAAGCGCCCATTCCAAAGCTCGCCTTCGTTCGATTACAGTCCAGACATTAATATTCCGCTCAATTACTATGCCATTTACACGCTCCTCTACCATAGACCAATGCATACAATAATAAACATCCCACATTTGAGCCACCTCAATACTGTCCCGCAGAGTACAAAAAGAGTCCATTGATGGAGCAGCAATTGAGGGTACGCCATCATTTACATCTGCAACGGGAAAGTGCCTTACCAAATTATCTGGAACATAGCCATTGATATTTAATTCGTTTTCTTTTCCAAGAAGCCAACACAACGCATACAACCCTTCGACCATATCCAGATAAGTCTCCTTTTTGCTTTCCGTTAAGCAAGCATCTGGCATATTGAATATTTGCTGCTCATCGTCCGTTAAGCAGCTATATAGTCCATGACTTAACAACCATGTCCTGTCATAATCCAAAAATCTCTCGCCATCGACCAGCCGCAGTATAAAAATATACATTGCCAATGCCCTGTTTTGAATTTCAGAACAAGAACGACGTAAACAGGGAATAGCCTCATCCATTGGCGGCAGAAGTTCATGGATTTCATACCGACCTCCGCTTTTTTGAAGAATCTCGTGAGATCGCTTTCTTAACGCTTGTGTGCTTATCATTTTCTTCCTCCATAACTAAATATAGCTAAACTATTAAATTTTTCAAAATAACTAACCAAATAAACCATTCAGCCGAAATAATTCCTATACACAATTTAAACAGCGTATCAATGCCATTAAGCCTTAAAAATTTGTGCACAGCTTTTATCCATATCCATTTATGTTCTACAGCTAAACCATTTTCTTTTTCATCACACAGCAATCCGAAATAATTAAGTTCTGCATGGTAGAAGCCGGAATGAACAACGGTATCTATGTGCAAAAAATAATAGCATAGCCATATAATCAAACTGTAAGATTTACTCCTGGCACAGAGTTTTAAACGCCCTAATATTGAAAATACCTCGAAAAGATTCTAAAAAATAGTTTAACAATATATCCAATATGCTTACTGCTCAAACTCCCAATAAGCTTCTTTTTTTTCTGGGATAGGGTCTGGAAGCGCAAACACATCAAGTTGATTAGATGGTATACAGTCTTTATAACAATCACTTCTAACTATAGCTTTATTTCCAGGCTTAACATTCCGAACATCCAGCCATACGCCGCCAGTCAGTATTTTCTTCTTGATATCACTAACACCAATTGACAAATATGGCAATGATATTTCCGAGCAATTTTCTATTTCAAACAATGCATCACCATCTTCAGCAAAGCCAATTAATTTCCATTTAAACAACCTTCGTGCATCTACAATTCGCTGATCTTTTTGAGAGAATGGTTTTGGTCCATTTATGATACGTTCCCAACGTTTCTGAGAATATTTTGATTTCGTCCAATTATAAGCAGAAATCAGCCATTCAGAAAAACCAGGAAACACTTCGATTACCTCATCATTTGCCGACACTACATATACCTTGTGAGGGCATCCATTAATAATAGAGTTCTCCTCGAAACAAACATGTTGGCAGCCACGATCACCAAATCCGATATAGGTATTTCCATCCTTGCAAACATGACACCTATACTCTTTAAGTGGATAGACCATCATTTTTGGAGCATCATGGCAATCTGTAAAAAGTTTTGCCCATCCAAATTCCGCGATAAAATCGGCATAATCACCAGCAATAGAAATCCTTCTCCCATCTTTTTCATAAAATAAATCGCTGCCTGACATTTTATCAAATATATGAAATCGCTTCGATTTTATTGAAGCAATCTCCGATCGAAACCAATCAAACGATGTATTTTTATCTGCAGCCATTATTCACCACTCCCGACATTATTATGAAAATCATTTCAAATTAATCATTTCGACAGGTACTTCTGTGGTTATTGTTAAATGAACAGCACTGGGGCTATCCTTGCTCGTTCTTAATATGACATTCAAAGTTTGATGTGATGTTTTGATAACAATATGCTGAGGATTGTCATGTGGAAAAAATGCATCAACCCCAAGGAATTTAATTAACGGACTTGTTTCAACTTCAGACATAATGCAGTTATCTGCATATTTCATTCCAAGACCAACTTGGATTATTTCCGGAACAATTAAATGTGCAAGAACAGAATTACCAAAATTAATATCAATATATAATTCTGGATCAACTGGTAATAATCGCCCACCTTGAGCTAATTGAAGTGGCTGTAGTCTGCATGAGAATCCAGCATCACTTTCCATAGCATGAACAAGCAAATGTTCATGATATTTATCGAGTATTGTATCCATACTAATAGCCTGTGTTTCGCCGAGTCAGGTACTATCACCAACCTGAACAGTTGGGCATCTAGACCCGGGCAGGGGATGGTTTTCTGTTCGATACGAATGCCGGCAATGGTAGTTGTACCAAACAGAAGATCATTCAAGTCTTTAACCTTGAGATCGCTAACGCGCATACTCTCTTCATCGGAGAAGATGGTATACTGATTCATAATGTGCATGATGATACACCAGGAAACAATCAGGCGCAAAATAAGCAATTCAAATATACATGTCAATTTATTGAGAGTAACCTTTTGATAAAAGGGGGAAGAGGAAGCTGCACGAAGAAATTACAGGACGAAACATGAGTGCTGAAGATATAATAAAAAAGGGAATATTGATGTTTTGATGTGATCGGTCAGTCACTATGAATACTAAAAAAGTTAACGCCTTAAATTATGATCTATCCCGGATAAAGGGAGGTAGAGTGATGTCTGTCAGTAGAAGTATGGCATCGCTTGTAATGATAGAATTAAAATTTAATGGCGGGGAAAAATCTTATATCTGGCTAAAATATGGGAATTGGTATTACTTTGATAAGAGAAAAATCAGGTGCACTACTGAAAGCAGCGGTAAAAAAATTGATTCATGGATGGCATTGATAAAGGGGAAAAAAATTGAAGATGCACAATTTAATGTGAAAACCATTACTCTTTCTGTGAAGATAGAGGGCAATATATCTATATGTGTACATCCATGCACTTCGAGAGAGTTTGAGCATTGGGATGTATTTATTTCTAATGGCTGGTGGACATTTGGCCCTGGACTTGCATTGACTTGGGTTAAAGGTGAAGCCTAAGAAAACAGGGAGCACACGAGGGCGTTCAAAATTCTGTGTCAGGGATAAATTTTATGGTTTGATGATATCATCAAGCCTGCCCTCGAAATAAATAATAGCACTGTCTGCATTTCTTTATCGTTGCACCCATATTTCCTGAGCTTCTTGCATCTGCCCATTCGCTGAATACATAAAGAAACCGAATGATCACGCTCTTGGGAATATTTGCCGATGCGGTTAAAAAATATTCTCCGTAAATGCAGAACTGCCCAAAAAACACTTTTCAGGCAGCCTATTTAGTCAATCCAAACAATTCCGGCCCAATGAACGAACATAAGAAAAAATGGAATTATTGACATCGTGTCATAATCCCATTTTCTTGAGCAGCTTTAATTGTTTCCAACGACAGTATTACCGTTTAAAGCTCTGTTTAATTTGTCTCTATCCAAACTGTTTTCCCAGCGCGCCACCACAACAGAGGCACAAGCATTGCCCACCAAATTGGTTAAAGCGCGGCATTCCGACATAAAGCGGTCAATGCCCAAAATCAACGCCATGGCTTCTACCGGTACGGTAGGAACAACCGACAAAGTAGCCGCCAAAGTAATAAAACCTGCTCCGGTAACACCGGCTGCGCCTTTTGAACTTAACATGGCAACCAGCAGCAACAAAATTTGCTGTTGCAGTGTTAAATCAATATTACATGCTTGCGCAATAAATAAGGCTGCCAAAGTCATATAAATATTAGTGCCGTCAAGATTAAACGAATAGCCCGTCGGAATCACCAAGCCCACCACTGATTTTTCACAGCCTGCCTTGTGCATTTTATCCATTAACGTGGGCAATGCCGCTTCTGAAGAGCTTGTACCCAACACCAGCAGCAATTCCTCTTTGATATAACGCATCAATTTCAAAATGGAAAATCCGTTATACCGCGCCACTGCACCCAATACAATCAACACAAACAACAGCGAAGTAATGTAGAAGGTAAGAATCAAAAACAACAAATTACCAATTGAACCGATGCCGTATTTGCCAATGGTAAATGCCATCGCGCCAAACGCACCAATCGGAGCGGCTTTCATTAAAATCGCCACTATTTTAAATATCGGCGCAGATAATTCTTGGAAAAAGCTTACCAACGGCGCGGCTTTATCACCGATACTGGCCAAAGAAACGCCAAATAACACTGCAATAAACAAGGTTTGCAGAATATTACCGCCGGTTAATGGGCTGAAAAGAGTGGTGGGGATAATATCCATCAGGAAGCCGGTTAAGGTGGCATCGTGCGATTTTTGCACGTATTCATGCACCTTTTCAGATTGCAAGGTTGCCGGGTCAATGTTTAAACCGCTTCCGGGCTGAGCAACATTGGCAACCACCAAACCGATCACCAAAGCCAAAGTAGAGAAAGTAAGGAAGTAGATCATGGCTTTTCCTGCCACCCTGCCTACTGCTTTCATATTGCTCATACTGGCAATACCGGTAATCACTGTTAAGAAAATCACCGGTGAAATAATCATTTTTACCAATTTGATGAACGCATCACCCAAAGGTTTCATACTCTCACCAACCGAAGGATAAAAATAACCCAACAAAATACCAATGGTAATAGCGATAAGCACTTGAACATAAAGAATTTGATACCATTTGTGTTTCTTAATTTCTTCTTTGTTCATTTCCTCAATATCAAGCGATAACATAAAACAAAACTCCCTTTGCTAAATGAAAAAAATTGACTCAATCAAATACTGCTTTAACCATGTTCAATGATGTATTTAAAGTTACTTTTTATCAAGTTATTTTATTATCTCGGTATTATTTCTGCTAAACAGTCATAAAAAAATTTATCCCCACGCAACTGCATTACTGATTATTTTAATAAGGCGAAATTTCAATATTATGCTGTTCTTTTAATGCCATATCCGTCAATATCACTGTTTTCAACTTTTTAATCCTGCCCTATCTTCGGGTAAAAAAACAACAGATTCACTCTGCCTGCTTTGCTACATTTTTCTCGCGAATGTTCGCGGCATACTGAACCGTTTACTGCAAATTGTGCATTTACTGTTTAATTCTGCTGAAAACAGATGAAGCGAAGACAAGCATTTTGATGACGGTTTCATCTACGGTTGATTAACCGATCAGAGGGGCATACGGGCGAATCGATAAGCCGGGTTCTGTCGTTGGACAGTCATTCCTCTAGGCGCATCGTTACCCATGCGCTCAAGCAACCTACCCGAATGCTCGGCGAGCAGCGTCATCGCATTCTGTTTGGTCTTGCTCCGAATGGGGTTTAGCCTGCTACGCGTTGTTACCAACGGCACGGTGCGCTCTTACCGCACCATTTCACCCTTACCTGTGCTGCCTTTTCAGGCAGCCATCGGCGGTTATGCTTTCTGTTCCACTAATCCGTCGCCTCTCGACGCCCGACCGTTAATCGGCATTCTGCTCTGCGGAGCCCGGACTTTCCTCCCCGTGTTTTCACACGCGGCGACTGTCTGATTTGCCCGTATGCGGAGCGAATTGTAACAAACTTTATGCCGTGCCGTATTGGCTTCGGTATCGGGCAACCGGTTCTCGGTATGCCGCCAAAGCTGTGCTGTTGTCCAAAAGCATGATTAAGTCTTGCAAAGTGGCAATGGCAATCACAGGCAAGCCATACTGCTGTTCCACTTCTTGTACGGCAGAAATATCGCCCGTGCCTTTTTCCATGCGGTCCAGCGCAATCACCACACCGGCAGGCGTTGCACCGGCTGCCTGAATTAATTGCACGGATTCGCGTACCGATGTGCCGGCGGAAATCACATCATCAATAATCAACACGCGTCCGTTTAACGGCGCACCCACCAACACCCCGCCTTCACCGTGGTCTTTGGCTTCTTTGCGGTTGTAGGCAAACGGCACGTTTACGCCGTTTTCAGCCAGCATCATCGCGGTTGTCGCCGCCAAAATAATGCCTTTATAGGCAGGACCAAACAACATATCAAACGGCAGATTCCGTGCTTGAATGGCTTGGGCATAGAATTTTGCCAGCTGCAGCATACCGCTTCCGTCATTAAACAGCCCTGCATTGAAGAAATAGGGCGATAACCGCCCTGCTTTGGTCGTAAATTCGCCAAATTTTAAGACGTTTTGCTGCAGGGCGAATTGAAGAAATTGGCAGCGAAAATCAGACATGGGTTTTCCTTATAATGAGAACAATGGCAAACTGAAACACAAGCAAAATGTTAAATATCACACGCCCTGTTTTGGCGGGCAATTGACGCCGCAATCCGCGGTTTACCGTTTCGGTACACCGAGTAAATGAATTGCCATATCAATTTTATCGCGCTGCCAGCGGTTGGACTGCCTCATATTTTGCTGTTTGGTTATGTTATTTGACCATAAAATAGCAGAATTTTACTTGAAAAGGGATCAATGCGTGTTACGAGTCATTTCAGCCAATGTCAACGGCATTCGTTCGGCGGCAAAAAAAGGGTTTTTGGATTATTTGGTTCAGGCAAATGCCGATATTGTGTGTGTACAGGAATTGAAAGCGCAAGAAGCCGACATGGACGAAGCGATGAAACACCCAAACCAGATGCACGGTGTGTGGCACACGGCACAAAAACGTGGTTACAGCGGCGTTGCCATTTACAGTAAGCGCAAACCCGATGCGGTGCAAATCGGTTTGGGTGTACCTGAATTCGATGAAGAAGGGCGGTTTATCCGCGCCGATTTCGGACAATTAAGCGTGATTTCTTTGTATTTACCTTCAGGCAGCAGCTCAGATGAGCGGCAACAAGCCAAATTTCGATTTTTAGACGCTTTTTTGCCGATACTGGCTGAATTAAAAAATGAGGGGCGCGAGATGCTGATTTGCGGTGATTGGAATATTGCCCACCACAATATTGATTTAAAAAACTGGCGCGGCAATCAAAAAAATTCAGGCTTTCTGCCAGAAGAGCGAGCGTGGCTCACCCGCGTGATTGAGGAATTGGTCTGGGTGGATGTGTGGCGCACTTTATACCCTGACGCACCCGGTTATACTTGGTGGAGCAATCGCGGTCAAGCCTACGCCAAAGACGTGGGCTGGCGCATCGATTACCATATGTGTACACCGAATTTAGCGGGAAAAGCACGAACAGCACACGTATATAAAGACGAAAAATTTTCTGACCACGCGCCTTTGGTGGTGGATTACGACAGCTCAATTGACTGAATGGCTGCCTGAAAACAATGCACACACCGGCAAAACAGACACAAAATCCGTGTATGATTGAACCCTTATTAAATTGATACGGCAAACAACATAAAAAAGGCAAACCATGAATGCGGCAGAACTGGAAGACCTCGCCTTGTGGCTGATTCGCGATGCCGATGAAACATCGGAAATGTGGCTTGACCGCTGGCAAGTCAGCTATCCCTCATCGTTTTTGAGCCAAGCGAGTGCCATGCAAACGGCAGCGCAATGGCAGCGTTTGCTGCAAGGCGATGCAGACCGCATCAATGCCCAAAACATTATGGTGGTGGCGCACGGCATCGGTGCATTGGCGTGGCTGGCGTGGTGGTATCAAAGCGATATTCTCACTCAAAAACGCGTTCGCGCAGTCATGTTGGTGTCGCCGCCGCAAGCGATTTGCCAACAAGAGGCTTTCGAGGTTTGCTCACGTGTGCGCTTAATCAATCTGCCCGCCGCGCTGGTTGTCGGGCAAGATGATGTTTTGTGTCCGAAATCTTGGGCACAAACCCAAGCACAATCGTGGCAAATGCGTTTATGTGAAGCACCGCAAAGCGGGCATTTAAATGAATCGCTGCACGGCTGGCAATGGGGCATGAAATTGATGCAAAAAATGCTGCTGGCGTAAGCAGATAAAAACGGGCACAGCGGCATTTTCCGGCTGCCTGAAAGTTTTGTTGTATGCACACACAAAAACAACTCATCGGCAGCAACAGTTTACTTGCAGAAAGCAGCTGAAGTTTAATTAACCAATTGTATCCATTATAAAAACTTACCACACACCTGAATAATTATGAAAACCACATTTGAAGTCAAATCAGCGCGTTTAGATGTTTTATCCATTCAATTAAATACCGCTGATTTAGCCCAAATCCACGCCGACCTCAAAACCCGCGCCGCTCGTTTGAGCGAATTTCGGCACATACCGTT
This sequence comes from Stenoxybacter acetivorans DSM 19021, assembly GCF_000745895.1. Taxonomy (GTDB): domain Bacteria; phylum Pseudomonadota; class Gammaproteobacteria; order Burkholderiales; family Neisseriaceae; genus Stenoxybacter; species Stenoxybacter acetivorans. The sequence goes on along the minus strand of NZ_JQKE01000030.1, from coordinate 1,340 downwards.
TATTTTAGATGTTACTGCGTTTGAACGGCCCGCTGCTTTGAACTTGGCAAGAGTTATCACTTTATTTGCGCAGTTTCATTTGAAATTTGTTGCCTTGCGTCATCGCAACCAGCAGTGGGCGGAAACGGCGCAGCAGCATCATCTGTTATTCAGCAAGCTGCCTGAAAACACCGCCGCATCTGCTGCCCCAACCACGGCAACGCCGCCGAAAGAAAAACAACCATTGATTAAACCGCCGCTGGTGATTGACCGCCCGATTCGCACCGGTCAGCAGGTTTATGCCGAAAACTCGGATTTATTGGTGATGGCACTGGTGAGCGAAGGCGCGGAGATTCTGGCAGACGGCAATATTTATGTGTATGCCCGTTTGCGCGGCCGCGCATTGGCAGGTGCAGGCGGCAATAAAAATGCCCGTATTTTTGTGCAGTCCTTACAGGCGGAATTAGTATCGGTGGCGGGGGTGTACCGCGTTCTCGATCAACAACTGCCCGCCCATTTACACCACAAACCGGCACAAATTTATCTGCAAGAAGACCGCTTGGTTATCAGTGCCATTGAAGCGGACTAGCCGCGTTTTATACAGACTGCTTTTAAAACTGTGTTAATACTTTAAAAAATATCTGAACAATTCAGTTGCATTAAAGATACCAATCAATAAACGACAATCCATATCAAAAATAAATTACTTTTACCTCTTTATAATCTTTCTTTTTTACTGAGATTCTAATTTCAGTTAAAAAGGAAAGATTAAACTCTTTAGAAATAATCAACCATTTTAAATATTATGGTAATAATAAGCACCGTAATCAATATATGTTTTCAAACCAATGGCGGCATCGGACAAAATCGCTTTTACTGATGCCAAAATCCGCAAAATTTTGCTCAAAAACCTTACATTCATGCAAACATTGGCGTATTGGCATCTGCGCATTGTCTAAACAGAATTCAAACTGCCTTCCCTTCTTTATCACAGCAAGCAGCATCACTCAATTGATAGATTTTAATGATTTTTCAAATATTTCTTCCTCTGCACCAATCACGAATACCCATAATATTTTTGGGACAAGACAACCAAACAAGGTAAAAACAAGACAACTAAATTTTCTCGGTTCTAAACCATTTAAGCAAGATTTTATAGATATTTTGCTCTCTATGGTTAAAACGAAACTCAGTTTCTTTAAGATGAATTTCAAATAAGTGCTTATGAATACCTTTAAACTTCGCCAAGCGGTGTTTAGCGAAGCCCCAAAAGCTTTCAATACCGTTTACATGATTGCCCTTACCGTCGGAAAATTCATCATTACCATGATTGACACGAAAATGCTTTTCAAAACCCACAT
>NZ_JQKE01000029.1 GCF_000745895.1 Stenoxybacter acetivorans DSM 19021 | reverse complement strand
TCCCTCCCTCCCTCCCTCCCTCCCTCATACTGAACGCCTTGAGGATCATCTTGAGATTCAACAGACATGGAATCGTTATGTCAAAGACAAATGGTTGCCGTGGTCGAAAGTGCATAATGCGTGGGAGAGCGTACACAAGGTCTATTCCGCGCTCTTTACTATCTATCAAGAACAACTCCGACTTGGCGAAGAATATGAACTTGTGCTTGGTCTGGGTCTATTGACTTGGCAAACACCCACGAAACAGCGCACTCGGCGTCATTTAATTGTCGCCGACGCCATCTTAGAGTTCGAAGCCCGCTTGGGGAAGTTCACTGTCCGTCCCCACACTGAAGGTGCCAAGCTGCGCCCCGAACTTGATATGCTGGATATTGAGGATCAACCGGTGCGCGCGGAGGAAACCGCGAAGTCATCACTGTCCGCAGCCCAAGACGATCCGTGGGAAAAAGGCTGTGTTGAAGGTGTTCTTAAAGCCTTGGTGCATTCAATCAACCCGCAAGGTGAATATGATGACTCGCCGGAGGCGAAATCAAACATTCGTGCCTTGGAGAAGCCCATCGTCGAATATGCTCCCGCTCTGATTCTGCGTAAGCGTTCCGCCAAAGGACTGACCGAAGCCTTGGAACGGATCAAAGAACAGATCGGGCAGGGCGAAAACATACCCCGCGAATTCGCGGATCTTGCAGAAATCGGTTCGCGGGATGAGCGCGAACCGAACGATGAGTCGGAAGAGGCAACCGCTGTTTTCAGTGGTGAGGTCTTTTTTCCCAAGCCATCGAACGATGAGCAACGCCGCATTGTGGACAAGATTCGTACGGCAGGCGGCGTGCTTGTGCAAGGTCCGCCCGGCACAGGGAAATCCCATACGATCGCCAATTTGATTTGCCATCTGCTTGCCACAGGACAGCGAACGCTTATTACCGCGAAAACACCGCGCGCGCTTCATGTTCTTAAAGGGCTTATTCCTGATGAGTTGCGTCCGCTTTGCATCAATCTGCTTGGCAGCGGGCTTGAGGAGCGCCGCTCTCTCGAATCCAGTGTGAATGGTATTCTCCAGAAAAATGATGATTGGAATGAAGACCGTGCCAGGAACGAGCGCACGAAATTTGAACAATGCTTGCAGCAGCTCCGCGAGGAAAAGGAACGGGTCAATCAACGGCTTCGCAACATCAGGGAATCCGAAACGCATCATCAATCCATCGCAGAGGGAGCTTACCGAGGAACAGCGGCCAGAATCGCCGAAGCCGTGAGCCGCGACCGCACTGCCTACGAGTGGTTCTTGGATTCGGTGCCTTTAGAAAAGCCCTGCCAGATATCCACAAACGATTTGCAAGTTGTTCTGAAAGCTCTCTGTTACTTTACGCCTGAGAAGCGCAAAGAATTGGGTCGTGTGTTACCCAATATCTTGCTGTCTGCGGAAGATTTTGCCTGTTTGGTGGAGAAGGAGATAAACGCAGTTAAAGAACAGGAGTCATTAACGGTCGGTGCTGATAAACATTTCGCCGATTTGCTGGCAAGAAACGAGCCATCGACCATTGAAGCGATTCGTAACACTCTATTCACATTTCGCGACACCAAAAAAAGGCTAATGTCGGCTCCGCATTCGTGGATGAATGATGCCGTGCGCGATGTCTTGGGCGGAAATTCGTCCCTGTGGCATAAATTATTCCGCGTTACACGAGATGCTATTACATCAGTCGAGGATCACATTGCGGTAGCTGACGACACCAAGATTGAATTCCCGGATACCTGCGACGCCAGAGTGCTATATAAAGACGCCATGATACTGAAAGAGCACATGGATAGCGGCGGGAAATTGGGTTTAGGTGTATTCCGACCAAAGCCAGTAAAAGAACGGCTTTATGTGATCAAATCTGTGAAAATCGGCGGGAGCCCTTGCTTGACAGCCGAACATTTCTCAACTCTTGTCAATGCGCTGCATGTCCGCATCGAATGCGAGAAAGCATGGGGCTTTTGGGTAGATCGGTCTGATAAGGCGCAAGGGCCTTACGCTTTGCAATTGACCGCTCTAAAATCACTGAGCAACGCGCTTGAAAACGCTTTATCGCTTGAAAAAATTATTGGCAAATATCGTGAGGCAATACAGAGATGCGCGGCGATGGAAGAGCCTATTTGGCAGGATGAAACCGAGGTGGAAAGAATAATCCTGTCCTGCCGTCTCGCATTGGCAAATATCCACAGACGGATTACTGCTGAGGAAATTCAGCGCGCTGAAGAACCGGTTTCTTCCATAGCCGCCAAAGGCAACGCACATCCTGAAACAAAAAAATTACTGAAAGCGATTCGTGATCGCAATGTTAGTGGATTCGCGCAAAGCATAAACAAGATACAGGATTTGGATAAGGAGCACCTACACCTTCAAAAAATCGAAGAATACTTAACGCAATTACGCAAACTGCTTCCGCGCCTTGCAGATTGCTTGAAGGATACCTGTAACGAGCCGTATTGGGAGGAAAGAATCCGGCGTATTGGCGATGCTTGGCATTGGGCGCAAGCGCGATACTGGATTGAGGATTACATACGACAGGAAGATGTCCCGGCACTCGCCAAGCGTACCAAACAAATTGAAGATGAGATAAACAGCATCATCGCAAAGCTTGCCTCGCTCCACGCATGGTCGTTTTGTTTCTCGCGGCTTAAGGAAGACCATCGCCGCAATATGGAAGCTTGGCAGCAGTCCATGCGGAAGCTTGGCAAGGGGACGGGGAAGCACGCGGCATACCATCGCCGCGAAGCGCAAAAGCATCTTAATAAATGCCGTGAGGCGGTTCCTGCATGGGTAATGCCACTACATCGCGTCTGGGACACCGTTGAACCCGCTTCTGGCATGTTCGATGTGATTATTGTGGACGAGGCTTCACAATGCGGCTTCGAAGCACTTCCATTGCTCTATCTCGGAAAGAAAATACTGATCGTTGGCGATGACAAACAGATCAGCCCGGATGCCGTGGGTTTACCCCGCGATGCGGTACATCGCCTAATGGAGGAATTCCTTTACGATTTCGATTACAAATCGTCTTTCGATATAGAGAGCAGCTTGTTCGATCACGGAAAACTTCGTTATGGAACCAGGCAGATTACATTGCGCGAACACTTCCGCTGTATGCCGGAAATAATTCGGTTCAGCAACGATCTTTGCTATTCGGATACGCCCCTGATTCCATTGAGACAGTATGGTCCGAATCGATTGCCGCCGCTGGAGCATGTTTTTGTGAGTGGAGGACATCGCGAAGGTTCAGGTAGCGGAATAATTAACCGACCAGAAGCTGAAGCTATTGTCAAAAGAATCATGGAAATGTCCGGCGACAGCCGATACGATGGCAAGACGATGGGTGTAGTGGTTCTCCAGGGAGAAGCGCAAGCGGCTTTGATTGAGAATCAATTGCTTGAAAAACTGGGCGCGGAAGAAATGGAACGGCGACGCCTGGTCTGCGGCAATCCCTACAGCTTCCAAGGTGATGAGCGGGATATTGTGTTTTTGTCGCTTGTTGCCGCCAACAACGAAAGAATCGGACCCTTAACAAAGGCGGCTGATGAGCGGCGTTTCAACGTTGCAGCCAGCCGAGCTCGCGACAGCATGATTCTTTTCCATTCTGTCACCAGTAACGATCTCAGCACCTCATGTCTTCGGAAACAGTTACTTGATTTCTTTGAGAATACGAGACCACAGCAGATTGCAGGAATCAAGGTGGAAGAACTGGAGCGGCGGGCAGCACAAGACAACCGAGGCATCGTAAATCCACCACCACCCTTCGATAGCTGGTTCGAAGTTGATGTTGCATTGGAACTACTTCGCAAGAAATTTGTTGTACTGTCACAGCACGAAGTTGCTGGAAAACGGATCGACCTCGTGGTTGAGGGCGGACAGGCGCGGCTAGCCGTTGAGTGCGACGGTGATCATTGGCACGGAGCTAACCGTTATGAAGACGATATGCAGCGTCAACGGCAATTGGAGCGTTGCGGATGGGCGTTTTTCAGAGTTAGAGAATCGGCGTTTTACTCAAACAAGATTGATGCCTTGAAGGGTCTTTGGGATGCGTTAGAGGCAAGATGCATTTACCCGCAAGATATCAGTGTTGGTATTTCTGACGAACAAAACACCTCTACATCAGCACCGCAAGATAAATCAACTGAAGAAAACCACCGAGAAAACGAATCAGCTAGGTCCATTCATGAGCCAGATGTCGATATCATAGTTGAGGTCGGGGATACAGTAGTTTATGTTGATAGTAAAAATCCTCAGGTTGAGAAGCAGATTTTAATAACTAACGAAAAATCTATGCCAGAATTGGGAATCATCAATGTCAATACACCAATTGCAAGTGCACTTATAGACGCGGCACTGGACTCCACGATTGAGGCAAAATTACCCACTGGAGCGGTCTTGCTGCGCATCAAAGACATTAAGAAGCCAAAAAATTAAATGCTTCGTAGCTCCCTTATAAAGACCTGTCTGAACTTTGCGGCGAATAAGCCGCCTATACACCGCATTTTTGCGGTGTATAATCAATTTATTCACCGTAGCAGGCTTTAAACATGGCACACTATCTCTATCAACACCCCAATTGGACGGCGTTTACTTGGCAAGCGGCTGCCATTAGCGGTTTGCTGGGCGAAACTCGCTATTTGCAAGGGCGGTTATTGGGGCAAGTGCAGTCTTTGGGCTTTTTGCCCAAAACCGAAAAACATTTGGAAACGCTTACTGTTGATATTTTGCAATCTTCAGCCATTGAGGGTGAAAATTTAAATTATGCGCAAACCCGTTCATCGGTGGCTCGGCGTTTGGGCTTGGAAATGGCGGGTTTGGTGCCGTCGGCACGACATATTGACGGGGTGGTGGAAATGATGTTGGATGCTACTCAAAGTTACCAAAAACCGCTCACCGAGTCCCGTTTATTTGGCTGGTACGCTTCCCTTTTTCCCACAGGCTACAGTGGTATGTTCCCGATTGTGGTGGGGCAATATCGGCATGAGGAAATGCAAATTATTTCGGGTGCGGTGGGCAAGGAAAAGGTGTATTACCAAGCAATACCGCCGAAACAAATCCCCGCGGAAATGGCAACTTTTTTGCAGTGGTTTAATCAGGAAAGCGATTTAGACCATGTACTGAAAGCCGCCATTGCGCATTTGTGGTTTCTCAGTATTCACCCTTTTGATGACGGAAATGGACGCATTGCCCGCGCCTTATCCGATGTGCTGCTGGCACGCAGTGAACACAGCAGTGAGCGTTTTTATAGCTTTTCCAAGCAAATCCACGCCGAAAAGAAGCAATATTATCAAGCCCTGCAAAATGCCCAACACGGTGATACGGATATTACCCAATGGTTGCAGTGGTTTTTGACTTGCCTGAAACATGCCCTGCAAGACACCGAAATCAGCTTGCAAAGCATTGTCAAAAAAGCCGAGTTTTGGCAGCAACATCGCGATACCGTGATTAATGAACGGCAACGCCTGATAATTAACCGCTTATTTGACAGTTTTTCAGGCAACCTGACTTCATCAAAATGGGCAAAAATCACCAAAACTTCCGCTGATACCGCCTTGCGTGATATTAATGATTTGATTGCTAAGGGTATATTACAGAAAAGCGATAGCGGCGGCAGAAGTGCGCATTATTGGTGGGTGGGTAAGGCGAATTTTCTATCTCAGTGCATAAATAAAGGGAAATGCTGAAAAGAAAAAAATGGCGGAGTTACTCAAATATGGACGCGTCAATTTTTTAACGGAAGCGGATTTTCAGGAAAATAGTGAACTGGATAAAGTGGTTAAAAATATAATTGGCAAGATACAGCGGGAAGATGCTTTGATAAGAGAAAATCAACAGCAGATGCGCAAAATTCAGGGAGCAAGTAACGGTTAAAATAATCAGCGTTTAACAGGCTGTAAATAGCACTATTTTTTCACAAGTCTATATTTCCAAATAGTAAACCGACATTTCCATACCGACAGCATGCCTCAGCAGACAGCCAATAAAATAAGCACCGCATAACCTGCCTTTCAGCAGATTATGCGGTGTTTTGTTTGTATGCCGGAATTATTTTTTATGCGGTGTAAGCACGCTCGTTGAGTTCGCTCACGTCTAAACCAACGCTTTCGGCTTCTGCATCAACGCGCAAGCCAATGGTTTTGTCCAATACTTTTAGAATAATCCAACTGATAACGAAGCAATAGACCAAAGTGAAGACGATGCTTGCGAATTGTGCCAAGACTTGCCCGATAACGCTGCGGTCTCCCAAATCAACTGAGCCGCCCAATTCGGGGATACAGAAAACGCCGGTCAAAAGCGCACCGACAATACCGCCCATGCCATGCAGACCAAATACGTCTAAGGTATCGTCATAGCCCAAGCGGCGTTTCATCACGCTGACTGAAAAGAAGCAAACCATACCGGCAACGAAGCCGATAACCAACGCACCCATTGCACCCACGTAAGCGCAAGCAGGCGTGATGCCAACCAAACCTGCCAAGCCGCCTGAAATCAGCCCCAATGTGCTGATGCGGCCATTGCGCAAGTATTCCATCAAAATCCAACCCAAAATACCGGTACAACCGGCCAAATGGGTATTGAGCAAAGACATACCTGCAACACCATTGGCGGCAACTGCTGAACCTGCGTTAAAGCCAAACCAGCCCACCCACACAAACGCACCGCCGATGACGCACATAGCCAGATTGTGCGGCGGCATGGATTGAGAAGGATACCCTTTGCGTTTGCCGACAACGAGGCTTGCTGCCAAAGCCGCTGCACCAGCGTTAATGTGAACCGCAGTACCGCCGGCAAAATCCAATGCGCCCCAATTGTGCATCAATGAACCTGCACCGCCCCAAACCATATGCGACATTGGCGCATAAACTAAGCTGAACCACAATGCCATAAACAATACGGCGGGTAGAAATTTCATGCGTTCGGCAAAGCCGCCGGCAATCAATGCGGGCGTAATGATGGCAAATGCCAGCAAAAACACCACCACCACGCTTTCGGGAATGCCGCCGGCGGTGAGGGTATCGGGTGTGATGTTGGTTAGAAAAGCGGCAGACAAACCACCGACAAAACTGTGAAGCGTGTATTCACCCTCAACCATGCCGGTGGTATCGGTGGCAATGCTGTAGCCGAAGATAACCCATAACACCGCTACCACGCCGGCAGTTGCCAAAAACTGTGAAAATACGCTTAACACGTTTTTGGATCGCAGCATACCCGCGTAAAACATTGCCAAGCCTGGCATGCACATCAAAACCACCAGTGCTGCCGCCACAATCATCCACGCGGTAGAGCCGGTATCGAGTGCGGGGGCGGCTTCTTCAGCGAATGCTTGTGCCGATGCGGTCAGCATCAGCATCACGCCGCTGAATTTTCGTAAATGTGCCAAAGTGTTCATGATGTAACCTCCCGAAGTTGAAGTGTGTGCAGAAAGAGAAAGGGTATTTCGTTGTGTTGCTTATCCGCCGCCGTTTCAAGGTCATCGGATTTAGAACCGCAAACAGCAATATTAAAAACAGCAATTTGTCGAACAAAAAAGGTTTTTTGGGTGTTTATTATCCACAATCATCAAGTAAGACAAAGGCTTGATGCTGTGGCTGCTATTTTTATTTATTTAAAACAAATATTTAATTAAATTATTGATTTTAATAAAATATTTAATAGCTGCTTTTTTAAGCAATTGGGCTTTGGGCGTTCATTTATCGGTTTTTTTCTCACTCACGAACAACTTATTCACAGACTTATCCACAGGTTTTGTGGACTAATCCGACAGCTGCCTGAAAGTAAAGATTTTTGTTGAACCGATGGCGTGAAAAATTTTTAAACGGTGTTCAGATGCTTAGGCTAAATCATTCGAGAATGTTGTCTCCTGTGCAATTTAGGGAAAATCGCCGGAAATCCGGATTTAATCTGATTTCCGGTGATTTTTATCGCTTAATGACACAAATAACCGCTGTTTCTCACTATTCAAAAAAATACAAAAGCAACCCTGAGCAGTTTATTTCCAGTGTGCTTCACCGAAGAATGTGAATTCAACGCCCAATCCTTTGGCAACGGCGTTTTGATAAACCGTTTTGCCCCAAGCCAAATCATGCACGGGCATGCCGCCGGTTAAAAACATGATGATTTCATCATCGCTTTTTCTGCCGCTCTTTCTGCCGCAAACAATGTCGCCTAAATTGACAATATTTTTGGGTACATAGCGGCCGGCTTCGATGTGTTCCAGTAAATGGTAGGTTGGGGCAACTACGCCGACAGCCTCTACGCCGTTGGGGTGTTCTCTGCCATCGGCAAGGAAGGCCTCGTGCATTTTCCAGTTGTCGGCAACCACGGTATTGTTGGTGTAAGCATCGGCATCTACATCGGCGTCTCCCGTAAAGGTTACCAAGCATCCGGGTTTAATCCACTCGGTTTCAATGCGCGGGAAAACATCGCCGGAAGTGGCAATGGTGATGATGTCGGCGGGGCGAACGGCTTCTTCAACAGAAGATACGTATTTAACATCGATGCCCAATTCTTTGGATTGCTCCGCTGCCCATGCTTTGCCGCGCTCAGGTGTCGGGTTGTACAAATAGGCTTCGGTGATGGTGGGTACGGCTGTTTTGATGGACAGCAAACAGGCTTTGTTAATAACGCCTGCGCCCAAGATGCCAACGCTGGTTGCACCTTTGCGTGCCAAATATTTGGCAGCAACACCGGGAACAGCACCGGTGCGCATGGAGCTGATGATGTTGCCTGACATGATGGTGAACGGAATGCCGGTATCGGCATCGTTAAGAATGGTGGTGAGCACCGAGCGCGGTAAGCCGCGTTTGCGGTTTTCGGCATTGGAGCCATACCATTTTTCGCCGCAAATGTTGTATTTGCCGCCCAAGTAAGCAATCATCGCCATGAAACGGCGATCCGGTCCGGTTACCGGCATTCCCGGAAAACGTTGTTCTTTCGGGAAATAAATCATTTGCCCGTGTTCGTTTTCCAATGGACCGCCCATCAAATAATCGCCTTGCCCCAGTAATCTGAATACGTCTTCGATCACTTCAAGGCACTGCGCCATATTGGTTGCCCCTGCTTCGATAACGTCTTTTTCAGACAAGAGCAAAGTTTTTACGGAAGTTGATGCCATAACGAAGTTCCTTTCGTTGCTTAAGTGAGCTGATTGTGTTTGAGAGAAGTGGTTTGCTTCTGTTTTTTTACATTAGCCCACTCAATATTGCTGTGCAACAAGAAAATTTAAAAAAATACATTTCTTTAAAAAAATAACACAGATGTATTGTTTAATTTTGTTTTATTCAAATTTAATTGCTTAAAAAGTACGTACAAATCTAAATAAATTGCAAAGTATTTAAATTTGTAAAGAAAAGAAATTGAATTTTATGTTTAAAAAATGCCGTCGCCGTATGAATATGCTGGTCTGTTTGCCGCATGCCGAAGAAATTTTCCTGATGTGAAATGCAGAATGAATGCGTTGTAAATATTGTTTTTACTGATGTAAAGTGAGGCAGGTGTATTGAATTTAAGAAGCTATTTTTAACGAAAATATAATAAAATCAATTTATTGTTTTATTTTTTGTTCAAAAAGCAAATAGAATTTCAGGCAGCCTGAAAAAGGAGCAGTTTGGGCAAAACGGTTAATCAATCTTGTTGTAACAGTGTATTATTTACGCAACAGATGCTGGACAATTGAAAATCATATTTGCATAATGAAATTAAATTTACATTTATCCCTTAAAAACAATATTATTTTTTTAAATATAAAATTTGAATTTATATTTAAAAAGTAAATTAAAATATCGTTTATTTGAAAGGAAGAGCATGGAACCTCAAGCACAAGAGCAGTTTGTACTCAAAATTATCGGTCCGGCAGCCACAGGGATTGTGGCGGCGTTCACCTCCTATTTGGCAGAACAAAATTGCTACATCGTGGAAATGGCGCAATTTGACGATCCGTACAGCCAAAAATTTTTTATGCGTACGGTATTTCGGTTTCAAAAAACCGATAAGAGCGATAGCCCTGAGTTCCGTCAAGGGCTGGATGCGGTGTCGCAAAAATTGAATATGAGCTGGGAATTGTTCAGTTTCCTGAAGCCGCCGCGTGTACTGATCATGGTGAGTAAATACGATCATTGCTTCAATGATTTACTCTATCGCTTTAAAAAAGGCGAGCTGAACATGTCCATTGCCGCTGTGGTGTCTAACCATTTGGATTTGCGCCCGATGGCAGAGCGCGAAGGCATACGTTTTGTGCATTTGCCGGTGAACAAAGACAATAAACCGCGCCAAGAAGCCGAATTGATGAAAATTGTCGAAGAAGAAGCCGTGGATTTGGTGGTGTTGGCGCGCTATATGCAGGTACTGTCTGATGATTTGTGCCGCAAATTAGACGGGCGCGCCATCAATATTCACCATTCGTTCTTACCTGGATTTAAAGGGGCAAAACCTTATCATCAAGCCTATATGCGCGGCGTGAAACTGATTGGTGCAACTGCGCATTATGTTACTTCAAATTTGGACGAAGGACCGATTATCGAGCAGGAAGTAACCCGAGTGGATCACCATCATTTGCCTGATGATTTGGTGCGTATCGGCCGCGACAATGAAACGGTGGTGTTATCACGGGCGGTTCGCTTTCACTTAGAACATCGGATTTTTCTGAACAACGACAGAACCGTGGTTTTTAAATAAGCACAACGCACAAGGAGGTGCTGCTATGCCATTTTCGCTCTTGAAACACGGTTTATTCGGCAAATCTTTTGCGCCTGATTTACCGCCGCCAGTTGATTTAAAACCGGCTTACGACGTGGTTATTATCGGTGCAGGCGGTCATGGTTTGGCAACGGCGTATTATTTGTCTAAATACCACGGCATTACCAATGTGGCGGTGCTGGATAAAGGTTATTTGGGCGGCGGCAACACCGCACGCAATACAGCGGTGATCCGTTCCAATTACCTCACGCCTGAAGGGGTGAAATTTTACATTGAATCGGTGAAACTTTTTAAAAACCTTTCCAACGAATTTGACTTCAACATCATGTATTCCGAGCGCGGGCAACTGACTTTGGCGCACACCGATGCCGCTGTTCGGGCTTTTCGTCAGCGGGTTGAAGTCAATAATCATTTGGGCGGGCGCAGTGAAATGCTGGATCGGCAGCAAATTCATGAACTCGTGCCGCAGCTGAATTTAGATCCGGGTCATCTGCCGGTTATAGCGGGTTTGTGGCACATCGACGGCGCGACTGCACGGCATGATGCCGTGGCGTGGGGCTATGCCAAAGGTGCTGCCGCGCGCGGGGTAGAAATTCACCAAAAAACCGAAGTAACGGATTTGGTGATTGAAAATAATCGTATTCGCGCCGTCAAAACCAATCGCGGCACAGTGCAATGCGGCGCGGCGGTGCAGGCTGTGGCGGGCATGAGCTCGGTGCTGATGCGCATGGCGGGTATTCGTGCGCCAATTCATACGTATCCTTTACAAGCCATGGTAACCCAGCCGGTGAAACCGTTTTTAACGCCGCTGGTCAGTTCTTCTGCCTTGCATTGCTATGTGCAGCAAACCGGACGCGGTGAAATTTTAATCGGCGGCGGTTCAGACCCTTATCCCTTATACAACACCCGTTCTACTTTGGATTTAAAAGAAGGCTTATTGGCAAGTGCGTTGGAAATGTTTCCGTTTTTGGCAAATGCCAAATTAATGCGCCAATGGGCGGGCATCACCGACATGACACCCGATTACAGCCCGATTATGGGTTTATCGCCGATTGATAATTATTATTTAGATGCCGGTTGGGGAACTTGGGGTTTTAAAGCCACACCGATTTGCGGCAAGACCATGGCGCAATTGGTTGCCGACGGCGGTAAAGTGCCGGAATTGATTCGTGCTTTTGGTTTGGATCGCTTCTCGCGTTTTGAACAAGTCAATGAAATGGGCGCAACCGCCGCCAGCCATTAAGGAGACATTACCATGAAACTCATGCCTTGCCCGCTTAATGGGTTACGCAATATCAGTGAATTCAGTTACGGCGGCGAAGTCAAAACCATGCCCAATCCGCAAACATGCAGCCATGCCGAATGGGCGGACTATGTGTTTAATCATGACAACACTGCGGGCGTGGTGCGTGAATGGTGGCTGCACAATGCCAGCAATTATTGGTTTATCGCCGAACGGCATACTGTAAGCGATGAAATTATCCGCACCTTTGATCCAACAGAAATCTACGCACAGCGCGTGGATTTTGCCGAGGGAGAAACAGTATGAACACGCCGAATCGATTACCTGAACCTTTGGGCATGTTGATTGACCGCACAAAAACCGTTCAATTTCAATTTGAAGGCAAATCTTATTCTGCCTTGGCGGGCGACAGCATCGCTTCTGCTTTGTGGGCAGATGGGCAAAAAGTGTTGTCGCGTTCATTCAAATACCACCGTCCGCGCGGCGTATTGACGATGGCGGGGCAGGACGCCAACACATTGGTGCAATTGCCTGATGAAGCCAATGTATTGGCGGATTTAACGCCGGTTAAAAACGGCATGACGGCAGAAGGTCAAAATTATTCAGGCAGCCTGAAGCATGACCGTGATGCTTTATTGAGTAAATTTTCCCGTTTTATGCCGGTGGGTTTTTATTACCGCGCTTTTTATAAACCGCGGGGGGTGTGGCAAAAATGGGAGCCGATTATCCGCAAAAAAGCGGGTTTAGGACGTTTGAATTTGGCGGTAAAACCCGAGTATTACGACAAAGCATATTTATTTACCGATGTTTTGGTAATTGGTGCAGGACCGGCGGGTCTTCAGGCAGCCTTAACTGCCGCCGAAGGCGGTGCGAAGGTATTGTTGGTTGAACAACAAGCGATTATCGGCGGTGCATTCACTTGGGCGCGTTTTGATGTGGTGCGTGAAAATGCAGAAACACAAGCGGAACAACTCATCAAAGCGGTGCAGCAGCACCCGAATATCCGCATCATGACCGAAGCCACCTGCAATGCTTGGTTCACCGACAATTATTTACCGATAATTTGCGGCAAACGCTTATATAAAGTACGCACCAAAACGTGTATTGCTGCCGGCGGTGCATTTGAGCAGCCTGCCGTTTTTCGTAACAATGATTTGCCCGGTGTGATGTTCAGCGGCGCAGCACAACGGCTGATGCGCTGGTATGCGGTGAAACCCGGGCAGCGCGCTGTGGTTTTTACTGCCAATGATGACGGCTATTTGGCTGCTTTGGATTTGGCAGAGCAGGGCGTGGATGTGGCTGCGGTGGTGGATATGCGCAGCCAAGCCAGTATCGAAATGACCGCTGCTTTGAATCAGGCACGGATTCCGTGCTATATCGGCTATGCTGTTTATGAAGCATTGGCAAACAAAGAACACACTTTAACCGCAGTGGATGTGCGTCGAATTGTCGGTAAAGGGCAAACTTCGGCACAGCCGCAGCGTATTGATTGTGATTTGCTGTGTGTATCCGCAGGCTATATGCCCGCCTATCAATTATTGTGTCAAGCAGGTGCGCAATTGCATTATGGCGATGCACGCGCTGCATTCAGCATTAATGGGCTGCCTGAAAATGTATTTATTGCCGGCTCAGTAAACGGGCATCATGCTTTGACCAACGTGTTGGCAGACGGCGGATATGCCGCCAATCGTGCTTTACATGCTTTGGGTTTGTGCAAAGAAGCCCAAGAACCCGCGTGGCTACCTGAAACACAAACCAATGCCGAATGGCCGATTTTTCCGCACCCTGAAGGCAAAGAATTTGTTGATTTTGATGAAGATTTACAGTGCAAAGACATTCAAAACACCGTGGCATACGGCTACCGTGATATTCAGCTGGTGAAGCGGTTTTCTACGGTGGGTATGGGTCCTTCACAAGGGCGGCACAGTGCCTTGAATACTGCCCGTTTGGTGGCTGAAGCCACGCAGCGCAGTGTGTCAGAAATCGGCGTCAGCACCGCACGGCCGCCGTTTGGGCAGGAAAAATTATCTTATTTGGCAGGGCGTTCATTCAATCCGTACCGTCAAACGGCCATACACCCGCGTCATATCGCCTTGGGCGCACACATGATGATGGCAGGTGCTTGGCAGCGTCCCGCTTATTATGGTGATGCCGCAAACCGTTTGGCGAATATTGAAGCGGAATCTGTGTGTGTACATGAACGGGTGGGTTTAATTGATTTGTCCACTCTGGGCGGCATTGAATTGCGGGGTCCTGATGCACATGAAATGCTTAACCGCATGTACACGTTTGGTTTTGGCAATCTGGCGATTGGCCGTTCCCGTTACGCGCTGATGCTGGGGGAAGACGGCGTGCTGATTGACGATGGGGTGTGCTGCCGTTTGGCAGAAAATCATTTCTACGTTACTGCCACCACAAGCGGTATCGACCGTGTTTATCGTGCCATGCTTAAATGGAATGCGCAATGGCGTTTGGACGTGGACATTGCCAATGTAACCGCCGCTTTGGCGGTGGTGAATTTGGCGGGACCTTTATCACGGCAAGTGCTGAAAAAAGTGTGTGGCGGCATTGATTTGAGTGGTGAAGCCTTTCCGTATCAAGCCGTGCGTGTCGGCTATATCGGTGATATACCCGCCCGTCTTATTCGTGTTGGTTTTGTGGGTGAGTTGGGCTATGAAATTCATGTTCCTGCCCGCTATGGTGTTGCTTTGTGGGACGCATTGATGACAGCGGGCAAGGAAGAAGGCATTCGCCCGTTTGGTGTGGAAACCCAGCGATTGCTGCGTTTGGAAAAAGGACACATCATCATTGGGCAAGACACAGATGGCATGACGCATTTGGGTGAAGTGGGTATGACTTGGGCAATCGGGCGCAAAAAACCGTTTTTCATTGGTAAAAAAACCTTTGAAATTTTGGAAAAACAAGCATTGAAACGCTGTTTGGTGGGTTTTATGCTCAGCCCCGATAAAACCAAACCTCTGGAAGGGCAGCTGGTGCTGGATAAAAATGGCGGCATCAGCGGTAACGTTACCTCATGCGAATACTCGCCTGTGCTCAAACACATTATCGGATTGGCGTATTGCCACCCCGAACAAGCGGCGGAAGGCAGTGTTCTGCCGATTAAAGTTGCGGGCGGCGAAACCGTTGATGCGGTTGTGTGCAAAACCCCGTTTTATGATGCCGACGGCAAACGTCAGGAGATGTGATGATGAATACAATCAACACAGTAATGGATATGCGGCTTGATGATTTTACCGATTCAGCACGTTTTGGCATACGCGGTAAGCAAGTTGCTGCGCGTTTGGCGCAGATGGGTTACAGGCTGCCTGAAAAACCCAATCAGGCGGTTTGCCAAAATAATGGCGAATGGCTGGCTCGCTTGTCGCAGACTGAGTTTTTTCTGCTGGATAAGCCGACAGAAACGCAGCGGATTGCTCAATTGGAACAAGATTGGCAAGACAGCACAGATTGTTATGGGCTGCCGCGCCAAGACAGCCACGCGTGGTTCGCCGTCAGCGGCAGCAGGCTGCCTGAAATGATGGCAAAACTGTGTGGTGTGGATTTGTCTGTATCGGTATTTATGCCGGGCGAGGTGGTGCAAAGTTCAGTGGCAAGAATCAACGTGGTTATTATCAATGTTTCACAAACAGATGAGCCGTGTTTTTATCTATTGTTTGATCGTGCTTCGGCGGATTATTTTCAGGCAGCCTTAGCTGATGCGATGCAAGAGTTTGCTGGGTAAAAATGATGCTGACAATGAAACCGCTGAGATCTGAGACTAATCGGATTTCAGCGGTTTTATTTTACACCCCTCAAAAAATTTATTGCTTCGGTGCACAGCTCTTTTTGCCCAGCAAGGTATATAAACCACACCAACCAACCAAACCGGTAATCAGCGGAAACAAACCAATCCAGCCCCAAGCTGTTTTCGGACCCACAAATACCAAAGCCAATAACACCAAACCAAGAATAATACGAATAATGCGATCTGTTTTACTGATATTTCGACAAAACATGATAGTTTTCCCCAAGTATTTAATTGAATGAGTACTATAACATTTAATTTATAAAATATCAAAAAATTTTGATGCGTAGAATGTGAGTATTGTGGTTTTCCCACAACAAGTTAGTAATGCAGGTGGAGGAAAAGAAAACAGATTAATTTTTCAAGAAAGGATAAAACGGCTCACCCCGGTTTTGATTGGGGGTGCTTCAGCATAGCGGCAATAATCAAGTACACACATTGGCTTAAAAATGCGCAGCCGTCTTTTAATTGTTGCCGATTAGCACTGCTGTTATGGGTTGAGCCGCCGTGTATGATTTGATTGCGCAAGGTGTATAGCCGATCAAAAACCACGGTTAATATCGTATCGGTGTCTTTGGCTACCAAAGCATGATGCGCTTTTCGTTTGGCAAGGTTAAATGCTTCCTGCCATGCCGTTTCGCTGATTTGCCCGTTGTGAAATGCCCAAAATGGTTGAAAAACATAGTAGTTGTTCAGTAACAAACGGATACTGCTTGGAAAAACGTCTCACACCAAGCGATATAAGCTATTGTCTGTATCCAAAGCACATACTTGCTGCAAAAATGCACGCAAAACATGGTGATCAGGCTGGCTGAAAGACAATTCGGGCAATCTTTTGGCATAAGCGGAATTGAATGCGATCCACAAAGAAATAAAGCAGATGTCAAAATCGACATCTGCTTCTTGTTCCGCTTTTTTCAACCAACTCAAAGCGCAGTGAATGCGCAAGCGGAAAGACTCGCTGAACGCATCACGGCGGTTTCTGTATTCTGATTGCAGCGTAGATAAGTGCATATTGGTATTTATTGCATCGGTGATGCTTATTCTACAGTATCAGTACGGGGTTTACCTTTGCCGTATTGTTTAATCATTCGATATAAATTATTGACAGCAAATGGTTTTTCTTGTGTGCTTTGCTGTGCCGGTACAGGATTTCGTGCCGGTGCAACACTTTGTATTGGAGCGACACTTTGCATCGGTTTGTTTTCTGCCACCGCAGGCAGAGGCAGAACGATTGCAGTCGGTGCTTCTTTTATCGGGATTTCTTTTAAGGGAATTGCAGGCGGGAGCGGTTGATATTCCACCAAAGCAGGTTGGGGCTTACTTTCCGTAACCATCGGAAGCAGGGGTTTGCTTTCTGTAACTGCGGCAATAGGCTGCTGTGCAGGGATTTGCCACACAGGTAAATGGGTATCGCTGGTATTGCTTAAAGTTACGGATTGAATGGCAGCGGGCACAGTGCGTTTTTCATACTCGGTAAGGTGTGTCTCGACACAGTTGTAGTTGTTTACGGAGCTTGCCCCAAAACCTTCGGCTTGGCGTTTTTTGCCGTATTCCTGAATAAATAAGCACAGCGTGTCTTGGTTTGCCGGTGTCGGTTTGCTGAGAACTTCCACAGGATACGCTGTTCCAAGGCTAGCCGCTATAGAGGGTTGTGGTGCAGGGATTGAAATGACTCGTGTTTTTGCCGCAGTGTTTCTTGCCGCAATGTTTATTGGTGCAGAGGCAGGTATGATATTCCACAATGATGAAGAATAGCTTCTTAACACCAATTCTTTGCTGGGAATATCAACGGAAGGCGACGCAATATTAGTAACAAAAATTTCAGATTCTTTTGATGTGCTGGTGGGTACTGTTGTTTTTTCCGATGAAAAAGCCAATGTGGTTGCTGTTGAAGAAACGGGTTGGTTTTGCGGAATAGACCAGAAAGCAGTATCGTTATTCCATATCGGTGCGGTGCCGCTCAGTACCAAAGAGGAGGGTACTTGAACCGGTATTGAGGCTGTCGGAACGGCATCAGTGGCAGAAGAATCATTGTCTGCCAGCATAATATTGCCGCCGTGTGCCGGTGCGTTATAACCGCCCGTGCCGTAAACCCAGTCGGCAATTTTACCTTGTGAACGCAAATAAGCCAGAGCGGCATCGCGGTAATCACTTTGTGCGCTGGTGTGCGATAACTCTACGCCGGATAATTCGCTGTAAGCGTCTAATACGTCAATTAAATTGCGTCGGGCAATTTTAAATTGCAATTCATAGGCTTTCGCCACTTGCTGTTGAGCAGCAATCAAACTTTTGGTTTGATCAAAACGTGCACTGTTTTGCTCCATATTGATTTTAGCGGAGCGGGCTTGTTCTTCTTCTTCCTGAAGGATTTGTTCGGCACGGACACGGGCGGCAGTAATGGCTTCTGAACTTTGTGCCACTGAATAATGCTTGCCCAAATTGAAAATATCCCAAGACAAAGAGAAATAGACTTCTTTGCGGTCATTGGAAGCATAGCTGTTTAAATTCAGCGCGGGCAATTGTGCAGCGCGATTAACACGCAAATCTGCTTCAGCACTTTTTACGGCAGAATGCTGCGCTTGATAGCCGGGCAAATTGGTTAAATCAGGACTTTGGTAATGCTGAACAAAGTCAGTCCAATTCATGCTGGTAAACGGCGATATTAAATCTGCTTCGGTTACTCTGGTTGCTGTATAGCGGTTTAATTGACTCAAAGCCAAATCCATGGCTTGCTTGGTTTGCAAAATATTGGATTCAACTTGTAATTTACGCGCTTTGGCTTGGGTTAATTCATAGCGGCGGCCTTGGTCGTATTTGGCAATCACTTCCAAATCACGGATAATTTTATTGTGGCGTTCTAAATTGCGGTGATAGACCGCCAGGTTGTCTTTTTGTCTCAGGGCGGTTAAATATAATTGTCCGACGGTACTGCCCAAATCTTCCTTTACTGCATTGACTTGATGACGATAGTATTCTGCGGCTTCTTTCTCTTTATCAACTCCTGCGTTAACGCCGCCCCATGACCACAAGTTCAGCTTTCCTTCTACGCCAACGTCGGTTTTGTTGTCGGTGGCTCGGCCGTCGTCATAACGTTGAGAAACGATTTGATTGCCCACCACTGCTACAGTCGGCAAATGTCCGGAACGGGCAACTTTAACTGAAATTTCAGCACTTTTCTGATTGGTCTCCGCTTCAATCACTTTTGGGTCGTTAATCAGTGCAGACGAAAGGATTGACTGCAGGGTTTGCGCTTGGGCAAATCCTGTGGAGAAAAACAGAAACCAGAAAGAATGTTTCAGGCAACGCGGCAAAATGGGCATAATTCACACCAAAATGATTAAAAACAAAACACAAACGCAATAAAAGTAAATGAGTAATTATGTGCTGATTGACTTGACTGAACATAAGTTGTTTGTCAAAAACAATCGGCATGATACAACAACAAGTGCCAAAACGCATAATAATTACAATATCTGTGTGAACAGATAAATGATTGTTTGGCGACAGCTACTTTAAAAATAACAGCGCGAGTAAAGCAAAAGCAATCACAGCCAGCCACATATTTTGGCGGCGTTGGGTTTGCAGCAAATGCAAATATGCATCGCGCATTTCTTGTGTGCGGTTTTCATCTAGCAGATGATTGAGTTTGCGCGGCAAAGCCGGCAGAATTTGTGCCCAATCCGGTGCTTCTTGGCGGATTTGCCGCCACAAGGCTTTGGGACCGACGCGGTCATTCATCCAGCGGGTTAAAAATGGTTTGGCGGTATCCCATAAATCCAAGTCGGGGTCGAGCTGCCGCCCGAGCCCCTCAATATTCAGCAAGGTTTTTTGCAGTAACACCAATTGCGGCTGAATTTCCACACTAAAGCGGCGGCTGGTTTCAAACAAACGCATCAACACCATGCCGAATGAAATTTGTGAAATGGGTTTATTGAAAATCGGTTCACACACAGCCCGTATTGATGCTTCCAATTCTTCGGCGCGTGTGTCGGCGGGCACCCAGCCCGATTCAATGTGTGCGGTGGCAACACGGTGGTAATCACGGTTAAAGAAGGCCAGAAAATTGATGGCCAAATAGCGTTTGTCGTATTCAGTAAGTGTGCCGACAATACCGAAATCCAAAGCAATATAACGTCCGTCTGCCGCCACCATGATATTGCCAGGGTGCATGTCGGCGTGAAAAAAACCGTTGTTAAACACTTGGGTAAAAAAGATTTCTACGCCGTATCGTGCCAATTGTTTTAAATTAATGCTCGCCTGCATTAAGGCGGCTTTATTGGCAATCGGCAAACCGTTCATCCATTCCAGCGTCAATACTTGGCGGGCGCAATAGTCGTAATATACTTCAGGAATAATCAGCATAGGGCTGCCTGAAAACTGCCGCCCCAACAGGCTGGCATTGGCAGCTTCTTTCATTAAATCCAATTCATCGTGCAGGTATTGATTAAATTCAGCAACCACCTCCCGAAGTTTTAAACGCTTGCCGTCGGCAAACAAACGTTCTGCCCAAAATGCCAAAAACCGCATCAATGCCAAATCTTGTTCAATAACAGGCAAAATATCAGGGCGCAACACTTTTACGGCTACTTTTTGTCCAACTCCGCCGTTTGCATTAAAGAGATGTGCTTGATGTACTTGCGCAATCGATGCACTTGCCACGGGATTGGGATTAAACACAGCATACAATTCATCAATGGGCTTGCCTAAACCGTGTTCGATTTGTGCCATTGCGGTTTGACCGTCAAACGGAGGTACATTGTCTTGCAGTTTTGCCAATTCACGGGAGAAATCTTCGGGAATTAAATCCGGGCGTGTGGACAGCACTTGCCCGAATTTCACAAAAATGGGCCCTAAATGCTCTAAAGCCAAACGCAGCCGAACCGCCGGTGATTCTGTTTTGTATCGGCGTGATACAGGCAAACGGGCAAACCATGTTTGCAGCCATACAGGGCGAATATGTGCCGTTGCCAAAGGCAATAAACCAAAGGCACAGACTGTGTACACAATCACCCAAAGACGTTTAGACCACTTCCACATGGTACTTGCTCCAAATACAAATCAAGACGGCAATAAGGCAGGAATTGTACGGCAATTTCACGGTGCATGGATTTTGCCTGTGTGTATTTTGTTGAATTTTTTGAATTACATTTTTTGAATTCAAAACGCAGCAATCAGCTGTTTCAAAGATTGAATATGCGTGCGGATTGCCCCCGCAAGCATTCATACACTTAAAAGGCAGGTATTTTAATTTCAGGCTGCCTGAAATTAAAATGTTTGCAGCAGAGAACAGTTGTTTTTATGGAAAAGCAATCTGTTTCAGATAACGGATTTGTGTGCGTGAATTATTTCGCTGTTTTTCTGAAGCGGTTGGGTTAAACTCGTTTTAGAATACAGGTATTTAAAATACAAAATTTATATTTCAAAACCATTGGGCTTTTAAGATGAACGTTGATGACTGGATCAGGCAAAAAATTCGGCAAAACGATTATGCTGTGATGATTACGCAGTACAGCCGAAATTTCAGCACAGCGGAGCGGCAGTTATTGGCAGAAATTTTACACACACATGATTTTGATGTCATTCAAGCGCAGGCACTGGCGAATGCGGTATTACAGCAAAGCCGGTTTAATCCCGATGAATTGCATTTTAGTGGTGATGACGATGAGGATAATACAGGTGTTTGCCCGCATTGCCTTAATCCGCCGATACCCCCTTTACGTGATTATCAAATGTGGCGGGGCAGAGAATAACCGCTGCCATTAATTGTTGTTGATAACGGTGCTGACAATAAAAAACTGCACCGCTTGTTGGCTTGTGTGTCCAAATCTTAGGGGTGCAGTTCACAGCAATGGCTTTTATCAGCCGGCAGTTCGTTTATTTTGCAGAATTATCTGCTGCTTCTGCTTGGGCTTGTAATGCGGCAGTGGCTTTTTTGTCCAATTTGCATTCAGCGGTAACAATTTGTGGAATCACAGCAGTGGTTTTTGTTTCTTCAATGACTTCATTGCCTTTGTTGTCAATACTGCCGGTAGCATCAACTTCTTTATCAATTTGCGGCTGAGTTAAGCGCAAACCCTTAGCGGTTTCCAAAGTGGCAACACTTGCCGGCTGGGTGTACCACGCGATGCCAGTGGCAGCGGAAACATAAGTATTGGTATCGGTAATGCTTTTGTCGCGCAGTAATAACGGTGATTTTTGATTTTGGAAAGTAACAATCGCCACAACCAAATCATTGTCCTTAATTCCGTACACCACTTCCAATTTATCGCGTCCTTGTTCACCGCAGTTGTATGCCAGTGTTTTTGCGGTATCCACCACAATTTCTTCAGGTACACTTGCGGCTTGATCAACAACAGGCTTGTTTCCGTGAACGGCGCAAGCACTCAAAGCCAAAACTGCCAAACTTGAGAACAGAATTTTTTTCATAAACAGACTCCTGAATGTATAAAGTGAATATTTTTAACGCAACGTGCTTTGGTTTCAATCTACTACAGTACACAAATTTTGGCAAACGCTTTGTTCTGTATTGGGATTTACCCATGCTGCCAATTTTGTTTGGTTTGAGCGGCTACCTGAATAATTTCATTATTATCCAAACACAAAGCAGAGAGTTCACCGCCCCACAGTGCGCCGCTGTCTAAGCAAACAGTGTTGTTTTCCCGATGCAGACCCAATGCCGACCAATGCCCGAAAACAATGCGTTTATCTGTATTTCGGCGTTCTGCAACGGCAAACCACGGATTTAAATTCGGCGGCATTTCTGCCAATGTGCTTTTAAAGTCAAAATCCAGCGCGCCTTTTCGGGTAATGGCGCGCATGCGCGTCATTGTGTTTACGATAAATCGAATGCGGTCTTGCCCGCTCAAATTTTCTTGCCAAACAGCGGGTTGATTGCCGTACATATAATCAAAGAAGACGCGCGGCGTGTGCCGCAATTGCCGCACGGCTTCCTCTGCCAATGTTTGCGCTTCCTCAATAGACCACTGATGCCACAAACCGGCGTGAACCAGCACATCATTGTTGCTGAGATTAATCATTAAAGGCTGTGTGCGCAGCCATGCCAATAAATGACTGCCGTCTGCCGCCTGTAAAACTTCGCCGATCGTATCGCCGCGTTTGATTTTACCCACGCCGTATTCCAATGCCAAAAGATGCAAATCGTGGTTACCCAATACGGTTTGCATACAGGTGTCATGCTGTTTGACAAAGCGAAGCACCGCCAGCGATTGCTGTCCGCGATTAACCAAATCACCGGCAAAACTAATCGTATCACGTCCGGCATCGAAGCCTATTTTTGCCAGCAAAGTTTGCAGTTCGGCGAAACAGCCTTGAATATCGCCAATGATGTAATGCGCCATTTGCGTATCAATCTTGAAAAAAAACAGCCATTTTGCTTACACAGAAATGGCTTAGAAACCATCGCAGTAAGTAATCAATTTTCCCGCAATACCAACACCGCTTCGGCTTCCACCTGTGCGTCTTTGGGCAAACTTGCCACACCCACGGCGGCGCGGGCAGGATACGGCGCATCAAAATATTGCGCCATGATTTCGTTAAACGCAGCAAAATGGGTTAAATCGGTTAAATAAGCATTGAGTTTAACGATGTCGTTTAAGCTGCCGCCTGCCGCTTCGGCAACTGATCGTAAATTTTTGAATACTTGGTGCGCCTGTTCGGCAAAACCGCCTGTTATCACCGTCATACTTTCAGGGACCAAAGGAATTTGTCCTGATAAATAAACGGTATTGCCGGCACGAACGGCTTGTGAATACGCGCCGATGGCGGCGGGTGCTTTATCGGTGTGAATAATGGTTTTATTCATGATGTGTCCTGATAATGAAATTATTTTTGTACGGCGGTTAATTTAATTTCCACTTTCCATTTTGGGTTGGCTAAGGCTGCCTGAACGCAAGCTCGTGCCGGTGTTTTGCCTTCAACCACCCATGCATCCCATGCACGGTTCATACCGTCGTAGTTGCCCAAATCAGGCAAATAAATCACTGCTTCACAGATATGTGCTTTATCTGAACCGCATTCAGCAAGAATGGTATCGATTTGTGCCAACACATTTTCGGTTTGCTCGGTGATGCCCGCATCTTCATTGCTTGGCACTTGCCCTGCCAAAAAAACCAAGCCGTTGGCAACAACGGCTTCTGATAAACGTTTTCCCGCGTGGTGATACTGAATTGCCATGATTAATTTCCTTTGTAAACGATAACCCGATTGTGAATGATAAACAAGCGGCAGTTATGTTAGCATAGAGCCTGATTTCTTCAAAATATCGCGGCAGTTCATTTTGTGCCCGCACGCTTTTAAAACCATGAGGGTATTTTTCTCATCATTGCGCCGTCAATTACATTTTTTATAAAGCCGCCATACAGTGCAGTCACCGAAACATGTTTTTTTGTGAAATTAAATCGTTCATTTGTTTTTCAGGCAGCCTGCTATGAATAAATCACGCTATCCGACAACCCAAGCCATTCGTTTTTTACGTGCGCATCAAGCGGTTTTTAAGGCGCATGAATATGCTTACATACCGCATGGCGGCACAGCGCAATCGGCAGCGGCATTGGGCGTGGACGAACATGCTGTTATTAAAACCATTGTGCTGCAAAATGAATTAAAACAAGGCTTAATTGTGCTGATGCACGGCGACAAACAGATTTCTGTACGGCAATTGGCACGTGATTTAAACATGAAACACCTTGAGCCCGCCCCACCTGAGCAGGCAAACAAGTGGACTGGTTTTTTGGTGGGCGGCACCAGCCCGTTTGGCATTAAAACACCGTTGCCGATATATGCGGAAGCCGGTATTTTTGATTTGCCTGAAATCTACATCAACGGCGGCAAGCGCGGGTTATTGGTGGCGATTTCTCCTGATGTACTGTACATTCTAAAACCGACAAAGGTTCAGGTTGCAATTGATTGATACAGTGGTTTATTTCCGCACACACATGGATTGTGCTGTACCAACGCATAGGAATATAAACTTGTGTACAGAGAATGTCCAAATCACTCTAATTTGAGAACCGTAATAACAGCCTCTCTTTAAAAAGATTGGCTGTTATTGAACGGAAACAGAACAGCTTATTCGGCATGGGTTGGTATGAATATGTGTTTTTTTACCCATTCAACTTTGCCGTCAATTCCCGTGTTTCATGGAACTGAATTGCTGGCCAGCGTTCTTGGGTAAGCGATAAATTAACGCGGTTGGGCGCAAGGTAGGCGAGGTTGCCGCCGGCATCGGTGGCTAAGTTTAAGGCATTGGCTTTTTCAAATTCAGCCAATTTCTTTGCGTCATCGCAAGACACCCAGCGTGCAGACCAAATGGAAGCCGATTCAAAAACTGCGTCCACACTGTATTCAGCGGCAAGGCGAGCAGTAACCACTTCAAATTGCAAGACGCCGACCGCGCCCAAAATCAAATCACCGCCATTGTGCGGACGGAATACCTGAACCGCGCCTTCCTCACCCAATTGCTGTAAACCTTTTTGCAATTGTTTCATTTTTAATGGATTTTTTATGCGAACACTGCGGAATAGCTCAGGAGCGAAAAATGGAATACCGGTGAAAGTAAGCAATTCACCTTCGGAAAAGCTGTCGCCGATTTGAATATTGCCGTGATTGGGGATACCGATGATGTCGCCTGCAAACGCATCTTCTGCCAGTTCGCGGTTGTGCGACATAAATGTTACCGCGTTGGCGGCGGAAATATCTCGGTTCAAGCGCAGGTGTTTAATTTTCATGCCGCGTTCAAAATGACCGGAGCACACACGTAAAAAAGCGATGCGGTCTCGGTGTTTTGGGTCCATATTGGCTTGAATTTTAAAGACGAATCCTGAAAAAGCAGCTTCATCGGGGCTGACTTGCCGTTCAACGGCAACACAAGGCTGCGGCGGCGGCGCCCAGTCAATCAAGGCATCTAAAATTTCACGAACCCCAAAATTATTGATGGCAGAGCCGAAAAAGACGGGTGTTAAATTGCCTGCCAGAAATTCTGCCAAATTAAACTCATGAGAGGCTGCCTGAACCAGTTCAATTTCATCGTGTAATTGTTGCATTTCCAGCGGAAAACGTTCGCGCAGCAGAGGGTTATCAATGCCTGAAATAACTTCAAACTCATGCGGCAATTTTTCGCTACCAGCTTCAAACAAATAGACTTCGTCATTGAGAATGTGATACACGCCTTTGAAATTTTTACCCATGCCGATGGGCCAAGTAACGGGGCTGCAGCGAATCTTGAGAATGTTTTCCACTTCATCTAAGAGTTCCAGTGAATCACGCACTTCGCGGTCGTATTTGTTCATGAAGGTAACAATTGGGGTGTGGCGCAGGCGGCAGACATTTAATAATTTAATGGTTTGCGCTTCCACCCCTTTGGCGGCATCAATCACCATCAATGCGCTGTCCACGGCGGTTAGTACCCGATAGGTGTCTTCGGAAAAGTCTTCATGCCCCGGCGTGTCGAGCAAGTTAACGGTGTGGGCGCGATAATCAAACTGCATCACCGATGAAGCAACAGAAATGCCGCGCTGCTTTTCGATTTCCATCCAGTCGGAAGTGGCGAATTTACCTGATTTTTTGCCTTTGACCGTGCCGGCAGACAGAATCGCACCTGAAAACAGCAATAGTTTTTCGGTAAGCGTGGTTTTACCCGCATCGGGGTGGGAAATAATGGCAAAAGTGCGGCGGTGAGCAACGTGTTCGGCAAGTTCGGCTGGCGTGGTCATGGTTTTTTGAAGGTCAAGCAGAATAAATAAAAGACGGCTCACAGCCGTCTGAAAAATTACTTGGCATTATAGCGGGAAACGGCAAGGCATACCACAGGAAAGTCAATTTGTTGGAATATATTTCAAGATTGGATATTTCAAGTTAATTATTTTTAAGATATAATTATCCAAAGTTACAATTAACAAATAACTTCCGGGCAGCTTGCATACGGTTGCCTGGATGCTGTAATTGATGTGTTGATAGAAATAACAAAATCAAATAGTTTGTTTTGCGTTGTCAAGTAAGTCGAATTAAAATTATCTGTTGTTAAGAAATGTTGTAAGAAATAATGAATTTATTAAGTGAATACGCGCAGCAATTAAAGAAAAAACAAGAGCTTGTACAAACTTTGTTCGCTGAATTTAACCCGCCCGATTGGGCGGTATTTTCGTCTGTACCGCATCATTATCGGATGCGCACCGAATTTCGAGTGTGGCACGAACGGGATACTTGTTGTTATGCCATGTTTGTTGCCGGAGAAAAGCCGTCGGCAAAAAGTGTCATTCGATTAACCGATTTTGCGGCAGCGCACACGCATATTCGGCGGTTAATGCCGTTGCTGCTGGCTGAAATCAATCAAACCGAAATACTCAAAAACCGTTTATATCAAGTTGATTTTTTAACCACGCAAAGCGATGACAATCTTATTACGCTGATTTATCACAAAAAAATAGATGACGCGTGGCACGCCGCCGCTATTGATTTAGCGCGTGAATTAAATGTATCGGTGGTTGGGCGCAGCCGAGGACAAAAAGTCGTTTTGAATCGTGATTATGTCATTGAAAATTTGTGTGTAAATGATGAAATGTTTGTGTATCGCCAACCGGAATCCGCATTCAGCCAGCCCAATGCAGGCGTGTGCGAAAAAATGTTGGCGTGGGTGCAAACGGCGGGGCAGGATTTGAACGGTGATTTACTGGAATTGTATTGCGGTAACGGTAACTTCACCATGCCGCTGTCGCGTGTTTTTCGGCGGGTTTTGGCAACAGAAATTTCTAAAACGGCAATTGCAGCGGCACAGTGGAATAAAACCGCCAACAAAGCCGATAATGTGGCTTTCGTGCGGCTGTCTGCTGAAGAATTCACCCAAGCATATCGGCAGGAACGTGTGTTCCAACGCTTAAATGAACAACAGATTGATTTATCGGCATATCAATTTTCTACAGTATTGGTTGATCCGCCGCGCGCTGGCATCGATGACAAAACCCTTCGGTTGTTGCAGCAATTTGACCGCATCATCTACATTTCCTGTAATCCATACAGTTTACATGACAATATCAGAACCTTATCACAAACCCATCGCATACATCACGCCGCGCTGTTTGATCAGTTTCCGTTTACACCGCATATTGAAACCGGCTTGCTGTTGGGTAAAAAGTCAATCACCTGAAATTAAATTAGTATTTTTTTGTTACTATTACTTAAAGTTATTATTAACAAGAAAGCAGAAATTAAGTATGAAAAATTAAACATGAGTGTGTAAATTATTATTAATAGCTGCTTGAACTGACAACAGCTTTTTTTATATTTCAGGCTGCCTGAAACGTATTTACGAAAGTGAACATGTACACGTTTTTATTGGATTTTTTTGCGGTTATTCGGCTGCGCTTTGCGCCGGCAGCACATTATCGTTATTCATGGGCAATCACCATTGCCGTTTTGGCAGCTGTTTCACTGGTGAATGCTGCCGCCATGTCGCCCGTATTTGGTAAAGAACCGGCAGCCATTGCATTTTCACTCATATTTACCGCATTAAAATGGTTTGTATTAAGTCAAATCATGAGCCGTATTTTGCATTATTTCGGCGCGCCGAGAATGCGGCTTTTCGGTTTTGTTTTACTGACGGAAGCCTTAATTATTCCCGAATTACTGATGCTTTACTGGCCGGAGATATTTACTTTGCCGGGCATATTTTGGCAAATCTGGATTATGTTGGTGCAATTTTGGGGTTTTGTTTATCTCAGTCAAGGCATAAGTGCATGGAAAGTAGTCATTGGCTATCTGGCATATCTTTTGCTGATTGCCTGCATATTTAGTATTATTTCGATATTATTTAATAACATGGGCTGGTTGGATGTAAATAACATCATGCAGCAAATGCAGCGCGTAGCAGAGATGAAATCGCAGTAATTCAGCAAATATTAGATTCTTTAAAGAGCAGCGAAACGGCAGGCGGGTTTTGCCGTGGTTGAAGTACAAATACAGACGACACTAACATCAAATAAATAATTTGGTATTAATGTCCGATAAAGTTAAAAAGCAAAGCATTCAGTTTAAGAAATAAACTGAAATTATAAAAATAGAAATAGTAACTAACAGTGATAGATTTTCATAAAACAATATGATTAACAAATATAATTTATATAACATGAAATAATTTATACAATATAAAGCAGTTTAAAAATAACTGTTTTTTATTTTGCACACAATACACATGGCTCAGACAGCTATTCAAAAATTAAAAACGATGCTTTGGAATTCGCGTGTTTCGCGTGTTTCGCGTGTTTCGCGTGTTTTAAGCATCGTTTAAATTATTTGTACAACAGAATATTTATGACCATACAACGCAACCCAATCAAACAGAAATCCATTAACCGACGATGTATTTCGAATTTTGCCGCACCTAATTTTTTTAATCATTCAGTTTAATTTTTTAGTTTATTTTTCAGGAGAATCAAAATGTTATCATTACGAGTAAACGGCGACGCCGCAGTATTGCAAAGCGCAAAATCACAACCCGTTGTATTAAAAGTTAAAGCGGGCGACAAAATCGAAATCATGGACAACGCCTTGGGTGATCTGTCACCCGAAGCCATCAGTGCCGAGCGCAGCGGCAGCAACCTCGAATTATTCGGCAACGACAAAACCCAGCCCGAAGTAATTTTGGAAGACTACTACCAGTTTGACGACATCAGCCTGCAAGGCAGCAACGGACAACTTTACGGCTACGACGACGGCTACATTAAATTACATCAGTCCCACATTGATCCCATCAGCATACAAGCCGGCACAGGCGAAGACACCATCACCCCGGTACAAGCCGCACTGGCACAAGATTTCACTCCCATCGTCGGCGGCGCAGCGGAAGATTTACCCATCGCCGGCGCAGCCGTTGTGGGCGGTGCAGGCGCATGGGGCATACTCGGCGCATTGGGATTATTGGGCGGATTGGCAGCAGCCATACACGCCAACAACAAAAATAACAGCACATCCAAAGGCGGCGACGTTTCCGTCAGCATGCCTGACACCACCCCGCCGGCATTGTCCGTCAGTCTCGGACGCATCACCGCCGACGACATCATCAACGCTGCCGAATCCAAACAAAACATACCCGTACACGGCACCGTATCCGGTGAATACAAAGTCGGCGACAAAGTAACCGTAACCGTCGGCGGTCAATCATACACCACCACCGTCGGCAAAAACGGCAGCTTTGAAGTATCCGTGCCCGGCAGCGTACTGGCAAAAGACAACAGCATCACCGCCTCCGTCAGCAGCACCGACAAAGCCGGTAACACCGGACACGCCAGCATCAGCCATGACTACAGCGTTGATACCAAAACACCGTCGCCTACCGTAACCATCAACGACGTAACCGCCGACAACATACTCAACGGCAAAGAAGCTGGCGGAAGCGTTATCGTCAGCGGCTCAGTCGTCGGCGCAAACCCCGGCGACACCGTAACCATAACCATCGGCGGCAAAACCCATAAAACCGTTGTCGGCAACAACGGCAGCTTCAGCTTAAACCTGTCCGGCAGCGAACTGAAAGACGCTACAAGCATCAAAGCAAGCGTAACCACCACCAATGCCGCCGGCAACACCGGCAGCGGCAGCACCACCCATGACTACACCGTCAAACTGGCAGCTGCAGCACCCGTCATCACCATTGACAAAATCGCCGGCGACGACATCGTAACCGCCGCCGAAACCAACGGCTTTATCACCATCAGCGGCAAAGTAACCAATGCCAACCCCGGTGATACCGTTGTCATCACCACCCCCGACGGCAAAACGTATGATGCACTCGTCGGCACAAACGGCACTTATAAAACCAGCGTACCCGGCAGCTCCCTGAAAAATGCCGCCGGACAAACCGCCCAAGTTCACGCCTCAATAACCACCACCGATGCCGCCGGCAACAGCGCATCAGCCGATGCCGATCGCAGCTATACCAGCAAAAACACCGCTCCCGTCGCACAGCCCGGCAATGCCCAAGCTGTAGAAGACAGCGGCATACTTTCAGGCAGCCTGAACGCCACCGATGCCGACGGCGATGCCTTGACCTACAACCTCAAAATCCCCGTTGCCGGACTTACCCTCAACCAAAACGGCACATGGAGTTTTGACTCATCAGATCCCGCTTATCAAAAACTGAAAGAGGGAGAAAAGAAAGTAGTAAAAGCCACCTACGAAGTCGATGACGG
>NZ_JQKE01000028.1 GCF_000745895.1 Stenoxybacter acetivorans DSM 19021 | reverse complement strand
GTCTGTACAGAACATCGCATCAATCAAAAATTTACCCGAGTTGCCCGCCCACAGACCAATGGTAAGGCAGAGCGGGTTATCAGGACGTTGATGCAGATGTGGCACGATAAAACACGCTTTCAGGACAGTGAGCATCGAAAGCTGGAGCTAAATCGCTTCATCAACTACTACAATACGGTGAAGCCTCATAAATCGCTTAACGGGGCGACACCATACGAGGTACTAGAGAAATATTTTTATTTTGATGAAAAGTGTAAACAACGCGGGTAATTCTTACACAATAGTCCGTTTTCTACCGTACCGTACAGGGCTTGATTGTTTTGGATTGCTGCGTGATTAAAAAAGAAATTTGTTTGATGTATATTGCCGCAAAAACAACCAGCTGCATCATCTGTTGCCGCGATGTATATACTGCGGCAATTGCAACAGAGACTCACGATTAGACGGAGAAAATACTTTGGCAGCAGCGGTGTTTAAATCACACCATAAATAACGCAAATGTTCACGCTCAGACAACACAATCGGCGCATCAGACGGCACACACACAGAGAATACATGCTCGGTATTGCGGGTAACGCCGGGTGCGTAGCGATGCCGCCAATGTGCGTAAATCTCATAATCTTGCGTTTGATGCCAATCCCGTAATTGCGCCGCCGGCACACACAAACCGGTTTCTTCCGCCAATTCACGTAAGGCTGCCTGAAACGGGGTTTCGCCCCACGCCAAGCTGCCGGTTACCGATTGCCAAAAACCGGGTTTATCGGCACGTTCCAACAGTAAAATCCGCTCCGCCGCGTCATGTATCAAAACCAACACGGAAACAGGTTGTTTATACGATGATTTTGTTTCGGTATTCATGGTTGTTTTAAAACCAGACTTTCGGGAATCCAGCTGCCTGAAAAGGCTTTTTCCAATGCACTCGCGGTTGGATCTGATTGCAATAATTGCAAAGCTTGCTGTCGGGCTTCTTGGTCTAACCGCTGCTGCTGCATTTGCGGTGTTTCCGGGTGATTGTCTTCCCGTTTTTGGATTTGCACACGTATTTCACGCCCGTATGCCTCAGATAAAACCGTGCTTAATCGGTTTAAATTTTGTTTATTGAATGTGGCGTTGCCCTGAGCCGCCAATGCCAGCGTTAATTCGCCATTTTCAGATTGAAACGCCGTTATCGCTGAATGCTGACTAAACATCTGCGCTGCACCCAATTTCGGTGCAATTATTTTCAGAATGTCCGACCAGTTATCAGCGGTCAATTCAGGCAAGGGTTGGCTAACTTTGGGCGGCTGCTCGTCGGCAAATTTATTTGATCTTTCAGGTAGCCTGTCTTCATCTGCCGCTGCGTTATCTGTTTGTGTTTCATTCTGCAACGGTGATGCCGATTTCAATTCGGCTTCTGGCGCATTTGCTTGCGGCAGTAAATCGGTATCGGCGGCGGTAATGGTAGCGGCAATGGTCGATACGGTTTCACCCAAATCCGCATCATTATTCGGCAATGAAACAGCGGCAATCGGTGTGGCTTCAATCGGCGGCACAGGCTTGCTGACATTTGCCGCCGCCGTTTCAGGCTTTGGGGCAGGTGTTGTTTCCGGATTGTGCAGTGCGCTGCCGATAATTTGCCCATCAACAGGCTGTGCCGCTGCCGCCATCGGCGCAAATGCCAGCATACGCAACAAAGTCATCACAAACCCTGCGTATTCATCGGGCGCGGCGGTGAGGTCTTGTTTGCCGCGAATGGCACATTGATAATACAACTGCAATTGTTCACTGCTGAATTGCTGCGCCAACTGCTGCAAAGCGGCATAATCGGGATCATCGGCAGGAATGGCACTCGGCACCACTTGCAGCAAACTCAATTGCTGCAACAATAACGCCAACTCACCCAAGGCATTGTCAAAACCCACGGCGCGGCTTGCCATTTCAGCGGCTTTATCCATCAGGGCTTGCCCGTTTTGTGATGCCAATGCACGCAGCAAATCGTATAAATAGCTGTGATCCACCGCACCAATCATATTGCGGACATCGGCTTCCGTTACATTGCCTGAACCCATGGCAATGGCTTGGTCCAGCAAACTCAAGGCATCGCGCATAGAGCCGGCGGCGGCGCGCCCCAATAAATTCAGCGCGGTATCTTGATAGCCGATTTCTTCGGTTTTCAACACATGCGCCAAATGATCGCGCACTTGCAAAGCATTAAGGTTACGCAGCACAAATTGCAAACAGCGGCTCAATACGGTTACCGGTACTTTGTGCGGATCGGTGGTGGCAAGAATGAATTTGACGTGCTCGGGCGGCTCTTCCAGCGTTTTGAGCATGGCATTGAATGCGCTTTTAGAAAGCATATGCACTTCGTCAATAATATAGACTTTGTATTTCCCTTGTGTGGGCGCATATTGGGCGTTTTCCAAAACCTCGCGGATATTATCGATGCCTGTGTTGGACGCGGCGTCAATTTCCAGCAAATCCACATAGCGGCCGCTGTCGATTTGGGTACAGCTGCTGCACACGCCGCAAGGTTCACCCGCAGCCGCATCAGGGCAATTCAGGCTTTTTGCCAAAATCCGTGCAATCGTGGTTTTGCCCACCCCGCGCGTACCCGTGAGCAAATAAGCATGGTGAAGCCGCCCTTTTTCCAAAGCGTTCACCAATGCTTTGACCACATGCTCTTGCCCGACCAAATCAGCAAATTTTTTCGGCCGCCATTTGCGGGCTAATACTTGGTATGCCATATTGTTGTTACCCAAAAACAGAATTCAGGCAGCCTGTAAATGTATTTAATTAACGCATTCATTCAGGCTACCTGAAAAATAATTACAATTCACCGCCCAAAGCATTGGCAATATCACGCACGGCGTGAACGTAATAGCGGCTGTGATTATACTGCCAAACCGTGTAAAAATTATTCAAGCCCAGCCAATACTCATATTCACCCGGTGTTACTTCCAATTGATACAGCACACCCAAATCAGCATCGGCAATTTGCATCGGAACAAACACACCCATGCGCCGCCATTGTCCGGCGGTGTATTTCAGCTCGGTTTTGTCATCAATAAGCGTTTGCAGCTGCGGCGTGATGTTCATGCCCACGCGCACCGCCATGGGCTTGCCTGTTTGCCAGCCGTGCTGTTTCATGTAATTGGCAATCGAGGCAGCGGTATCGCCGACATTATTCCAAATATCACGCTTGCCGTCTTTGTCCCAATCCACCGCCCATTTGCGGTAACTTGAGGGCATAAACTGCGGCATACCCATCGCGCCGGCATAACTGCCTTGAAAATCAAACGGGCTGCGCTTCTCTTCACCAACCAATTGCAGAAATTCCGCCAATTCCTGCTGAAAAAATTCGGCACGGCGCGGATAGTTAAATCCCAGCGTTGTGAGTGCATCAGCAACGCGAAATGAGCCGGTAACTGTGCCGTAATGGGTTTCAATACCCAGAATTGCCAAAATCAACGTTTCGGGTACACCGTATTGGCGCGATACCGCAGCCAGCACCGAAGCATATTCTTGCTGAAACCACTGACCGTCTTTAATTCTTTTTCCGCTGACATGATTGGCACGAAAACGATACCAAGGCGAAGAGGTGCTCGGGCGATCCATCGCAGCGATAATGCCGGGCTTATTTACCGCATTGGCAAACAAGGTTTCCAATTCACCGCGTGCCAGACCCTTTTTGGTTTGCGCATCAATAAACCGCTGCACATCAGCGCGGGCAAGCAATGATTCAGGAGCGGCAGCGATTACCGTACCTTGGGTTTCATTGCGTATTTGAATTTCATTCGGTGCGGCAGATACCCTGCCGCCAAGACTCAGAAACACGATAACAGCGGCAAAAAGTGATTTGCGGTTCATAACAAATGATTCCATAGCAGTTAATAATATTATTTCAGATGAAGAATATAACAGAACAACACCAACACCGATATAAAATATACCTTTACTGTTGAAGCAATCACACACCGTTCACGGTGCAG
The DNA here is from genome assembly GCF_000745895.1 of Stenoxybacter acetivorans DSM 19021. Taxonomy (GTDB): domain Bacteria; phylum Pseudomonadota; class Gammaproteobacteria; order Burkholderiales; family Neisseriaceae; genus Stenoxybacter; species Stenoxybacter acetivorans. Next base: position 28,250 of record NZ_JQKE01000028.1, on the reverse strand, counting down.
TGCAATTATGCAGCCGAAACACCTGGCAACAGCAGACAATATCCGATATTTCGGCTGTATTATCAACAAAAAACGGTATTTCCTATGAAATACCGTTTTTTTTAATTGATGCACAAATAACTGATGGTTTTAGAGACAGCACCCGGCGATTGCCGGCAAAGCGTTACGAATCGCTCGCCAACCCAAACCCAAATTGGCTTTTTGTTCGGTAATCAAAAACGCATATGCGTAAGGCTTGCCCGGAACAGCCGCCATAAAATGGAAAGTGCTGCCGATGTTCATCTGCATTTCTGTCACCGAATTGCGCTGTACTGTTTTTCCTCGCCGCTCGGCAATCATGTCTTCAACGGCGTAAGTATTCCGGCCACGCACCATATTCACTGCAGCACCCGCCACCGCATCTAAATATTCCTGATCAAAATGCGGCACTTCATGATACACACCCAGAATCATTGCCGAATCGGTATCCACCACCGCCACACCAATCGCATGAGGAACTTCGTTATAAATTTGCTTACAAACTTCATCAATATTGCTCATTATTGAACCTTTAAATTTTTCAAATTTTTTAAAATAAATAGCTTATTGGTTTTTACGGATAGACTTGAATACAATTCCGGCAAACCCTCATCCAATATAATTCTGCTTTGTTTCAAAAGTATTGCATTCTATTCTGTGGAATGATTTCGCACTGTAAATAAAATCAATCATAATAAATAACGTTACTATTTACCTATTTATCACTAGCCCAATAAAAAAACAGCCTGTACTGCGAATACAAGCTGTTTTTGATAAAAAAGGAAATATTGGGTGTTTGCTTTATTTGCCCACTTTAATTTGCTGCCACAGCCGCACGGTGAGTTTTTTCGCATCATCGCTCATTTGCGGCATCACAAAACCATTGCTCATGTCTTCAACCGACGGGAAGATGGAACGGGTGGCAACCAATTCCGGGTTCATCAATTTACGGGCGGGCAAACTGGCAGGTGCAAATGTTACTTCATTGCCGTTTTTTGCCGCCACTTCAGGGTTGAGTGTATTGTTGATGTATTTATGGGCGTTTAACACATTTTTCGCGTCTGCCGGAATCAGCCAAGATTCAATCCAAAAGCCCATGCCTTTCGGTGTTAATACTTCAATACCAACCTCATTTTTCACTTCTTCCGAACGGGCTTTTGCCATATTCAAGTCGCCGCCGTTGCCCGCTGCCAAACACACATCGCCGCGCGCCAATTCATCAATAACCGACGGGCTGAAGCGTTTCACATCAGGGCGAATACCTTCCAATACCGCTGCCGCCGCTTTGATGTCATCAGGCGAAGCACCTTTGGGGTCTTTGCCCAAATAATTCAATATAATCGGAAACATTTCGCTGGGCGTATCCCACAGCGCAATGCCGCAGGATTTCAGCTTCTGGGTGTATTCGGGTTTAAACAGCAAATCCCAGCCGTTTTCAGGCAGCACGCCGCCCAATAATTCTTTGCCTTTATCGGTAATCGCCAAAGTGTTTACACCGCTGAAATACGGCACGGCATATTCATTGCCCGGATCAGCGGTTTCCATCATTTTCAGCAACGCAGGATCAATGTTTTGATAATTCGGAATCAAGTCTTTGTGTACTTTTTGATACGCACCCGCGTTAATTTGGCGCGGCAAAAAGGCAATGCCCGGCACAACCAAATCATAACCGGATTTGCCGGTAAGCACCTTCGCTTCTAACGTTTCATTGTTTTCGTAGAGATCGTAATTAACCTTAATCTGATTGGCTTTGGCAAAATCAGTAACCGTGCTTTCGTCCACATAATTCGACCAATTATAGATATTCAGCTCTTCGGTTTGCGGCAAACCATCGGTATTGGCAGCGGTATCCGAAGCAGTAACGGCAGACGCGGCGGGTGTTGTTTGGCTGTCGGCAGTATTGCCGCCGCAAGCGGCTAAGGTGAAGCCCATTAACGCGATAAACAATTTAGTAACTTGATTCATGAACGGTATCATTCCTTTGTTGGGTGAAAAACGTATAACACGGCTGCCTGAAAAACCATGATTGGGGTTTCAGGCAGCCGCTGCGGTACAGCCATTTTATTTCCGATAAATCAATTGAAAATCAAACAGCTGTGAGGTTGTGTATTTTATGAGCAGACGCCGTTTCAGGCAAGCCGAAAATTCGGCTAAAATTCAGCACAACCATCATCTGTATTTTTAAAATGAACACACAACACCGCAACCAAATCCGCATCATCGGCGGCAGCCACCGCGGGCGTAAAATCGCTTTTCCAAACGCAACAGGCTTGCGCCCCACTGCCGACAGTGTCCGCGAACGCGTATTTAACTGGCTGGGGCAGGATTTGAGCGGGAAATGTGTGTTGGATTTATTTGCCGGCAGCGGTGCGCTCGGCTTTGAATCGGCATCACGCCGCGCCAAACACGTTTATTTGGTGGAGCAGCAGCGCACAGTGGCACAGCAATTGCGGCGCAATGCCGAATTATTGGCACTGCCTGCGGTTGAAATCATTGCCGCCGATGGCTTGGTGTTTTTACAACACGCGCCGCAGCGTTTTGATGTGGTGTTTTTAGATCCGCCGTTTGCGTGGCAAGAATGGGCAATGCTGTTTTCGCGGCTGCCGTCCTGTTTGAATGACGGTGCACTGGTTTATTTGGAAGCGGGCAAACTGCCCGAAATACCGGCACAGTGGCAAACAGAAAAACAAGGCAAAGCGGGCATGAGCCATTTTATGCTGCTGAAATATATTTCGCGCTGAGTAAGTCTCAATAACGCATTTATGGTAATATTTTGTTAATCGCTTGAAATAATAACAAAACCATAAATGGTTATTGTTGTTACTATTATTCGATAAAGCAAAACCAACCATTACCCGCGCAACCAAATAACCGATGATTGAAGTATCTTTTAACCTGACCGCTTGGCGTGCGGTGTGTCCGTTTTTCAGTGAACGCCAAGATTGGCAGCGTTGGGCGCAGCACCCTGAATGGATTAACGGGCTGCCTGAAACCAAGCCGAATTTGGATTTTTTGCCGCCGATTCAGCGGCGACGGTTAAGCGGTGCGGCACGGTTAATGTTTGCGGCGGCGCATCCTTTACTGGCAGACAATCAGCATTGTCCCTTGGTATATGCTTCGCACGACGGTGAAATCAACCGCAGTTTTGCGCTGTGGCTGTCCTTGCTGCGCGGGGAAGGTGTGTCGCCAACCTCGTTTGGCTTATCGGTACACAATGCGCTGCCCGCACAATGGTCGATGCTACACCAAGACATGAGCGAATACACGGCTTTGAGCGCGGAAGATCATTTTGAAGCGGCGTTTACAGAAGCCTGCATTTTATTGCAAGAAGGTGCTGAACGGGTATTGCTGGCGGTGGTTGATGAACCCATTGCGTCTGAATACGATTTACCGCAAGCACAGCGTGCGCCGTTTGCTTATGCGTTTGCAGCGGTATTAACCGCGGGCGATGCCTGCCGATTGCGTTTCCAGGCAGCCGCTGAAACGGCGGAAAAAGCCGGCGACTATTGGGGTGCGCTGCATTGGATTCGTCATGTGTGTTTGGCTGAAGAAAACAAGCCCGCTGTATTGCGGCAAAATTATGCCGACAGGCAATGGTTATGGCAATGGACACGATGAGTTGGCGAACACGGGCGAATTGGTGGCGGCGGTTGTTTGCCACTTTATTCGCCTTTGTGCTGTTTGGTGCTGCCGGTTTATTGTTCAAGCTGATTTTACTGCCCTACACCTTAATCAGCACCGCCGGTAATGTCCCGCGCCAGCTGCGCGCACGCCGTTTGGTGGCGGGCATTTGGCGGTTGTTTGTTGTTTATCTGGTGAAGTCGGGCATTTTAAGCTATGAATTGCACGGTGCAGAACGCTTGGGCAGACCGGGTCAATTATTGCTGGCAAACCACCCGTCTTTATTGGACGTGGTGTTTTTATTGAGTTTTGTGCCGCAAACAAATTGCGTCGTCAAACGTGATTTATTGCGCAATCTGGTGATGACCAGCCCAATCCGCGCCTGCGGTTTTGTGGTGAATGACGAATCGGAAGCCTTGCTCTCGCAGATTCATGCTATTTTGCAAGGTGGGCAATGTCTTTTGATTTTTCCTGAAGGCACACGCACCAATTGGGACGGCGTGGTGCGCTTTCATCGCGGCGCGGTGTCATTGGGCTTGCGCAGCGCACGCATCATCACACCGATTGTGATCAAGCAAAATCCGCCGAGTTTAAAAAAAGGACAGCCGTGGTATCGCATACCGCGCATTCAAATGCACTATGAATTTCGGGTGGGCGAAGACATCGACCCGCAAGCTTGGCTGGCTGAAAAGCCGCTGCCGATTGCCTCGCGCCGCTTGAATCAATACTTGGAAGACTATTTTAATAAGGAAACTGCCGCATGAATACCTTGGAAGAGCAAATAAAACAATTGATTATTGACAGCTTGGGTCTGGAAGACATCGGCATCGAAGACATAGACACCGCCGCACCGCTGTTCGGCAGCGAGGGCTTGGGCTTGGATTCGGTGGACGCTTTGGAATTGGGCTTGGCAGTGCAAAAAGCCTTTGGTTTCACTTTTGAAAATGACAGCACGGCATTGCGTGCGCATTTTTACAGTGTTAAAACTTTAGCGGCGTTTGTTGCGGCGCAAAGCAAGAAATAAGGAGTATGTTATGTTAAATCAGGAAGAAATCACCCAGATATTGACTGACGCATTAACAGAATTATTTGAAATTGATGCCGAAAAAATCACACCGCAAACCAATTTATATGAAGACTTGGAAATTGACAGCATTGATGCCATTGATTTAATTGACTACATCAAACGCAAAACCGGCTACAAACTCGTGGCAGACGATTTTCGCAGCGTGCGCACCGTAAACGATGTGATTAACGCGGTATTGCAAAAAACCCAATCCGAACCGGCTGAATAAAGCCATGTTGCATCGGCTTCTCGCGCTCATCAGCATTGTCTATCCTTTATTGTGGTTTTTCGGGCAAGACCGAGGCTGGTTTCCGTGGCTTGCGCTGGGCATGGCAATGCTTTGGGGTTCGCGCGCCGTATTCAGCCGGCACAAGCCTCAGCGGCTGCTTGCTTTTGTTTTATCACTGTTTTTTGTGCTTATTTGGCTTTTCAGGCAGCCTGATGCCATGTATTGGTATCCGATTGCCGTCAATCTATTGATGCTGGCTTTGTTCGGCGGCAGCTTATTCAGCTCGCAAAGCCTGATTGAACGGCTGGCGCGTTTGCAACATCCTGATTTGCCCGAATCGGGCGTGCGCTATACCCGCAAGGTAACGCTGATTTGGTGCGGCTTCTTTGTATTCAATGCGTTGATTACTTTGTATTTGATTGCAACCGCTGCATGGTCTGCTTGGGCAATATACACCGGCGTGATTGCTTACTTATTAATGGGTTTACTGTTTGGTGCAGAATGGCTGTATCGGTATTTTGTGTTGAAAATTCGATGAACCCTGCCGCCGATTGGTGCTGATGATTTTTTCAGCACATCAGCACGTGTACAAACAAATCCGCGTTTTAAGTGAATTCATCACACAAAGCAAACAGGCTGCCTGAAAAAAGGAAATCACATTGGTATTGCAGCAAACTTTGACATGGAAAGACTGTGTTTTGTCCTGCGATGAACACATCGAAGACAAACCGCTGGCACTGGACCCATTATTAGGCCGCAAAGACGCATTCAACGCGGCGGCGCATTTGGCGGCAAATTTAACCGACAACGTGATAAAACGCGCTGCCGTTTGGTGTGATGATGCCGCCTTAATGACATACGCCTTGCTGGCGTGTCATTTTGCGGGAATCCAAGCCGTGCTGCCCGGCAGCAAAACCGCTGCCGCCATTGCCGATGCAGAACAACACGCCGATATTTGGCTCACCGACAGCGATGATATTGCCGCCCATTTACCGCATTGGCGCGCAAACGAATTAATGCGCCTGTTTTTGGAAAAACACAATCACGGCACTGCCGCTGCTGCTTATGCCCATGCCGTATTTCAACCCGATGCACGCATTCTGCTGAAAACTTCCGGCTCAAGCGGCGATGCCAAATGGGTGGTAAAAACATGGGAACAAATGCTGCTTGAGGCGCACGCACTCAGCGGCTGCCTGAAAACACATTGGACACGCTTTGCCGACGGGCATCACCATTCGCCCGACGCGGTTATCGGCAGTGTTTCACCGCAGCACCTGTATGGACTCACGTTTCGCATTATGCTGCCGCTGATTGCCGCTTGGCCGATACTGCGCCGTCAATGTGTTTATCCCGAATTGCTGTTGGAATATGCGGCGCATTATCCCAACAACATCGCCGTGGTCAGTCCCACTTTACTCAACGCCTTATTGAATAACAACAGCGACAAAAATCTATTGGTACACACCCAATTTATCTGCGGCGGCGGCGTGCTGCCCGTTGATGCGGCAAAAAACATCATGGATTTGGGTTTGCCCGCGGCAACAGAAATTTACGGCAGCACCGAAACAGGTGTGATTGCCGCTCGCCAATACCCGAATACTTGGCAATTTTTACCCGATGTACACGCCCAAACTGACGACACAGGCATATTGTCGGTGCGCAGTCCGTGGTGTCAAGATTCTCAGATAACCGGTGATGTGATTCAACACCATGACAACGGTTTTCAAATCATGGGGCGGCATGACCGCTTAATTAAAATTGCCGACAAACGCTATTCTTTGGCGCAAGTGGAACAAGCCCTAATCGCCGATGAATGGATTGCCGATGCCGTTTGCGCACAACACCCGCAAAAAAACCGCTTGGGCGCGTGGGTTGCATTAAATGCAGCAGGCATTCAAGCCTATCGTCAATCAGGGCGCAGGGCATTGGTCGCACATTTAAAAAACCGTTTGCTTCAGCAGATTGATGCACCGGCATGCCCGCGTTATTGGCGTTTTGAAACCGCCTTGCCGCGCAATCAGCAAGGCAAAATCTTGGCGCGCGATGTAGCAATGCTGTGGCAGAAACGCCCGATACAAGCGCAATGGCTGCCTGAAAAATCACAATCGGAAAATGAATGGTTTTTTCAGGCAGCCATACCCCTGGATTTGGCTTATTTCAGCGGCCATTTTGATACTTTTCCTTTGGTGCCGGGTGTCGTGGAATTGCAGTGGGTAATGGATTTGGTCAAAATCCTGCCTTTGCCTCAAGAGCCGGTGTTGCGCGTAGAAAACCTCAAATTTCAGCATTTCCTGCGCCCTGCCGATGCCGCAACCATCCATTTAACGTGGCAAACGGATAAACACAAATTGCTATTTCAAATCAGCACACCAGATGCCGTGTGTGCCGGCGGGCGCATTGTTTTCCAAACCAAAGAAGGGGCGGCGGCGTGAAATTGGTTGCCCTAATCCCGCATTACAACCACCTGCAAAGCATCGGCATCGTGGCAGCAGCCATGCGCGCGCAAGGCTATCCCGTGTATATTGTGGACGACGGTTCAGACGCGGCATCGCGAGACGTGCTGCACCGATTGTCTGAATGCGACGAAAACATCACCATTTTGCAGCGGGCAAAAAACGGCGGCAAAGGCAGTGCGGTGAAAATGGGTCTGCTGGCTGCTCAATGGGCAGGGTTTACCCATGTATTGCAAGTTGATGCCGATGCACAGCATTGTTTGGCAGACGCAGCCAAGCTCACCGCCGCCGCCGAACAACAACCCGAGGCTTTGATTTGTGCACACCCCCTATACGGCAGCGATGCGCCCAAGTCGCGGCTATATGGGCGAAAAATCACCAACTTTTGGATTACAGTAAACAGCGGCTCACTGCAATTGAAAGACGGCATGTGCGGCTTTCGCGTGTATCCGCTTGCCGCCGTTATGCCGATTGTGCGCCGAGAATATTTGGGCAACCGCATGGATTTTGACACCGAAATTTTGGTACACGCCCATTGGCGCGGTATCCCAATGGTGTGGATTGACACACCGGTGCGCTACATTGACGGTGGCGTATCCCATTTTCGCGTATGGGCAGACAATGGCTTAATTTCCAAAATGCACGCACGCTTGTTTTTTAAAATGCTGCGGCGGCGGTTATTCAGGCAGCCTTTTCATGAATAAAACAGCCAATTCACCCAATCATTGGGCGGCACACAATGAACGCGGCAGCCGTTTTTTCCTGCGGCTGACCGCCCATCTGGCATGCCATTGCCCGCCGAGTTTATTGCGCTTGTGTATTTATGCCGTATTGCCGTATTTTTTTCTGACCGCACCGCATCAACGCCGATGTATCCGCGATTACCAAACACGCTTGCGCCGCCGCTGCCCCGATGTCAGCCTGCCGAAACAAAGCGCGGTATGGCGGCAATTTCTTGCCTTTGCCGAAGCCATTACCGACCGTTTCTCCGTGTGGCAACACAAAATCACCTATGCCGACTTGAATTTGTACGACCCCGATGATATTTACGCCGACATTCGCCGCAGCATCCGCGAGCGGCAGCACGGGCAAATCTTTATTTGCGCTCACTTAGGCAATACCGAAATCTGCCGCGCCTTGGTGCATCATCATCAAGGTTTTGTTTTGAACGTATTGGTACACAGCCGCCATGCCCAAGCATTTAATCAGGCATTAAAAGAAGCCGGTGCTGATGACATACATTTAATTCAAGTAACCGATTTAGATGCCGCCTTAATGCTGGACCTGCAAAAACGCCTTGAGCGCGGCGAATGGCTGGCAATCGCCGCCGACCGAATACCCGTTCGCGGTGACAAAACCACAGAAGTATTGTTTTTGGGAGAATCTGCCCAATTGCCGCAGGGGCCGTGGCTATTGGCGGGTTTATTAAAAGCACCGCTCAACACCGTATTTTGTCTTAAAAAACAAAATCAATATGAATTACATTTAAAGAAATTCGCCGGCACACCACAATGGCAGCGAACAAACCGCCAAGAAAAAATATCTGAATTGGCACAGAATTTTGCCGATGAACTCACCGCCATGTGCCGTTTAGCCCCATTGCAATGGTTTAATTTTTACGACTTTTGGAATCAACATGCGCCGCACTGAATCGGCTTATTGCAGTCATTTCACCGACATCACCGTGCCTTTTTTTGATGTGGACAGCATGTTCATCGTCTGGCACGGACATTACGTTAAATATTTGGAAGTTTCCCGCTGCGCCTTTTTGTCTGCACTGCAATACGATTACACCGTTATGCGGGAACACGGCTTCGGCTGGCCCATCATCAAAATGGATTTGAAGTACATACGGCCGGCACAGTTTGGACAAAAGCTGCAAGTAGAATTGCGCCTATTGGAGTATGAAACCTATCTGAAGTGCGGCTACATCATTCGCGATGCCGCAAGCAACGAAAAACTCACCGAAGCCACTACCACCCAAGCAGCAGTAAACATCATCAGCGGCGAAATGCAATTGCAAACGCCCGAGTCATGGCAAACAGCAGTGCGGCGGTATTTGGCACAAAAGCAATGATGAACATAGTAGAAATAATCTGCGCCACCGAATGGGTGGCGCATTTTTTTGATACAAATCAAAAAAAATTTTGGAATACAAAATAATTTCACTTAACGTTGTGTGTGAAATTATATTATAATGTTATTATAATATAATCGTAAAAATCTTTTAATTGAATCAATTTGATACTGCTATTTATCATGTCTTAGCCAATATGAAGTATTTCTTTTTTGTAAGGGGGATTGATTGTGAACTACTTAACTGCAAGTGAATTCGGCTTCAGTTTTCTAACGTCAGGAGCATAAAATGAAAATTTTTCCTGTCGTCATGTCGGGGGGAGGAGGGACTCGGCTTTGGCCCATTTCCAGACAAAGCTATCCGAAACAATTTCTTCGATTGAATGAAAACAGTTCATTATTACAAGATACCCTTCATCGCTTACAAAATATCCAATGCGAGCAACCGATTATTATCTGCAATGAACAACATCGCTTCATTCTCCAGTCACAATTGAACGAAATCAGCATCAACGCAACCATTATCTTAGAACCGGAGCGCAAAGATACGGCAGCGGCAATTATGTTGGCTGCACTAAAAGCACGGGAATTGTGCCCGCCCGAAAAGGAAGCCAATATCCAATTGCTGATTATGTCGGCGGATCATTTTATTGAAGATAATTCTGTTTTTGCAGATTTAATTCATTCTGTTGCCCAACGCACACATCAACCCTTATTAATCTCACTGGGCATAAAACCCACGTCAGCACATACCGGATACGGCTACCTGCAAAAATCAGACACAATCGAGCCGGATTTAATTTACCGTATTGAAAAATTTCATGAAAAACCTGACAAAATTAAGGCAAAAGAATACCTTGATGCGGGCAATTATTATTGGAACAGCGGCATCTTCTTATTTGATACCGATTTATTTCTAACCGAAATGAATCAATTCCGCCCCGATATTTATTCGGCATGTTGCCGCGCCATGCAAAACCAAACGCAAGAAAATCAATTTATTTGTATTGATAAAGAAGCCTTTAAAAAAAGCGGCAGTGATTCTGTGGATTATGCGGTTATGGAGAACACCCGCCATGCCGCCATGGCAATTTTGAAAACAGAATGGTCGGATATTGGTTCATGGGATTCTTTATCACATTTATACCCAAAAGATGAATCCAATAATATTACCATTGGGCGCATTCATATTGATGATGTCAGCAACTGTTTTATCTACTCAACCACCGATCGGCTCATCGCCGCACAAGGTGTTCAAGACTTGGTGATTGTAGAAACACCTGATGCCCTGTTGGTGCAACACCAAGATACCACACAAAGCACCAAAAAGCTGGTAAATACACTACTGAAAAATAAGGTGAAAGAAGCCACTGAAAATAGCTTAACCCACCGCCCGTGGGGAACTTATCTCACTCTGGAACACGGCGATCGTTTCCAAGTGAAACGAATTGTGGTTAATCCCGATGCCCGATTATCAATTCAAATGCATCACCACCGTTCAGAACATTGGGTTGTGGTTAGGGGTGTGGCTGAAATCATGATTGGTGATGAAACACGCATACTGACTGAAAATCAATCCACTTATATCCCCGTTGGTGTGAAACATTGTTTAAAAAATCCGGGGAAAATTCCGCTGGAATTAATTGAAGTACAATCAGGGACGTATTTGGGCGAAGACGATATTGTACGATTTGATGATTGGTATGGACGGTAATTTTTAATGAAAACACTTATTTTATCTAAAGAAAACAGCAGTTTCTGTAAATCTATTTATCAAGTTATTGAATTATTGGGAGATATAACTTATAAAAGAGAGCATGATTTTCCAAAAGTAATGGAGCTTGTTGAATTTATAAATAGTCATAAAATAGATCAAGTTTTAATGCCTAATCCATATGGAAACAATAAACGATTAACTTGTTACAAAAAATTAAAAGAGAAAAACATTACCACAATAACCAGTGATCGTGGTGCACTGCCAAATTCATGGTTTTTTGATTCCGGTTTCAATTTTGATTCTGAAAGCTATCACCCAAAATCATGGGATAAGCCTTTAACTGATGAACAAAATTTAGAAGTTATAGATTATATTAAAGAATTCCGTTGTGGGCTAAATAACTTAGAAAAACAAAGTGAGCGATTGAGTGGAGAAGTTCTACGCCAAAAAATAGGAATGCAAGGCAAAAAAGTAATTTTTGTTCCCTTACAACGTCCCAACGATACAGTTATTAAATATTTTTCAGGGTTTGCAGAATCAGTAGCGAAATTTATCAATGATATTCATCAAATTGATAAACAAATAAATGATAAAACTAATTCTGAATGGATTTTTCTCCTCAAAAAGCACCCATTAGAGACTACTTATTATCCAATTAAATCAGATAATATATTTTATGTACCTGATGATACTAACGTATATGATTTAATCGAAATTTCAAATACTATTATTTTAATTAACTCTGGAGTTGGCTTAAGCGGTTTACTATTTGGGAAACAAGTTTTATGTTTGGGTAATGCTTTTTATGCGCATGATGGTCTGGCTATTGCTTGCCATTCAATAGCAGATGCAGTGATTCATCTACATAACAAGAAAAAATCCAATTCAGAAAAAATCAATTGCTTTCTATATCACCTACTTCATTCTGTTTACTCTTTTGGCCGATTTGAAACAGAATTAATTCAAAGCGGTGAATCATTTAGAAATGAAACTAAATTAATCGATTTTGATATTGTTCATATTTTAGGGAAAAAGGTAGAAAAAAAGAAAAAGGTTTTGTTATTATCTCCATTACTCCCTTACCCTATATACAGAGGTAGCCAATTACGTATTGACACTATTATTCGCTGGTTAATCGATAATTATTTTGAAGTGGAGCTTGTCGCTTTAAACACTAGTTTTAAAGATAAAAGTAGTACTGATTTAGCTGAAGAGCTACTATCTGTTTATCCCAATATCACTAATGTGAGTGTTTTTAAAGATCCAAAATTTGATAATTTATCAAAGCTAAATCGATTAAAAAGCAAAATAACTAAATTATTTATACGAAAAAATACTAGAAATGAAATATCCAATAAATATAGCTGCCCTGATAAAATTGTTCGATTCATCAATAAACGATTGGCAGAGAAAAAATTTGATTACTTATTTTTGAATTATACAAAAACAGTTCGTGTTATTCCCCATAACTATCAAGGAAAAATTATTATTGATACGCATGATTATCAGACTAATTTTATAAAAGAAGATCAAGAAATCAATAAGATAAATATGGATATTGATTTAGATTGTTTTCGTGAAAGTGAACATAAAGCATTAAATCGCGCCGATATTTTATTAGCAATAAATCCATTAGAAGCTGAGTTATTTAAACAGATTGTATCACCCGATAAAAAAGTAGTTACGATACCTGCTTTTATACCCCCTATTTCTCAACAGGTAAATTTTATTTATTATAATTATGATATTTTGTATGTTGGGTCATTGCTTAATTTTAATATCAGCGGACTACAATGGTTTCTTAATGAAATTCTTCCAAAATTACTTCTTTTGAAAAAAGATATAAAAATTGCAATTGCAGGGAATATTTCTAGAACCAAAGATATTGATTGGAATCAATACCCTAATTTAGCCATTTTAGGTATTGTTCCTGATTTAGCTCCTTTATATCATTCTTCAGCTTGCTGTATTGCACCTATTTTAGGTGGCGCAGGAATGAAAATTAAAGTTATTGAAGCTTTATCATATGGAAAAGCTATTGTGGCTACCCACAAAGCCGTTGAGGGTATTAATTACCAAAATTATCCTGATTCAATTTTGGTAACCAATGACCCTGATAAATTTGCCAATCATATTTTTTCTGTTATTTCTGATAGAAAAACCCGGTTATCGGTTGAAAATCAAGCGCGTGAATTATTCCAAAAAGAGCACTCGGTATCTGCTATCGCAAGTATATTGCATGATACCTTTATATAATTGAATAGAAAATATGGCTATTATTCATGGATCTTGGTATTTATTATCAGATATAGACCGCAATGAACTGATTCAGTGCGGATCTACTATTTCACCAAGCGCAATGTTGCACCCAACAGTATCTTTATGTTCTCCTGTGCATATTTCACCCAACGTTCAAATAAAAAATAATGTTTCCATTGATAAATATACTTTTATCAACTGGAATAGTGTTATTTATCCAAATGTTTATATTGGTGCATATTGCTCTATTGGCAGAGGTATTCAAATTGGATTAGCTAACCATCCTGTAAATTGGTTAAGCACGCATACTTTTCAATATAATGCCAATTGGTTTAATAATATTCCGGAATATCAGAAATTAAAACGATCTAAACATCATATTCATCACCCTAAAGTGAGTATTGGTTCTGATGTTTGGATTGGTAATAATGCAATGATTAAAGCAGGCGTTACTATTGGTCATGGCGCAGTGGTTGGTGCTGGTGCAATAGTTACTAAAAATATCCCTCCTTATGCAATTGTTGGCGGGAATCCTGCAAAAATTATTCGATATCGCTTTGATAAAAATACTATAGATAAGCTTTTATTATTAAAATGGTGGAGTTTGGATATTAGTCAATTAAATGGTATTGATTTCTCAAATATCGATAATGCCATAGAGCAAATAATGAAAATTAAAGATTTATCTTGATTGGCAATGGCTGATTCTCATCACCTTCCAACGCACAGATTTTTTGCTCCTGTTCGATTTATACCGAAATAAACCATTTACCGTATTTTTGCGAAACGCTTACCTTTTTCAGGCAGCCAATCAATATTTTTTGCATAACTGAATTAAAACAAGTTATCTATTTGATATTATTTATTTTAATACATCAACACCCAATTAAACACAAAACGAAAACAGCCAAAAATGGGGTTCTTTTGCGAATTTATTCACCGTTTGAGCATCATCCAAATTTAAAGACTTTGAATATTAAAGTGATTGGGTGCACAATATCTGTTTTGTTCGTTCTGCTGTGAACAGCAAAAAACACCGAACTGGAAGAACGGGGGTTTTTGCACATCAGATAAAAGGAAGACAGTAATGATTTATGGAATCGGTACCGATTTGGTCAGCCTCAGCCGTGTGGAAAAAATATGCAAAACCCACGGTGTGGCAACAGTAGCAGCCAAATTACTCACGCGCATTGAACTTTTGGAATGCCCGTCGGCGCATCAAAATGCTTTGTTTTTTGCCAAACGTTTTGCGGCAAAAGAAGCGTTTTCCAAGGCGGTGCATACCGGTTTGCGCAGTCCGGTTACGCTGCACAACATCGGCATCGGGCATGACCGCTTGGGCCGCCCTGAATTTATTCTGGAAACCCCTTTGCAAAACTGGCTTGCTGAAAGAGGCATTGGCAAAATCCATTTAAGCCTGTCCGATGAAGCAGATTACATCACGGCTTTTGTGGTGGCAGAAAAAGCATGATGTCGGTTTTTGAAAATGAATAAAATCAATAAGGAAACGGCTTCAACGACACCGCACACGGCAAGATCAAGATAACGGGCGGGCAGTTTCTAAATCGGCGGAAAGAAAAACCGCCAACCCGAAGATTGACGGAAACCAAAGTTTTTTGTTTTTGGCTTATTTCTATTGACTAATCAACATGATTAACATTAAGATAACCCTAATGTCAATTTTGACAGTCAATCGAAACTTGCCTACGGCAATAGACAGTTTCATTGTCTGACCACTCCTTTCCAGGACTGGCTTGACTACAAAAAGCCCCACTACGAATGGGGCTTTTTGCTGCACAGCCCCACTATACCGAAAGCTTGCTTTAATCCAAAGCAGGCTTTTTGTTTTCAGGCAGCCTGAAAAATCAGCCCCTGAAAAGCCAATCAAAAAAAACAGCTGCAATCGCTCACTTTTTTCATGTTATGGATTTATGACTTGTAAAATAAGCCGCTATAATGGCGGTTAATAAAAATACCAAAAACACACATTGAGGAGATAATGATGTCCGTTTTATTCGATACGCTTACCGCTCAAAATGGCAAAAGCATCGGTGTTGCCGTGCTTGCCGATGAGAAATCGCTCAATGCACTCAATGCCGAGATGATTGAAGCCTTGTCTGCCCAGCTAACCGAATGGCGGCACAATCCGAATATTGCGGCGGTGTTGATTCGCGGCAGCGGCGAAAAAGCATTTTGTGCCGGCGGCAATATTCGTGCACTTTACGGCAATATGCTTGAAAATTCTGCTTTTCCCAATCAATATGCCTTGAATTTTTTCAGCCGTGAATACGCGCTGGATTACCAAATACACACTTATCCGAAGCCAATTATCGCGTGGGCAAGCGGTATTGTTATGGGCGGTGGTTTGGGTGTGGCAGCGGCTGCCGCTTATACGATTGTTACCGAAACCACGCGCATGGCGATGCCGGAAATCAATATCGGCTTATTTCCCGATGCCGGCGGTTCTTGGTTTTTACCGCACATGCCCGCCAGAAGCGGCTTATTTTTGGGCTTAACGGGTGCGCCGATTAACGGCAATGACGCACTGCTTGGAAATTTGGCAGATTTTGCCCTGCCTGCCGATGCGTACAACACGCTGCTCTTTGCATTGCAGCAAACCAATTGGCAAGAAAACGTGCAAGACAACCACGCGCTGACTGCCCAAACGCTGCAAAGCTGCCACAACACCGGCAGGCTGCCTGAAAGCCTGTTATTGAAACACGCTGCGCTGATTCACCGCATCACTCACCAAGGCTCGCTTGCCGCTACCGATGATTTTCTGCATAAAAATGCAGTGCATCAGACCGACAATTGGCTCAAACAAGCGTTTGATAATTATATAAACGGCTGTCCGGCAACCGCGGCTTTGGTGTGGCGTATTTTTGAATCTGCGCCGCGCCAATCGCTGCCTGAAATTTTCCGCATGGAATTAATTGTGGCTTTGCATTGCTGCCAAAACGGTGATTTTCAAGAGGGCGTCCGCGCGCTATTGGTGGACAAAGACAAAAACCCGCGCTGGCAAAAAAAATTATCCGAATACACCGCTGATGATATTGACCGCTATTTTGTCAGCCCGTTTGCCGAAAATGAACATCCGTTTGCGGCGTGGTAATCCATTCGGGTGAAAAATATGTGATAACGATAAGCCGTCTGCACTAAAATAAACGCGCTGATAAATTCGCTCCGCTGCCGAGAGGTAAATATGATGATTCCGATTTTGGCTTTTGACATTGAAACCATACCCGATGCCGCCGGTATTCGGATTTTATACCAGCTGGGCAATGAGTTAAGCGACGACGATGTGGTTACGTGGATGCAGCAGCAACGCCGCGCCCAAACCGGCGGCAGCGATTTTATGCCTTTGCATTTACAGCAAGTGGCAGCCATTTCCTGCTGTATGCGCTGGGGCAAAGATAAAATCCGTGTCGGCAGCATCGGCGATACCGGCGACACGGAAGAAACATTAATTGCCAAGTTTTTTGAATTGGTGGAAACCCACACGCCGCAATTGGTGAGCTGGAACGGCGGCGGTTTTGATTTGCCGGTATTGCATTACCGCGGCTTAATTCACGGCATCAGTGCCGCGCGGTATTGGGATATGGGTGCGGGTGATTTTGCCGACAGCCGCGATTTTAAATGGAATAACTACATCAGCCGCTACCACACCCGCCATTGCGATTTAATGGATTTACTGGCACTTTATCAAGCCCGCGCCAACGCACCCTTGGACGACATGGCAAAATTATGCGGATTCCCCGGCAAATTGGGCATGGACGGCAGCCAAGTTTGGGCAGCGTATCAACGCGGCGAGTTGGCGGAAATCCGTCAATATTGCGAAACCGATGCCGCCAACACCTATTTAATGTATTTGCGCTTTGACCTCATGCGCGGCTTTTTAGATGCCGACGCTTACGAGCAAGAAATCCGTTTACTCAAAACCCATTTGCAACAGCAAAGCGGTGCGCATTGGGCAGAGTTTTTGGGTGCATGGACACAATAATTTAATCGCACAAAAAACCAAACGCGGCACACAAAACATCATGTGCCGCGTTTGGTTTAATAAAAAAGCATCAACGGCTGATGTCTTCCAATGTTCTGCCTCGGGTTTCTTCGCCCAAAAGCAACACAACCGCCGCCACCGCCAGAAAAACAGCCGTAAACATCAAAAACACGCTGTTAAATCCGCCGGCCGCACTCATCATGTGCGTTACCACCAACGGCACGATAATGCCGGCAACCCGCCCAATGGCAGAAGCCCATCCCGAACCGAACGCACGGATATTGGCGGGATATTGTTCGGGCGTATAGGTATAAAGCACACCCCACGCGCCCAAATTGAAAAACGACAGCAAACAGCCCCACGCAATAATGCCATTGTTTGAATCTGCCTGCCCGAAAAAATAAGCACTCACGGCACAAGCCGCCATAAACACCGCCAATGTGGTTTTGCGTCCCCATTTTTCAACCAGCCACGCCGCCGCCAGATAGCCCGGCAATTGCGCCAAAATCAAAATTAACGTGTATTCAAACGATTTCACGATATTAAAGCCCTGCTGCACCAGCATACTGGGCAGCCACGTGAAAATGCCGTAATACGAATACACAATACCAAACCAAATTAACCACAACATTAACGTGCGTTTGGCAAAGGGCGGCGACCACAGCTGGGCAAAACTAATATTCGATTGCTGCGATACCGGTAAAACCTCAATGGTGCTGACAACCTCAATATTGGCTTCACGCTCCAAATTGCTGATAATCTGATGCGCCTTTTCGGTTTTGCCGCGCATAATTAAATACGGTATGGATTCAGGAATGGCATACCACACCAGCAACGCATAAACCGCAGGAATACCGCCGATAAAAAACGCCGCCTGCCAGCCATGACTTGGAATCACAAAATAGGCAATCAGCGCGGCTGCCAGCCAGCCCAAACCCCAAAAACTTTCCAGCAGCACAATAAACCGTCCGCGCACCTTTGCCGGAATGTACTCGCTCACCAAACTCACCGCCACCGGCAATTGTCCGCCCAAGCCCAAGCCCACGATAAAACGGAAAATCAGCAAAAACATCAAATTGGGTGCAATGCCGCACAAAGCCGTGGCAATGCTGTAAATTAATAATGTGCCGACAAACACGGTTTTACGGCCAATACGGTCGGCAACCGCACCCGCCAGCACCGCACCGATTGCCATGCCCACAAAACCAACACTCACTACCCAGCCTTTTTGTGTGGGCAAAAGCTGCCAGTCTTCAGCCAGCCGAGTCATGATAAAGGCGATTAAGCCCGTATCCATGGCATCAAACAGCCAACCCAAACCCACAACCACCAACAAGCGGTAGTGAAACCGCCCAACCGGTAAACGCTGTATGCGTAATAACAAATCCATTTTTATTTTTCCAATGATGTGTGGTAAAAATACAGCAAATGTGTTTCAGGCAGCCTGAAACATAAGGCTGCCTGAAACAAAAAAACAAGATGCTTAACACGGCTTTAGCGTAATTAAACCATGTTAAATAAAATTCACAATTATACTAAAATAATAACAGAAATAATAATAGAGGAAGTAAACACCGATGCCTCCCAATGAAACTTGTTTTTTACCGCCGAATTCTTCGGCAGTATTCTGCGCCCTGATACCCAATGCCGCATGGGCGGAACGTGTTATTCAAGCGGGTGCAAAAATATTATTGCTGCGCTGCCGCGGTTTATTCGGCTCAGGGCTTTACCGCGAAATTGAATGCAGCGCACAGCTGGCAAAAACCGGCGGTGCACAACTGTGGATACAAGATTATTGGGTGGAAGCGATTGAATGCGGGGCGTTCGGTATTTGTATTGAGAAAGAAGATGCCGATTGCGTTGATTGGGTGAAAATCCGCCAAGCAAATTTGCGGGTATGCGTGCGTATTGATTCTTTAGATGCACTGTCGGCAGCTTTAAAATACACACCCGATTGCATTGCTTTTGAGGCGGATTTTTCCCAAGCAGAACACAGGGAAAATTTACACCGCATCATTACAGAAGCCCGAAAAACACCGATTATGGCGATAAGCACGGCAGACATAATCAATAATGGTGAACCAATCAACCTAATCAATACAGGCATTGCTTGCTTGGCATTGGATTGTGCGGCGGTAAAAAATCCCGAAGCCTTGCTTCAGTATTTTCAGGACAATACATAAGGCTGCCTGAAAATGCCTAAAAACGGCAATCAGCAAGCCATCGGATCATTGAGATTGGGGTGAATGCTTTTTTCATTGGTGAGCGCGCGGCGGCGGATTTCTTCGTCAGACAACGGTTTATCCGCAAAAGTTCGTACCGCTTCAACCGAATCGGCAATCACCAAATCCCGTTCTTCCGATTCCATTTCATCGGCAGTGGTGGGTTCGTGGCAAGTGGATAAATCATCGGTATGCAGTTCCGCTTTCGGATAAATTGCCCCTTGCTTTATTGCCGATACCGCGTTGCTTTTCGCTGTTTTTTCTTCTTTTTCATAAATTTGATTTTCTGCCTGTTTGGCGAAGCCATCGTCAATAATCAGCGATTTTTCCTCGGCCTCCATTTGCGCCGCGCCGGTTAAATCAAAAGTATCCGCAGCCGGCAAGTGGTTGGATTGTGTATTCATCACATCTCCTGAAGTAAACAAATTACAAAAAGCAAACAAAGCACAAATGGTTTACAAATGATTTTATTTATTCTAACACGTCCGCCTCCTGCTTTCGGCTGGTTGAATAACGTGGTTTGCTTTACAATTGAATAAAATAATCCATCAATGAGTTATAAAATTCATGGTAAAAAAATATTTCGGCACCGACGGCGTGCGCGGTGAAGTGGGGCAGTATCCGATTACGCCCGAATTTGTCTTAAAATTGGCGTATGCCGCCGGCAAAGTTTTGGTAAAACACAGCAATGATCACCGCGCCACCGCCCTGATCGGCAAAGACACCCGCATTTCCGGCTATATGCTGGAAGCGGTAATGGAAGCGGGATTCACCGCCGCAGGTGTTGATGTATTGCTCACAGGCCCTTTGCCCACCCCGGGTGTGGCGTATTTAACCCGTGCGCTGCGTTTGGACTGCGGCGTGATGATTTCCGCCTCCCACAATGTTTATTCCGACAACGGCATTAAATTTTTTGCTGAGGGCGGTGCAAAACTCAATGATGATTTAGAACTGGAAATTGAAGCCCAGTTGGAAAAACCCATGCAAACCGTGGGTTCTGACTATTTGGGGCGCGCCCGCCGCATTGTCGGTGCAGTGGATCGCTACATCGAATTTTGCAAATCCACTTTTCCCAACCACATGAATTTACGCGGATTGAAATTGGTGGTGGATACTGCCAACGGCGCAGCATACCATGTTGCGCCCAAAGTATTTCATGAGCTGGGTGCGGAAGTAATCAGCATTGGTGATGAGCCAGACGGCTATAACATCAACCTGAAAGTGGGTGCAACACACACCAAATCCCTGCAAGCCGCCGTGCTGCAAAACGAAGCCGATTACGGCGTGGCACTTGACGGCGACGGCGACCGCCTGATGATGGTTGATAAAACAGGCAAAGTGTATGACGGCGATAGTTTAATTTACGTGATTGCCAAAGCCCGCGCCGCTTCAGGCAGCCTGAAAGGCGGCGTGGTCGGCACAGTGATGACCAATTTGGCAATGGAGATCGCACTCAAAGAACGCGGTATTGATTTTGTCCGCGCCAAAGTGGGCGACCGCTATGTGCTGGAACAGCTGTATCAGCACGATTGGCAAGTGGGCGGCGAAGCCTCGGGGCATGTGGTGTGTTTGGATAAACACAATACCGGCGACGGCATTATTTCCGCTTTGCAAGTATTTGCCGCTTTGCAGACCCTCAATCAAGACTTGCCCTCAGCACTTGCCGATTGGCAGCCTTATCCGCAAACCATGATTAATGTACGCATTCAAAAAGATCAGGATTGGCAGACTGCCGCCAAACCCGTTGCCGAAGAAGTGGAACGCGAACTGGCGGATTTGGGGCGCGTGGTGCTGCGTCCTTCGGGAACAGAGCCTGTGGTGCGGGTTATGGTGGAAGCCAAACACGCCGCCGCCGCGAAAGCCGCCGCTGAAAAAATTGCCCGCGCCATTGAAACGTCAGCGGCTGTCTGAATATTGTGTTTTAAAAATGCGGCTTGCCGATAACCAAAACACAATACATTTATATACAGAGAACAGCTTATGGCACACCGCATTCAGCCTTGCCATAATGCTGATGTAATACAGATATTTTCAGGCAGCCTGAAAATAACCAACCTTATTATTGTTACCGCCGCCGATAGAGCAACACTGGTTTTTTAACCAAAGCGAATGGAAAGTCCTGCCTCATGTTCAGTGTGTTAGAAGCCTTTTTTACCCAATACGGTTATGCGGCGGTGTTCGTGGTTTTGGTTGCCTGCGGTTTTGGCGTGCCCATTCCCGAAGACGTCACTTTGGTTACCGGCGGCGTGGTTTCCGGCTTGGGCTACACCAATGTTCACACCATGTTTATTGTGGGCATGGCGGGCGTATTGGCAGGCGATGGTTTGATGTTTGCCGCCGGCAGGGTATATGGGCAGCGTTTGTTGCAATATCGCTTTGTGCAGCGGGTTATGACGCCGAAACGCTATGCTCAAGTACAAGAAAAATTTGACCGCTACGGCAACCGTGTCTTGTTTATTGCTCGTTTTCTGCCCGGTTTGCGCACCCCAATTTACATCACTGCCGGCATGAGCCGCCGCGTTTCTTATTGGCAATTTTTGCTGATGGACGGCTTGGCAGCGATGATTTCCGTGCCAATTTGGGTGTATTTGGGTGCGTATGGTGCGGAAAATATTGATTGGCTGATGCGCAAAGTGCATCAATTCCAAACAGGATTGTATATTGCCCTCGGTCTCGGCGTTGTGGTACTGCTGTATTATTGGTGGCGAAAACGACAGCGGATTTTGTTTTTCCACCAAAAAATTAAAGAAATCCGCGCACGGCGTTTGGCAAAAAAACAAAACAAATCACGTTAATGTCTTTCAGGCAGCTTTTTTCAGGCTGCCTGAAAATATATTTTTAAGGAAAGGGTTTTATTATGTCCGACGCAGTGTGCGGCGACGGTGCATTTCGCCGCCCGGGTTTAATCGGTTCAAGCATTGAAAACACATATGCCGGCGCATTGTCGTTTATGCGCCGGCGTTACACCCGTGATTTAACCGATGCTGATGTGGTGGTGTCGGGTGTGCCGCTGGATTTGGCAACCACTTTTCGACCCGGCGCACGTTTGGGACCGGCAGCTGTTCGTGCCGCCAGTGTGCAATTGGCAGAATTGAATCTGTTTCCGTGGGGCTTTGATCCATTTGACGATTTGGCAGTCATTGATTACGGCGATTGCTGGTTTGACGCGCACCGTCCGTGGACAATCCGTGAAAGCATTGTTCAACATGCCCGCGATATTATTTTCAACAGCCGCGCCAAAATGCTTACTTTCGGCGGTGATCATTTCATTACCTATCCGCTTTTGCAGGCACACGCCGAAAAATACGGCAAACCTTTAAGTTTACTGCATTTTGACGCGCATTGTGATACTTGGCAGGACGACGATGAAAATTCGCTTAATCACGGTACAATGTTCTATAAAGCGGTAAATAACGGTATTATCAATCCCAAAACTTCAGTACAAGTGGGTATCCGCACTTGGAACAGCGATTTCATGGGCATGAATATGCTGTTTGCACCGTGGATACACGATAACGGCACTGCCGCTGCTGTGCAGCAGATTAATCACATCATCGGCAAAAACCCCGTTTACATTACTTTTGACATTGATTGCCTCGACCCCGCGTTCGCACCGGGAACAGGCACACCGGTAGCAGGCGGCTTGAGTTCACACCAAGCCTTGAGCATTGTTCGCGCTTTGGGTGATTTAAATATTATTGGCATGGACGTGGTGGAAGTCGCTCCTGCTTATGACCATGCCGAAATCACCGCCATCGCCGCCGCGCACATCGCCGCCGATATGCTGTGTTTATTGCGCAACCGCAAAGTCGCAGGCAAGCTGTAACCGTATTTTTTTACCATTATCAAGGAACTAAAGATGCGTTGGGAAAACCGCAGACAAAGCAGCAATGTAGAAGACCGCCGAGGCATGAGTGCCGGTAAAAAAGGCACAGGCATTGTCGGCATCATCGTATTGCTTATCGGTATGTACTACGGCGTGGATTTATCCGGCATTGTCGGTGCACCGCAATTGGGCAGCGGACAGGTTCAGCAATCTGCGCTGCCGCCGCAGGAAGAAGAACAGCTCAATCAATTGTCGCGGGTGGTTATGGCAGAAACCGAAGACAGCTGGGGACAATATTTTCAATCAAAAGGCACGAAATACACTGTGCCGACGCTGGTGTTGTACAACGGCTATACCACCACCAGCTGCGGCACCGGTCAAGCGGCAATGGGTCCATTTTACTGCCCCAACGACCAAAAAGTGTATCTGGATTTGTCTTTTTATGAAGATTTAAAAAACAAATTGGGTGCGCAAGGCGGTGCGGCGGCGTTTGCTTATGTGATTGCACACGAAGTTGGGCATCACGTACAAAACTTATTGGGCGTTTTGCCGCAAGTACATCAGGCACAATCCCGAAGCAATGAAGCACAGTCCAATGAATTATCCGTGCGTTTGGAATTACAAGCCGATTGTTTCGCCGGCGTATGGGCAAAAAGTGCCGAAAAAGACGGTATGTGGGAACAAACCGACATGGCACAAGCCATTGATGCCGCCGAAGCCGTGGGCGATGACCGCATTCAAAAACGCGCGCAAGGCTATGCCGTTCCCGATAGCTTCACTCACGGCAGTGCCGAACAGCGCAAAACATGGTTTCAGCGCGGATTTGTTAATGGCGATCCGAACCAGTGCAACACATTCAGTTAATAAAATATTCAGGCAGCCTGTTAAATAAAGCAGGCTACCTGAAAAATAACCAAAAACAATGCAAAATAAAGGGCTGTACCGAAAACCTCGGAACAGCCTTTTTTATTTACTTCTTAACAACTGGCGCACCCGACAGGGATCGAACCTGTGACCTCCGGCTTCGGAAACCGACACTCTTCCAACTGAGCTACGGGTGCGTATTGAAAAACGAATTGCGTATTCTAGCCGAATTAAACACCCAAAGGCAAACCTGTTGCCGATGTTGTTCCGACAATATCGCTCAAAGGCCAGCGCGGCTTCACATTAAATGCCCCCGCCGATTGCGCTTTTGCCAAATTCATTGCGCCGGCAAAGGCAATCATTGCGCCGTTGTCGGTACACAGTGCCAAAGGCGGAAAATAAGTGCGAACGCCCTTGATGTGATTTAACGCCTGACGCAGCCGCCAGTTCGCGCCCACACCGCCCGCGACCACCAAACGGTTTAAGCCGGTTTGTGCCAATGCCGCGCGGGCTTTTTGGCTTAACACCGCAACCACGGCTTCTTGAAATTCACGGCAAATATCGTTGCGTGTTTGTTCCGATAAAACCGCATTGCCTGCTTCGGCTTGGATGCGGTTTACGGCAGTGAGTACTGCTGTTTTTAAACCGGAAAAACTCATGTTTAAGTCGCCCGAATGCAACATCGGGCGCGGAAATGAAAACACATCGGGTTTTCCTTGTTTTGCCAATTCCGATAATTTTGCACCGCCGGGGTAGGGCAAACCCAATAATTTGGCGGTTTTATCAAACGCTTCACCCGCCGCATCGTCCACGCTTTCGCCCAATAATTCATAATCCCCAATGCCGCGCACCGCCATAAATTGAGTGTGCCCGCCCGATACCAAAAGCGCAACAAACGGAAATTCGGGCTTATCATCACCCAAAAGCGGCGACAATAAATGCCCTTCAAGGTGATGCACACCAATCAACGGTTTGCCCAAGGCAAACGCCAGCGATGCGGCAAAACTCGCGCCCGCCAGCAATGCACCGCCCAAACCCGGTCCTTGAGTGTAGGCAATGGCATCAATTTCGCTCATGCCCTTATTTACCTTGTGTAAACAAGCGCGGGTCAGCGGCAATAAGCGGCGAATATGATCGCGGCTTGCCAATTCCGGCACCACGCCGCCGTATTCAGCGTGCATTGCCATTTGTGTGTGCAGCTCATGTGCAAGCAATCCCGCATCGGTGTCGTATAACGCCGCACCCGTTTCATCACAGGAAGATTCAATACCCAATACCAACATAACAGGCTGCCTGAAAAGTAAGATAAAAAGTCATTTTTAAAACAATGAATAACCTTGCCGCAGAACGGCGGGGAATATGACCTAAAGAGATTCACGGATACCTGCCAAGGCGGGCATCAATTTTTCAGCGGCAGAATATTTTATTGTTTGGCTTGCCGCATTCTTGCCGCTCAAGCATAAAAAAACCGTATCTTTGCCTCGGCAAACCTTAAGCAAAGATACGGCGTATTGAATAAAATTCAAGTTAATTATTTACGCAAGCCCAAACGCGCAATCAATTCGCGATAGGTATCGGGTTTGGTGCGGCGCAGGTAAGACAGCAAACGGCGGCGTTGGCTCACCATTTTTAATAAGCCGCGGCGGCTGTGGTGATCTTTGGCGTTGGCTTTGAAATGCGGTGTTAAATCGTTGATGCGGAAAGTGAGCAAAGCCACTTGTACTTCAGACGAACCGGTATCGCCTTCTTTGCGTTGAAAATCTTTAACGATTTGTGCTTTTTGTTCTACGGTTAATGCCATTTTTAAACTCTCAAATAAAAATCAGCCTTGCGGCAGACAAGTTTACCGAGCCGAAAACCGACAAAGTAAACTCCAAATTACGCGGCGGCGGTGCTCATCAGACGCAAGGCTTTCAGGCAGCCTGTTTGTGGCTCTCTACTTACCAAGCCGATAAAGCGATTGTCTTCGCCATACACGCGCAAGGGCGATATTATGCCATGATTTTCTGTGTGTTGCATGGGTATTGCGCGCGTGGTCAAGCCGTGCTGTAGGCGCGTAATCTCATTTTCAGCCAGCCTGACCGCAGGCAGATGCTGCACCAATACATCGCAGGGCAAAAGCAAAGCATCGCGCTCGGCTTCGCTTAACGCACTTAACGCGCTTAATGTGTGGCTTTGGCTGATAAGAAAACCGGCGGTTTGGGTGCGCCGCAGGGCAGTTAAATGCGCTACCGTACCCGCGTGTTTGGCAAGATCTTCGGCAAGGGTGCGGATATACGTGCCTTTGCTGCAATGCACGATAATGCCGGCTTCAGGCGGTTCAAACCGTGTAATATCAATGCGGTGAATACAGATTTCGCGTACTTTGCGTTCAATTTCTACGCCGGCGCGGGCATACGCATACAGCGGCTTGCCTTGGTGTTTGAGCGCGGAATACATCGGCGGCGTTTGCTTAATCACCCCAATAAACACCGCACAGGCTGCCTGAAACGCGGTTTCACGCACGTTTACGGGTACATCAGCAATGATTTCACCCTCGGCATCACCGGTATTGGTGGCTTGACCAAGTTTCAAAACGGCTTCATAGGCTTTGTCGGCATCTAATAAATATTGAGCAAATTTGGTGGCTTCGCCGAAACACACAGGCAATAAACCGGTTGCCAGCGGATCAAGCACACCGGTATGCCCGGCTTTTTCTGCACGATACAAACGCCGTACTTGCTGTAAAGCAGTATTGCTGGACACACCACAGGCTTTGTCGAGCAGTAAAACACCGGATAATTTGCGGCGGGGAAGTTTGGTTGAAGAAAGCATATGTGTTGATGTGGTGAACATTATTTCAGAAATATTTTAAAAATCAATTACGCAAAGGGCTGTATTGTAATGAATACCGTAAAATGCTGAAAATGGATTGGTATTGCTTTTTGTTATGGCCACGGCTTAATAATCGGTATTTTCAGCTTGCTTAAAACAGATTTTAATTTATCACGCGATGTAGCACAGGCTCGGCACTATTCTCCGCGTTTCAATAACGCGCGGCTGCCGCACATTTTTTACCCGCAACGACTACATTATTCCAAAGTATTTCTCGAAGAATTTCAGTAATTTTACAATCACACCTTGTTTTTTATCCCGCCGATTACCGCCGCCGAAGCGAGACACTGGCGGCAAGATTTTATCAACATCTGTCCCGGTGGTTTTAACCGAACCATCGCGGAAAGCGTTCTCAATAAACTTGCGGGTTTCCTCGTTTTTGAGGTTTTCTTCGGCTATTAGAGTCTGCAAATCTTTCTCCGCTTCCTCTCGAACAAAATACTGCCAATCCGCCTCAACTTTTGTCTGCACGTTCACTCGACCGATGAACTCTTCGATTAGCTCTTTCTTGCTTCTCAGCTGAACGCTCGCGCGCACCGCTTTATAGATGTTATCCAGTATGCTCTTATCTTTGCAGTTGCTTTCTTTATATTTGGCGACAAGTATCAGGATATAGTCTATATTAACTTCAATTTGATGAATGAGTTCCAGCTCAAATTCGATGTCATCGTTTATCTCTTCACGCTCTCCGCTATCGGGACGGAATTTATCTTTGGGACAAGACAACCAAACAAGGTAAAAACAAGACAACTAAATTTTCTCGGTTCTAAACCATTTAAGCAAGATTTTATAGATATTTTGCTCTCTATGGTTAAAACGAAACTCAGTTTCTTTAAGATGAATTTCAAATAAGTGCTTATGAATACCTTTAAACTTCGCCAAGCGGTGTTTAGCGAAGCCCCAAAAGCTTTCAATACCGTTTACATGATTGCCCTTACCGTCGGAAAATTCATCATTACCATGATTGACACGAAAATGCTTTTCAAAACCCACATCAACCAAACCGTCGTAACCGCGCCAGCCAT
>NZ_JQKE01000027.1 GCF_000745895.1 Stenoxybacter acetivorans DSM 19021 | reverse complement strand
ATCACGTCATACGCCTGCATTGGCGCATTGAAAACAGTTTGCATTGGTGCATGGATATTGCTTTTAAAGATGATCAAATGCGAGCCAGAAATGGCTTCGCTGCTCATAACTTGGCCATATTACACCGCATATCTCTTAACCTAATCCGCCTATCACCTGTGAAGCGCAAAGGTGGCATTAAAGTACAGCGATTACTGGCGGCTACCTCTGATAATTACCGTGAGCAACTACTGAAACTGTGTTAAATCTTTCATGCGATTGCCCTGATCACCTTCCATCAAATCATTGCCGTCGCCGCCATATAAGGTATCATTATTGCCTTGTCCCATGATTTTGTCATTGCCGCTGCCGCCGTCTAAATAATCTTTGCCGTGATATTCACTCGGTACCGTATTGAGATAACCACTATAAGTGATGCCGTCGCCCCATAAAGAATCATCACCGCCCCCGCCATAAATCACATCATCGCCTGCCAACCCCTCAATATAGTCATTGCCGTCTTTATCACCTTCTTCAAGATCATCACCGAGAAGATAATCGTTTGCCCAACCGGCGTTAATAAGATCATCACCATTGCCGCCGATAACCACATCGCCTTCAGAAATACCGGATTTGATTTGAGTTTTGGTTGTTCCTGAAAAAAGGACTATACCATTGCCACCATAAGTACCCCACATTGAACCTGCTTTAATCACAGAGTAACCTGCGGGTGGTTCCCATTGATCATCAGGGCTGATTCGTCGATAGATATTTAAATACGAACTGCTTAAAATAAAATCATTGCCGTCGCCGCCGTAAAGCTGATCCGCGCCGCTGCCGCCTGTTAATAAATCATCACCCTCATTGCCGTAAATAATATCGTCGCCGTCGCTGCCGTCTAAGGCATCGTCGCCGCGAAAACCCTGCATCAAATCTTTTTCTGCCGAACCGCGAATCACATCGGCAAATCCGGACGAAGAAATACCGCCAACCAGTTCACCGGTGGCGGTATCGTAATAGACTTTCGACCAATTATAATAGTCAGGATAACTACCGGCTAAGGGTGGCATTTGATCGCCGTTGTAAATTTTATAACCATCTTTGCTTTGTTCTTGGGTTTGTAATTCAATACCGAGTACGCCGCTGTAGCCGTCTCCATTTGATGAGGCTTGCAAGAAATAATCTTTGATTAAAACCGAACTGCCGTCGGGGCGATACGAAATGGTTAAATCATTTTGCCCTGTGCGGAAAGCCAAAAACATACCGTCGGGTTTGCCTTCTTCATTCAAACTTTCCCAGCGATTGCTGCCCGCAACGGTTTCAAACAATGGACTGATGCTTTGGCTGCCGCCTGAACGGGTTCTCATTGATGCGCCGCCGTTGTTGCCAAACCAAATAACGCCTTTGCCGTCTATATCCAAAATGGTATCGCGCCCTTTGATATAATAGCCGTCAAATCCCATTCCACCCTCTAAATAATCATCTTCTGCACCGCCATCCAACGTATCTTTGCCGTCGCCGCCGTATAAATGGTCGTACCCCTCACCGCCTACTAAATTATCAATACCTGAACCGCCGAATTGAATGGTTTGTTGTGGTTCGCCAGTGCTGCCAACCAATTCAATGGATATATTTGCTTCGGCATCGGTGATTTTTAAATTCTGAGTTTTAAATTGGCTTAATTCAGAATACTTATTTAAATCTACATTTTGATAATCCACATCATAGATAGCAAAAATCTTTTTAATGTATAAAAATTGATGTCTGTCTATCAGCCAATTTCGGGTCATTTGCCCTGTGCTGTTTTCAGCATCGTATAAATCCAATTTACCATTGTCATTGTGCTGAGTATAATCAATGCCGACAAGCGCAAAAGCATTGAGTTCGACCAAAGCATAGCGGTTTGCCAAACCTATATCATTGTCTTGAGTAGCTGATGCGGCATTGGTTGCCTGAATTTGAAGATTATTACAATTTATTAAATTTTGGAGTACATCATTGTTTTTCAGTTCTTCAAGAAATTCTTCAATATTTTCGTGATAATTGATGCGAGATTCAGGGCTATCTGAAGCATCGCCAATTGAGGTATCATCGGTTTTATTTAAAATCAATTTACGGAACTGATCTAGAGCTTTTTCCAAAGAAGATTCCATTTCATTGCTGGCTTTGCTCAATAAATCATTTAATGTTTCAAAGGTTAAATTTCTGTCTAATTGCGCCAACAGATTACCTAATGCCAAAGTATCGACAAGTTTATAAATGGAGTGATTTGGAAAACCAGTTCCTTCTTCATTAAAAATTTCCTGTCTTTCACCAATTTGGTTATGATACCAATCATTGGTGGTTACGTTAATACCATTTTCAGCAAAATAATTGTTTTGCCCTGCATAAAAATCACCGTCTGAAATACCCAAAGCTAATGCGATATTCATAAAAACCAGCTCGCTAGTAGCCAGAAAACCTGCGCTATTAAAGGTATCCATACCGCTAATATTTACTGAACCGCCAAAAATTCGGGCAAAGGCACTGGCTAAATGTCCGCCTAAACTATGCCCGTTGATGTAAACACTGGTAACATTGGCTAATTCACCCGTTCCCTCAACTTCATTGCCGGTAACAAAGAAATCAGGTAAATAGTTTGTCGGCAGTTCTACATAAGCAATTTGTTTTGCCATTTCACCCACAGGTGTAGAGGCGCGTAACCACCAATTCACCATATCACCAATTTGTTTACGGGCAGCGGAATTAAAAGCCAAATCAACATCGGCTAAACCATCACCGCCTATGATAGAGCCGGGTTCAGTCCCTCGCATGGAAAGATAAACTTGTCCATCATAATCTGTATTGGCTTTACCGCGCCAAACGGTGGCATCAAAACCTGAACTGATAATAATAATATCGCCAGTTTCTTGTTGGGTAATGACTTCAAAGTTGTTACCGATAAAGTTGGCAACAGGTTTAGTCATACGGGTTTCTAATGCATCAGCAAGTGCACCACCGGTTAACGTTGCTAAATCTTCCACATAAGCAGCATCTGCCAAAAGAGCGTTGATATACACGCTATTTAATTTGCTCATTTTAAAACTCCTTATTTATTGATCCTTGGAATTGAGGTAAATTTATTTAATTTGTATAACTCAGGGGGGCTGTTTGCATAGCATTTTGTATTCCCCCAAAAAACTAAAACCATTGGTGACGAAGATGAACCCATATGCCTGACAAGGAAACCTCCTTCTGCTTCATAAGAACTATAAAAGCCATATTCTTCATTAGTTTCTTTATCATGAAAAACAATGTGCTTATAATAAATAGGAATAGCAAAACCTATCAAATGAGTGCCAACACTATCTCTATAAATCTCCTTTCCTATTATCTTTTCCCAATTAATATGGTAACTATTTGGGTTTTGGCACAGCTTTCGAAACTGCCAATAACCAACAATTTCATCACTTACGGGTAATAAAAACATTGCTATCCAAAATAAAATAGCAGCGGGTATTTTCCAAATACCCAGCTTGTTTTTAAGTTTTTTGAACAGCATATTTTGTACTTGATAAACAAATAAGCAATACAAGCCAATAACAATCAAAGCAATCAAACCAGACATCAAATATTCCTTTTTTAAGGTGATTAAAATTCATCTTTTTAAATAAAAATAGGCTGCCTGAAACTACTCAATTTAATGCCAATATTTCCAAGCAGCCTGTTTATTAAAAATTTCCTGTTTTTCACCAATTTGGTTATGATACCAATCATTGGTAGTTATGTTAATGCCGTTTTCAGCAAAATAATTATTTTGTCCTGCGTAAAAATCACCGTCTGAAATACCCAAAGCCCATGCCATATTGATAAAAACCAGCTCGCTGGTAGCCAGAAAACCTGCGCTATTAAAGGTATCAATACCGCTAATATTTACTGAACCACCAAAAATTCGGGCAAATGCACTGGCTAAATGCCCGCCTAAACTATGCCCATTGATATAAACGCTGGTAACATCGGCTAATTCGCCCGTTCCTTCAACTTCATTACCGGTAATAAAGAAATTAGGTAAATAGTTTGTCGGCAATTCTACATAAGCAATTTGTTTTGCCATTTCACCTACGGGTGCAGAAGCGCGCAGCCACCAGTTCACCATATCGCCAATTTGTTTACGGGCAGCGGAATTAAAAGCCAAATCAACATCAGCTAAACCATCACCGCCTATGATAGAGCCGGGTTCTGTCCCTCGCATGGAAAGATAAACTTGTCCATCATAATCTGTATTGGCTTTACCGCGCCAAACGGTGGCATCAAAACCTGAACTGATAATAATAATATCGCCAGTTTCTTGTTGGGTAATGACTTCAAAGTTGTTACCGATAAAGTTGGCAACAGGTTTAGTCATACGGGTTTCTAATGCATCAGCAAGTGCACCACCAGTTAACGTTGCTAAATCTTCCACATAAGCAGCATCTGCCAAAAGAGCATTGATATACACGCTATTTAATTTGTTCATTTTAAAACTCCTTATTTATTGATTTTGGGAATTGAGGTAAATTTATTCAATTTGTATAACTCAGGAGGGCTGTTTGCATAGCATTTTGCATTTTCCCCAAAAACTATTGGTGGTGAACCTGATATAATGTGCCTAACAAGAAATCCTCCTTTGGCTCGATAAAAATTATAAAAACCATACTCCTCATTGGTTTCCATATCATAAAAATTGATTCGCCTGTTATAAATTGGAATAGCAAATCCAGTCAGATGATTACCAATATCATCTGAATAGACTTCCTTTCCCTTTATTTTTTCCCAATTCATATGATGGGCATTCGGGTCTTGGCATAGTTTCCGAAATTGCCAATAACCAACAATTTCATCGCTTACAGGCAATAAAAACATCACTATCCAAAATAAAATAGCAGCAGGTATTTTCCAAATACCCAGCTTATTTTTAATTTTTTTAAATAGCATATTTTGTACTTGATAGATAAATAAACAATACAAGCAGAAAACAACCAGCAATATAAAACCACCCATTATTTACTCCTTTTTTGAGTGTAGAAACTTATCTCTTTTAAGTACAAACAAGTTGCCTGAAACTACTCAATTTTAAGATGCAGAAATTTATCTCTTTTTTAAACGCAAACAAGCTACCTGAAAGCGTGGAAACTCAGTCCCATGCTTTCAGGCAGCTTGTCTAAATAATTTAACCCAAAATATCGCCAGCATTGCCAATCCCCCGCAGGATTTAACAGCAACAACCCAATAAATAAGTAAGCCCTTGGCTAGGTGCTATTTTATGCGTTATTTTGTAAATATCAACGAAAATCTCTAAAATATTTACTTTTTTACACACTTGTTGTTTTTATGCAACCTGTTGAAAATAATAATGATTACAAGATAAATAAGCCCTAGCGCGTCCGCAGCAGCCCCTTAACAGATCATTGCCCTTGCCGCCGTCTAAAGTATCATCGCCCGCTTCGCCGAATTAAGTAATCATTGCCGATTTGGAAACGGGCAATAATATCCAATGCAAGGGCTTGGCTATTGTTTTTTTCACGGAAGCGTGAAAAAATCTTTTTCATTTTCCTCACAAAGTTTCCCAATCATGTTAGACATTCAATTATTGCGCCAAGATGTTCATGCGGTCGCCGCCAAGCTGGCTGAGCGCGGCTTTGTATTGGACACTGCCGCTTTTGAGCAATTGGAGCAGCAGCGCAAGGAATTGCAAATGCGCACCGAAGAATTGCAAGCACAGCGCAACAGCGTATCCAAACAAATCGGTGTTTTTAAGGGCAAAGGTGAACACGATAAAGCCGCTGCCGCTATGGCAGAAGTGGCGCAAATCAAAACCGATCTGGACGACACCGAAGCCGAATACCGCCGCATTCAGCAAATTTTAGATGATTTGTTAATGGGGATACCGAATCTGCCGCATGAAAGTGTGCCGCCGGGCAAAGACGAAAACGACAATATCGAGGTGCGCCGTGTCGGCACGCCGCGCGTTTTTGATTTTGAAGTGAAAGACCATGTTGATGTGGGCGAACCTTTGGGCTTGGATTTTAAAGCGGGGGCAGAGTTGTCTGGCGCGCGGTTTACGCTTATGCGCGGGGCGATGGCGCGTTTACACCGTGCCTTAGCACAATTTATGCTGGACACCCACACTCAGCAGCATGGCTATACCGAACACTACACGCCCTATATTGTGAATCCCGAAATTCTGTTCGGCACGGGACAGCTGCCCAAATTTGCCGATGATATGTTTCATGTTTTGCGCGGCGGCGATGAAACCCAGCAAAAACAATATTTAATTTCCACTGCCGAAATTTCGCTGACCAATACCGTGCGCGAGCGCATTTTATCTGCCGATGAATTGCCGAAAAAACTCACTGCTCATTCGCCCTGCTTTCGCTCCGAAGCCGGTTCATACGGCAAAGACACGCGCGGGCTGATTCGCCAGCATCAATTTGACAAAGTGGAAATGGTGCAAATCCGCCGCCCCGATGAATCTGATGCCGCTTTGGAAGAAATGGTGGGGCACGCCGAAAAAATTCTGCAATTGCTTGAATTGCCGTATCGCGTGATTGTGTTGTGTACCGGTGATATGGGTTTTTCCGCTGCCAAAACCTATGATTTGGAAGTGTGGCTGCCCGCACAAAACACTTATCGCGAAATTTCCAGCTGCTCCAACTGCGAAGACTTTCAAGCCCGCCGTATGCAAACACGGTTTAAAGATGCCGACGGCAAAAACCGTTTGGTACACACTTTAAACGGCTCAGGCTTGGCTGTGGGCAGAACCTTGGTTGCGGTATTGGAAAACCATCAGCAAGCCGACGGCAGTATTCGTATTCCTGCTGCTTTACAGCCCTATTTGGGCGGTGAAACCGTGTTGTACAGCCTGTAACTTACCGCTTGTTTCGGCTTATATAAATAAAGGCTGCCTGAAAACTTTTTCAGGCAGCCTGTTGATTTAAACCGCTTTATTGGTTAATTGGATTGCACTGAGCATTCACAATCGAAGTTGATACGACACTCGTGAATATACCCAAAGAGCAATGATAGGATTTTCCTTTCGTGATAGCCAAGTAGTTACGACGGTTTAATGTAGATTGAAATGGCTCTTGGATTTCAATCTCTTGTTCGTTCACTCCCAATAGCTGACTTGCTTGATAGCGATACAAGGCAATACTGCCTTGTTCTTGGTAGATTTTTGCTGCTTCATTTGTGGATATGGAGGTACAAGCGGTTAATCCTAATATCAAACCGCTTAATACCCATAATCGATAAATTTTATTTACAATCATCTTGAAATCCTATCTTCAATTATCAAAAAAATTATCAAAAAGTTAATTACAAAAAATATCAGCATTTTATTCAAAACATTGGTGTTTTTCTGCTTCTCATACATTTTGAATACATATTCTTAATCCGCTGATAATTACACAGTATTCAGTTAATTGAATTGGCTTCTTTGCCATAACGAGCGGGCTGCACCGCATTGCTGCCATTCAGTCCGCCTTTTTTCACCGCGTTCATGCAATGCTGTTGCGGTATATTTAAAATGCTTCCGCCGGCAAATCCAATATGGCTTTACTGCCGTATTGCATTTGCGCGGCGTATGTATGAATTTTCGGTAATATTTGGGCAAAAAAGACACGAACAATGTGTTGTTGGCTGTGATAAAAATCTTCATCAAACGGTGCATTATCCACATCTGCCAACGCTTCTTGCGCCGCCAGATAATGCCGTGCCATAGCGATTGCGCCCAAAGTACACGCCATTTGCTGCAAATACGCGTTTGCACCTGCCTGAACCTGCTGCGCTTGTGTTGCTGTGTTGTTCAAAACCCAGTCTACGCCGCTTTCAGCCAGCCGCAATGCCTGCGTTAAGTTTTCCGCCAAATCTTCGGCATCGCCGCTTAATTTCGCCGCCAGTGCTTCACCCGCCGCCAATAACGCACGGGCAGCTTTGCCGCCGTTGCCCGCCGTTTTCCGCCCGATTAAATCCTGTGCCTGTATGCCGTTTGTGCCTTCATAAATGGCGGTAATGCGCACATCGCGCACATATTGCGCCACGCCGCTCTCTTCAATATAACCCATGCCGCCGAATACTTGCATTGCTGTGTTGGTTAATATTGTGCCGTTATCAGTACTCCACGCCTTAACAATCGGTATTAAAAAACCCAGCTCATCTTGGGCGCGCTGCTGCTCTTGCGGATTGGGGTGATGCCGTGCGGTATCAATGGCGGCGGCTGCCTGAAAATACAAAGCGCGCTGTGCTGCCAAAACGGCTTTTTGCACCGCCAGCATACGCCGAACATCGGGGTGTTGGATAATAACGGCTTTTTCACCGTTTGCACCGCGGCCTTGCACCCGCTCCTTGGCATAGGATGCGGCTGCCTGAAAAGCACGTTCCGCCACCGCATGTCCTTCAATGCCCACACACAAACGCGCATGGTTCATCATCGTAAACATATACGCCAAGCCTTTATTGGCTTCGCCCACCAAATACGCTTCCGCTTCCTCAAACTGCATCACGCAAGTTGGGCTGGCATGAATGCCCATTTTGTGTTCCAGCGACACCACGGACACTGTGTTTTTTTGATTGGTTGTGCTGCCTTGCTCATCAAGCAGGTATTTCGGGCAGATAAACAGAGAAATGCCTTTTACGCCGGCGGGGGCATCGGGCAGGCGCGCCAGCACCAAGTGAACAATGTTTTCGGTTAATTCTTGCTCACCCCATGTAATAAAGATTTTTTGCCCGCTGACGGCATACGCGCCGTTGTCTTTGGGCGTGGCTTTTGTATTGATTTGACTCAAATCCGAACCCGCTTGCGGCTCGGTTAAATTCATTGTGCCTGTCCACAATCCGGCACTCATTTTGGGCAAATAGGTTTGTTTTTGTTGTTCATTGGCATGGTTGTGTATGGCTTCAGCCGCGCCCAAAGTAAGCATTGACAATAAAGAAAACGCCAAATTGGCGGAACACCACATTTCTTCGCAAGCCGCTGCCACCGATGCCGGCAAGCCTTGCCCGCCATATGCTTCCGGTGCACGCAAACCCATCCAACCCGCTTCACAAAACCGTTGATATGCCGTTGCAATATCGGAGTGCGTGATCACTTTGCCGTTTGCCAGTTTTGCGCCGTTTAAATCACCCGTGCGGTTGGTTGCTGCCAATTCATTTTCGGCAAACTTCGCCGCTTCCGCCAGCACGGCATCAACGGTATCAAAATCCAAGCCCAGCGCATTGGGCAGTGACAAAATTTCAGGTAGCCTGCCGTGTGTTTGCAGAGAAAAACGCAGTTCATTTAAAGGAACACGATAAGTCATGGTTTTATTTCTCCTGTTTTAATGGTTCAACGCCAAATAATCCTGATTGTTGTTGCAGAGCAACGGCTTGCCATAACGGCGCGCACGTCTATTTCTTATCTTAGGCTTCGCCAATCAAAAAAACAATAAAAAGCTGCCTGAAAAATTTCGGCAGCTTTTTTACATATAAATAACTCATTAGAAAATCAATTAATGGTCTGATGCTTCCGATGCACCGATGCCTGTCATAGAACGCACATACTGTGCTTCAAAACCGGCTTTATCGTGCTTGGCTTGTTCTGAATTATCGGTAATTGACACAATCCACGCCACGATAAACGCCAGCGGAATGGTGAAAATAGCAGGGCTGCCGTAGGGGAAAATCGCCTTTTCATGCCCCAAAACGCTCACCCAAACCGTGGGACCCAAAACAATCAGCAACATTGCTACGCCGAGACCAACGAAACCGCCCACCACCGCACCGCGCGTGGTTAAACCTTTCCAGAACATGGAGAGCATTAAAATCGGGAAGTTGCCTGAAGCCGCCAGCGCAAACGCTAAGCCCACCATAAACGCGACATTTTGATTTTCAAACAAAATACCCAGAATCACTGCCAACACACCCAAAGCCAAGGTAGTAATGCGCGACACCAATAATTCTTGGCGGCCGGTGGCCGTGCCTTTTTTAATCACAGAGGAATACAAATCATGGCTCACTGCCGATGCACCTGATAAGGTCAAACCGGCAACCACTGCCAAAATCGTGGCAAACGCAACCGCAGAAATAAAGCCCAAGAAATAATCACCGCCCACCGCTCCTGCCAAATGCACAGCAGACATATTGGTGCCGCCTATCATTTCATACACTGTTTTACCATCACGAATCATTTCAGTGAAAAACGCAGGATTGTCTTTGGTAACCATCATAATCGCGCCAAAGCCGATAATGAACGTGAGGATATAGAAATAAGCGAGCAATCCGGTTGCCACCACCACTGATTTACGCGCTTCACGGGCATCAGGCACAGTGAAAAAACGCATCAGAATATGCGGCAAACCCGCCGTGCCAAGCATCAGCGACAAGCCCAGCGACAAGGCATCAATCGGATTTTTTACCAAACCGCCCGGCTGTAAAATGGCTGTGCCGTTTTCGTGAATATCGGTGGCTTTCTTGAACATACCCTCAAAGCTGAAGCCGGAAAATTTCAGCACCATGATCGCCATAAAGGTTGCGCCCGCCAGCAGCATCACTGCCTTTACGATTTGCACCCATGTGGTTGCCAGCATACCGCCGAACAACACATACATAATCATCAAGACGCTGACAATAATCACTGCCCAAATATAGTCCATACCAAACAGCAATTGAATCAATTTTCCCGCGCCCACCACTTGCGCAATCAAATAAAACATCACCACCAATAAAGTACCTGTTGCCGCAAACACACGTACCGGTGTTTGTTTTAAGCGGTAGGCAACCACATCAGAAAAAGTGAATTTCCCTAAATTGCGCAAGCGTTCGGCAACCAAAAACAGCATAATCGGCCAGCCCACTAAAAAACCGGTGGAATAAATTAAACCATCGTAGCCTGTGGTATAAACCATTGCCGAAATCCCCAAAAACGACGCGGCAGACATAAAATCGCCCGCAATCGCCAAGCCATTCCGAAATCCGGAAATGCCGCCGCCGGCGGTGTAAAAATCTTTGGTGGATTTGGTTTGTTTGGCTGCCCAATAGGTGATGTAAAGTGTTGCGCCCACAAAAATGAAAAACATAATAATCGCGGGTATGTTAATCGCCTGCTTTTCTACTTCACCTGTAAAGGCATCAGCCCATGCCGCCGAAGCGGCAAGCAT
This sequence comes from Stenoxybacter acetivorans DSM 19021, assembly GCF_000745895.1. Lineage (GTDB taxonomy): Bacteria > Pseudomonadota > Gammaproteobacteria > Burkholderiales > Neisseriaceae > Stenoxybacter > Stenoxybacter acetivorans. Next base: position 22,173 of record NZ_JQKE01000027.1, on the reverse strand, counting down.
GGGCATCAGCACCGTGAGTATTTTTTTCATTAATTTTCTCCCTTGATTTGGGTACTGACTTCACGCACCACCTCTTGCGTCATGGTTTCGTATTCGCCGTTGGCTTTATGCACATAAATGGCAGTAATAACAAACGAGAATAAAATGACAAATAAGCCAAGATAAATGCCCCATGTGGTTACACCATCGTCAAATACCGGCACACCGAAACTTTCGGGGCTGATACCCATAAACGAGATATACACCACATAAACCAAAAAAATCAGGACTGAAAACGACCAGCCCAAAATGGCTTTTTTGCGTGCCATGCGCTGAAACTCAGGGTTGGACAATACCCGACGCACCAATTGCTGCTCCATGCTTCTCTCCTTATTATGTAGTCTTGGCATCGCTGCTGCATTTTTTCAAAACCAATAAAAACAAACTGCCTGAGTGCACTCATGTTGCTGCCAGCGGTTTATTTCTACCGCCATGCAAGGTGCTGTTTTTCATCGGCACTTGTGTTGTATTCGTTTTGTGTGGGTGCATTAGAAAGCACCGCACCGATATTGGCTAATTTTTTTTTTTGATGCCTGCTATCGGTTTCATGAATGTTGCACTGCAATAAATAATAAAAAACAACATATTATGGCTTAAAAAATGAAATTAACCCAGCTTAACAAATAACCCAATTCAACCATTAAAACCACCCGAACACCACATCAGCATTCACATAAAGGCAGCCTGATACGCTAAAATATTGGCTTGACTTATCTCAAATCACATCATGAAACCATCTTTACTGGAAAAATTGCAGCAGCTTACCGACAGGCTTGAAGAAGTTACCCGTCTATTGGGCAGCCCCGATGTTGCCGACAATATGGATCAATACCGCAAACTCACCCGTGAACACGCTGAAATCACGCCGGTGGCGGAAACCTATCGCCGATACACCCAATCCCAAGCCGATTGGGCGGCGGCAGAAGAAATGCTTAAAGACCCCGATATGAAAGAATTTGCCGCTGAAGAATGCGAAGCGGCGCAAGCACGCATGAGTGAATTGGACGCAGAATTACAAAAACTGCTGCTGCCCAAAGACGAAGACGATGACAAAAATATTTTTATTGAAATCCGCGCCGGCACAGGCGGCGATGAAGCGGCATTATTCGTCGGCGATTTGCTGCGCATGTACAGCCGCTTTGCCGAACGCAAGGGCTGGCAAACCGAAATCGTGTCCGCCAGCGACAGCGATTTGGGCGGCTATAAAGAAGTTATCGTGCGCTTGGTGGGTTTAGGCGCGTATCAGCAGTTGAAATTTGAATCCGGCGGGCATCGCGTTCAGCGCGTTCCCGTAACCGAAAGCCAAGGGCGTATTCACACATCGGCGTGCACCGTGGCGGTGATGCCTGAAGCCGATGAGTTGGAAGTTATCGAATTGAATCCCGCCGACTTGCGCATTGACACTTTCCGAGCTTCCGGCGCGGGCGGGCAGCACATCAACAAAACCGATTCAGCCGTGCGCATTACTCATTTACCCAGCGGCACTGTGGTGGAATGCCAAGACGGGCGTTCACAGCACGCCAATAAGGCACAAGCCATGAAAGTGCTGGCGGCACGCTTGCATGAACAGCAAAAACGCACCGCCCACGCCAAAGAAGCCGCTGAACGAAAAAGCCTGATCGGCAGCGGCGATCGCAGCGAACGCATTCGTACCTACAACTACCCGCAAGGCCGCGTTACCGACCACCGCATTAACCTCACCCTGCACAAACTTGATTTCATTATGGACGGTGATTTGAGTGAATTAACCAACGCGCTGATTGCCGAACATCAAGCGGAATTGCTGGCACAACTGGCAGCGTGATTTTGGTTTTATGGATAAATAACTTTATTTTTCAGTATTCAGAGCAGGTTACAATCATAATAATTTTTTAAAAACATAGGGTTAAATATTAAAAATCGTGCTGGAATAATGGACTTTTTACTTATTTGGCCCTATCTTCTGCCAACACAGCAATAGGCTACCTGAAACCTATTCAGGCAGCCTATTGATTTCATTCAAATGCAGCATAACGAAACGGCACAGAAATCACTGTGCCTTTCGTAATCGTTCAGCAACGGCTGATTATTTTGGTTAAAAACACCAACAGCGTAAGCCTTTATTCTGCCGATAAAAAAAGCTGAATCCCGAAAGATTCAGCTTTTTGTTTAACGTACTCGGCACTAAGCCAAATCACAGACCCAGTCGGGTTTAATTAGAATACGTGTTTCAGACCAGCACCGAAAGCAGTGGTAGTTTGTTTACCTTTACTTTCACCTAAGTAATCTAGACCTCGACCTTCACGCAACCAACCAGCTTGTACGTTGGCAGTGGTGCGTTTGCTGAAGCTGTAGTCCGCACCCAATACGATTTGGTCGTATTTGGTGTTTGCAGATTTTTCAGATTTACCAGTACCGGCACTTTTAACATCCCAGCCGTGTGCGTAAGAAATTTTCGGGAACACATTGCCGAAATGGTAACCGGCAGTAATCACAGCTTCCTGGGTGCGCACTGGGCTACCGCCATAGTTAACAATGTAGAAAGCATCTGCCTTATCATTGTAGCCTAACAGGTTTTTGGCGTTTTGGTAACCCACAGCCACCAACAGGTTGTTGGCATCATAACCAGCTTCTAAGCGGTGTAATTGACCGTTGAAAGTACCGGCACTGTTTTTGTGGTATTCATAAGAATATTTACCAAAGAAACCGGCATTTTCGTAGCTTAAGCCAACGTTGTAAGTATCTTTAGATTTTTTATCAGCAACAGCAGGACGTGCAGCAGCATCATCTCTGGAATCAGTACCACCATAATAGGTACCGGTTGCGTCAGTTGCCAAACCTTTGTTGTTGTCGCTGGGAGAGTACAACAAAGAAGCACTAAAACCGGCAAATTCAGGAGAATCGTAACGAACACCAGCGAAACGGGTATCAAAGCGAGTAAATGTACCCAGACCCAAAACGCTGTTATTGTATTCCCACGGATCTACTTGTTCCATATCAGAATTTGAGTAGTTGCTCAAATAACCGGCGCGGATTTTACCGAAAGGTGTTTCCAAACCAATAAAAGAATCGCGAGTAGCAAATTGGTTTTTGGTATTTGTTTTACCGTCGGCCAAACCCACTTTAGATTCAACTTGCCAAATAGCATTCAAGCCATTGCCCAAATCTTCTTTGCCTTTGAAACCGATGCGTGAACCGTAGTCAGCGATACCGTTTTCTACGCCGCTACCCCAGTCTTTTACATCTTTGATGCCACTAATTTTAGTAGAGCTGGCTTCATAGCCAGCTTTAATTTGACCATACAAAGTAACTTCAGCCATAGCGGCAACCGGCAGAGTGGTCAAAGCCAGAGCAATCAGGGTTTTTTTCATTGCTGTCTTCCTTTTTAAATAAGTGAAAAAAAACTTCAAACCGCATCATGCGGCCTTGAAAAGTTTTGCTTTAATCGCCGCGTCAGCGATTACATGGAGAGAAATATAATGCTTTCGTTGTAAAAAAACAAATTTGATTGTGTATTTGCCGCCTGCCCTATGATGATTTCAGGCTACCTGAAGTCCTTTTTTGTTAAATATTTTATTATTTTTCAGTGAATTAAATTTTAATTCTCTTTGCTTTTACACAAAACCAGACTTATTTTTTAGTGTTGTATTTTTTTCACAACTTGGTTTCTTTCTTAATATGCGTTATTAATGTTTTGACTCAAACGTGCATTTTTAATTATACTAAAATATAACTTTAAAGAGGTGTTACTATGCACACAACCAATCTTCGCAAGGTTGGCGGATCGGTGATGCTGGCTATTCCGCCGGCAATTTTGGATATTTTACATTTACAGGCGGGTGCTGCAATCAATATAACGGTTGCCGATGGTCATTTGGTCGTAATACCCAAACAAAAGCCACACTATACATTGACAGAGCTGTTGGCTGATGCGCAAGCAAACAATGTATATCCTTTATCAGAAGAAGAGCGGGAATGGTTTGATGCTTCTGCTGTTGGGAAAGAGTTAATTTAAATGAAACGCGGCGATATTTACCTTGTGGATTTAAACCCGACAGCAGGATATGAACAGCGAGGAAACCGTCCTGTATTGATTGTGTCTCCTGACGCTTTCAATCAACTGACACAATGTCCTGTGGTTCTACCTATTACCAACGGCGGCGGTTTTGCCCGCCGTGTTGGTTTTGCTGTACCAATCAACGGTATTAAAATCACCGGCATTGTGCGCTGTGATCAACCCAGAACGCTTGATTTAATTGCCAGAAACGGGCGTAAAGTGGATACTTTACCTGATGTGATTATGGACGAGGTTCTTGCTGTTGCAGCAACCTTGTTTCAGTAGTGTAATGATAATATGTCTTTCAAGCTGATTTTGTGCACTAACAGAACAAAACAGGCTGCCTTAATATATTGCCCTGAGACATATATTGCTTTGAAATGCAAAACACCGTTACGCCGCAGCCAATATCGGTATTTCCAACCATTGCGCATTGGGAAAATACTGAAGTAATTGTTGCTGCAAAAAAGCGGCACTGTCTTGTGAAATCAGCCTGTCTTTCGATTCATCACGCAAGTTATACGCCAACGCATAAAGACTTAATCCGCGCCTGTGCAGTGCTTCGAGGCTGAGCAGCGTGTGATTGATGCTGCCCAGTCTGCCGGAGCTTACCAAAATCACGGGGTATTGTTGTGCGGCAATATAATCTATAGTCAGTAAATCTGCTGTCAGCGGCACCATTAAACCACCCGCACCTTCCAGTAAAACCAAATCATAACGTTGCCGCAGTTGTTGGGTTGCCGCGCGGATTTTAGCTAAATCCAAATACCGCCCCGCCAGCTGAGCCGCCAAATGCGGCGAGGCGGGATAAGGGAAAATTTCGGGTGCGGTTATGCCGCTGATGTCTTCAGGCAGCCGTGCAATACCCATAATGCGCCGATGTTCCGCAATGTCTTCGGAAAAAGCATCATTACCGGTTTGCACCAGTTTCTGGGTAATCACGCGCATGCCTTGCGCTTGCCATTGCCGTGCCAAAAAACCGGTGGCATAGGTTTTGCCGATGTGGGTATCAATGCCGCTGACAAAATAGACTTGTCCTGTCATGAAATTTTCCTGGCGATGCAATAAATGGGGTGGTATGTTAAGGGGTAACGCGTATCGTTGCCGTGTTGCGCCGCCAGCTGCCGATATGCCGCATCAAACCGCTGCAAGCCGCCCCTGCTCCAACAATAATCGCCAGCAGCAGTAACGCCGCTGGCTTGCAAATGACGCAAAACAGCGTTGGCATGTTCAAAAAACAAAATTTGCCGCTCTTCATGCCACATGCACACTTCAAAACCCAATGCGGGCAATTGCGTACAGGCTGCCTGAAAACCAACATAATCCAAGCCCACGCCCAATATCTGCCGTATTTCCGATAAATTATCCGTACCGAAAGCGGCAAAGCACAGCCAACCTTGGTGGTTTAAGGCTTGCGCGAAACGGGCAAACAATGCCGCGGGTTGATTTGCCCACTGCAAAGCAGAAGCGGAAAAAATGGCATCAAGGTTTTCAGGCAGCCGAATGCGCTCCATATCCCCTTCAATATGGGTAATGCCTACTGGCTTTTGGCTGAGATTACCCATATTTAAATCGTTTAAATACAGCCGGTTAATTTTAATGTACTGCTGTAACAAGCGAGTAAGGTTGCCGCTGCCGCAACCCACTTCCAAAACGCGTTCAAACGATTGAGGGCAATGGGTTTTTACCCACCACATCAATTGCCGGCAAACATTGCTCTGCACCACGGCATGGCGGTGATAGGTAGCGGCGGCACGGTTAAACCGTTGGGCTATGCGCTGTTTATTGAGCATTGGCATGGTGTATTTTGAGTCTGTTTTATATTGTGTGTTCAGAAAACTGTTTTCAGAAACAGATTGTACGGAATTGTATTGGTTGCCTGCTTGATAATCCATTTATCGCTGAATAACTTTACTTTTCATTATTCAGAACAGATTTTAATCATAAATAACCATTTAAAAACATTATATTAAATATTAAAATCCATACCGTAATGATGGATTTTTACTTATTCGGCTATATTTTAAGAACAATATTTCAGAGCGGACGCTCTTTCATTTATCAATCCCCACTTTTTTCCACACATCGCAATGTAATGGAAATATGGTTTTAAGACGAGTTTTTATTATATTAAGATATTTATCTTCAAGCCCGCCGCTGTTTGAGATAGAACTATTTTCAAAAATAAGCGTGTATTTTTTTCTCGATCCTGTCTCTGTCCAATATACTTCGAACTCCGCGCTTCCCTCGATCTTTGCGTTTATCATATTACCTGTTAGTTCATAGCGAATATCATTAACTGTCCATGTTAGCTCCAGCTTTCCCTTAACAGCGATGCCATTATGAAAATCTCCGCCAAACTTACAACCGGGAGTTTCGTTAATAAAATTTTCGTATTGCGTCAAATAACCCTCGCCCTCCGCTTTGCCGTCTATAAATTGTCCTGCTCTACAAGAGGGGGTGCCGCCGTGCGGTAAAGTTCTAATTTCGCCGTAAGTAATATGCGAGAGCGGATCGTTATCGACCAATTTAGGAGAGTAATAAAAACCATTGCCGTTTGGATATTTCATTACCGCGCCTTGATCGGAAATTTTTCCATTATCTTGATATTTTCCCGAAAACTCCGCTCCATTAGGATATTTAGTAACAAACCGCCCATCGGGATTGTTTTTCTTTACCTCTTTCATAAAATTTTGCATTTTCATATATTGTGCGCCAACGCTTTTATATGTTTCGTCAAACTCCTTATTCAACTGCTCCTTTGAAGCAGTCAAGATATGTTTTGCGTGAGAAAGCAGTTCGCCGCAGGCGGCTGTTTTTTCTTTGCTGTTTTCTTCCTTTGCGAACCACTCTTTTATCTCTTTCTCAAACGCTAATACCGCCGAAACATCACTGCCTGTTATTTTGTTGTATTCCCAATCTTCATACTTATCTTTCCTGTTCTGAACGCTCTTTGGTCTGCTGAAATATCTCACTTCTCTATCTTGAAGAAATTGAACACCATAATCAAACAGGCAATTAGAATCTGTATTAAAGTTGTTTATATTTTTATTATAAGCCGCCGCGCCGTCGATCCTAAATAATTTTCCGCGCACTTTTGTTTGAGCTAATAAAAATGTAGTTAATGACTGATCATACTTTGCAGCATTCGCGGATTTATATTTAGCGTTAGTATAAAGCGTAAATTGCTCTAATACGCCTCTATTGATATAACGGGCGCGAATGCGATCGATATTTTTGGGGATATTTTTGTTCAAAGTTACATCAATTCCATCTGTACTTATGTGATTTCTCATGTCAAACCCATCACTGCTGGGAATACTCCATATTTTTGTATTATAAGACAAAAGCGGCTCATCAAAAAGATAATTGCTGCCATACGGATTAGAATTTGTAATTATTGGTTTATCCGATAACGAACCATTTTTATTTACCTCCGATATTACGCCGATCGCCCACATTTTAATTCCCTCCCAAGGCGCGAAATCTTTTTCTACAAGATTGGCGACCGCATTAGGTAAAGGCGACATACTTTCGCGGACATAACGGTGCGGTTTAGTATAATAATCTATTTCTCTGCGGCTTGCCCCTTCCAGTTTTTCTTCCGCGTAAGGCGCAATAGAAAAACCAAAGGTGAAATAACGATTGTCAAATGATATACCCAAATTGCTATTGTGGTATGGTTTTTCGCCCAATGTTTCGCTAAGATATTCGATCGACATCGATATTTGAAAACCTGTAAGCGGTATAGAACCTTTCCTTGTTGTTCCATATACTTCCTCGCTTTTATCTATCTCTTTTGGCAACTTGAAACGAATTTTTCCATCTTGTATTGTTGCGTTTTTGGCTTGTATTGACTCGCTCACCTCAACCTTCCCGCTTTTCGCGGGCAATCCGGCGCCAAACGCGATGTAATGCGGTATTAACTCCACCAAATTACTGAGGCTTTCAGTTTCCGTAACCAGTCCCTCATACTCGCCCCAAATATACATTCCATAGGGCATTTTATTTTTCAATATCTCTGTTTGTTCTTCGCTCAAAAGCGGATAATAAATATCTGTCAGCGCAAACTCAAATTCTCGCATTTCCTCTGAGGGTATGCCGTCTGCCGCCGATATGCCGCTTACAAATAAACCAAGCAATGCCGCTAAAACCGCTAAAATTTTTCTCATTTGATAACCCAAATGTTTTTATATCACGCCTAACTCACAAATCGGTTTTCCGCGATCAGCAATATCACTCTAAGACAGCTCTCGATCATCATCGCGTCCGCGCCGATCACCTTCATCAATTGTATGCAGTTTGGCAGATTGCCGCACCAATATGCTCACGATTATGCTGCTGTTCAGGCAGCCTGTAAAAACCCTTATCCCTGTTAATACGATTGATGCAGATACAGCATCGCCTAACACAAGCGATTGTTAAAATCACATTTGAAATCAGCTACACACAAGTAACCAACGCCGCCAAATCATCGTCGGTTAAATCGGCACGCAGCGACAGGCGCACCCGAGCAGTATTTTCCGGAACAGTGGGCGGGCGTATCGGCAATACATAAAAACCGGCTGCCTGAAAAGTACGGGCTTTGTCTGCCGCGCTGTCGTCGCTGCCAGTGATAATCGGAACAATATGGCTGGCTGATGCACACGCACCATAGCGGCGTTGCACGGCTTGGCGAAGCAAAGCGGCGATGTGCTGCAATCGGGTGCGCTCTTGCTTAAAACCGATTAATTGTTCAAACACAAACAGTGTCCACGCCCAATTCAAAGGCGGCAGTGCGGTGCTGAAAATCAGCGGACGCGCGGTGTTAATTAAATAATCGCGCAGCAACGCATGGCACACCACAAAACCGCCTGCAGAAGCGGCGGCTTTGCCGAATGCACCCACCAAAAAATCAATATCCGCCAATACATTTTGCTCTTCGGCACAGCCCAAGCCGTTTTTGCCGCGGACACCAAACGCATGGGCTTCGTCCACATACAGCATGACTTTCGGAAATTGTTGTTTCAGGCGAACCAAAGCCAACAAATCCGCTTCATCGCCGTCCATACTGAACAGGCTTTCGGTAACGATAATAATGCGTTTAATGCCGACATCATCAGCATGGCGTTCCAATAGTTGCCGCAGCTGCTGCAAATCGTTGTGGCGGTAACGCACACAGCGGGCAGCGGATAAACGAATGCCGTCGATTAAACTCGCGTGCACCCATTTGTCTGCCAAAATCAAAGTATGCTTATCACTGGCGGCGGGTAAAATGCCGATATTGGCGTGATAACCGCTGTTAAACAACAATACCGAGCGCCCAAACTGCGCCGCCATTGCTGTTTCCAATTCGTCTGCCGCGGCATGATTGCCAATGAGCAAGCGTGATGAGACACTGCCCAAAGCAGAATCGGCATATACCGATTCCGCAAAAAAACGTTCACGCAAAACCGCGTTTCCCGCCACGCCCAAATAATCGTTCGATGCCAAATTCAGCAGCGGTTTGCCGTTAAGCAAAATGGTTTTGCCGTTGCCGAGCGCATGGGAAAACCGCCGTAAACGTCCTTGTTGGCGCAAAATGTTGAGCTTCGCGGCGTAGTCATCAAGAAGAGTAGTCATCTCTGTGGCTGAAAATAAGTGATGTTTGGTTTAAAGGATATGACACTGCATTCATCATTCATGCGGCGAAGCACTGTAATTGGTGTTTATCATGTCATTGATACAGCAGAATAACAGGCAATGTATCAGGCTGCCTGAAACGGAAACCGTGCATGGCGCACGTTTGCGGATTTAAATTGCCGCAACGGCACTTCACTTCTTCTTTATTCATTCTAATGTAATGAATTATCTGTTGCTTTTTTATTCTGAATCACTCGCTTTGCAGAATAGCCGTTAATTGTGTCAATAAAAAAGCCAATTCCTGCGGTGTAATAACATACGGCGGCATCACATATACCAGCTTACCAAACGGGCGCACCCAAATGCCGCGGGCAACACAGGCTGCCTGAAACGCTGCCATGTTCACCGCCTGATTCAGCTCCACCACACCAATCGCACCCAAAACGCGAACGTCGGCAACTTGAGGAAAATCACGCATGGGTTCGAGTGCTTGGCGCAATTGGGTTTCAATGCGCTGTATGGTGCTTTGCCAATCTTGCGCCAATAATAATTGTGTGCTTTTGAGGGCAATGGCGCAGGCAAGCGGATTTGCCATAAAGGTGGGGCCGTGCATAAACACGCCCGCTTCACCTTGGCTGATGGTGTCTGCAACGGCAGCCGTGGTCAAAACCGCCGATAAAGTCAGATAGCCGCCGCTCAAACCTTTGCCGATGCACATGATGTCGGGTTGTACATTTGCGTGTTCCCACGCAAACAATTTACCTGTACGCCCAAATCCGGTGGCAATTTCATCAAAAATCAGCAATAAATCGTATTCTTCACACAACAAGCGGGCTTGGCGCAGATATTCGGGGTGATAAAAACGCATGCCGCCCGCGCCTTGCACAATGGGTTCAAGAATCAAGGCGGCAATGTGCGGGTGGTGTTCTGCCAAAGTTTGGCGCAGCACGCTGATGTCGCTGTCGTTCCATTCGCCGTCAAAACGGCTTTGCGGCGCGGGGACAAACAGGCGATTTGGTAGGTTGCTGCCGAAAATATGGTGCATTCCGCTCACAGGATCGCACACCGACATGGCGTTCCATGTATCGCCGTGGTAGCCCGAACGCGGGGTGATGAAATTGGTTTTTTGCACCATGCCCCGTGCGGTTTGGTATTGCACCGCCATTTTCAACGCAACTTCCACCGCCACTGAACCGGAATCGGCATAAAAAATACGCTGTAAATTCGGCGGCACGATTTGCAACAGCAGTTTACCCAAATCAATGGCAGGTTGATGGGTAAAGCCACCGAACATCACGTGCGCCATGTCTTGCAATTGCGCGGCGGCAGCGGCGTTGAGTTCAGGGTGATTGTAGCCGTGAATGGCGCACCACCATGACGACATACCGTCGATTAAACGGCTGCCGTCTGCCAATTCAATGGTGCTGCCGTAAGCCCGTTTTACTTTAAAAGCAGGTAATGGGTGGGTGGTAGATGTATAGGGATGCCACAGGTGAACGCAATCAAACGGATCGCTCAATTCGGTCATAATGAGTCCAAAAAAGCACAGATGTATTGAAGCGCGGATTGTACCCGAAGTGCCGCAAAAGCATGGCTCTCATTGGGCAAAACATCAACATGCAAATGCGGTGCATTCAGTGTTTTCAGGCAGCCTGAAAGTGTGTGCGGCACCAAAGCGTCGTGTTGTGCCAGCAGGTGATATTGCGGATAAGGATAGCGGCGCAAAATATCGGTTAAATCCAAATCACGCAAGGCATTTAATCCGTCTGCCAGCATTTTTTCCGGCGGCGGCGAAATCAGATTTTGCAAAGTACGCACATCGGCTCTGGCATCGGCAGCACCCATACACACCAAACCGATAAAACGTTTTAAGGCAACCGATGGCTGTTGCTGCCAATCGCATTGAAAACGTTCAAACACAGGTTTTGTCATGGCGCAAGACCACGATTGGTTTGCCACAAAACATGGGTTTGATGCTAATGTGATTAAATATTGACGTTTCCCGCCGCTTTTCAGCCCGTCTTGTGCCAAACATGCCGCCAGTTGTCCGCCCAGCGACCACCCCATTAACACATCGGCAGCGGCCGCCTGCCGATGTATGGTAGCTCGTTGCAACGCGTCAAACGGATTAAAAACATCACACAGAATGACTTCATGCCCGCAACACTGCAACGCTGCCTGAAGCGGCTGCAATGCGGATACACCCATGCCCCAGCCGGTGATGAGAAAGATATTCATGGCTGCTGATCTTAAACACCCGCCTGCTCTGCTTGCACATCGGCATGATAGCTGGAGCGCACCATTGCGCCGATGGCGGCGTGTTTAAAGCCCATTTCGTAGGCGGCGGTTTCCAATGCTTTGAATTGTTCGGGGGTTACATAACGCAACACGGGCAAATGTGCGCTGCTGGGTTGCAAATACTGACCAATGGTAATCATGTCCACATCGTGTTCGCGCAAATCACGCATGACTTGCAGAATTTCTTCATCACTTTCACCCAGCCCCACCATTAAACCCGACTTGGCCGCCACTTCGGGTTTCGCGGCTTTATAGTGTTTAAGCAGTGCCAAAGAATGGGCGTAATCCGCACCCGGGCGCGCTTGCTTGTAGAGGCGCGGCGCGGTTTCGAGGTTGTGGTTAAACACATCTGGGGGTGTTTGCGCCAAAACAGCCAAGGCAATGTCCATGCGTCCGCGAAAATCGGGGACTAAAATTTCAATTTGGGTGTGCGGGCTGCGGGTACGCACTGCAGTTACACAATCGGCAAAATGCTGCGCACCGCCATCACGCAAATCATCGCGGTCCACCGAAGTAATCACCACATAACGCAATTTCATTGCCGCCACCGAATCCGCCAAATGCTGCGGCTCATTGCTGTCCAGCGGATTGGGGCGTCCGTGTCCCACATCGCAAAACGGGCAGCGGCGGGTGCAGATATCGCCCATAATCATGAACGTTGCCGTGCCTTTGCTGAAACATTCGCCAATGTTCGGACAACTGGCTTCTTCACACACGGTGTGCAGTTTTTGCTCACGCAAAATACTTTTAATTTCAAAAAATTTTTGCCCGCTCGGCAATTTGGCGCGTATCCATTCGGGCTTTTTGATTTTTTGTTCCAGCGGGACAACTTTAATCGGAATCCGCGCCACTTTGGCTTCGCCTTTGAGTTTCACGCCTTGGGCTTTTTGAGGTTTAGTATCTGAATTCATGCTGAAATATCTTTACGTTTTATTCACTTATGACGTCGGTTTCTATGACTGTTTCAGCAGGCTCGTTATCTGCTGAAATTTTTTTATTGAGCAGTGTATCCACCATCGAATTAATAATATAGACAGCAGTATCATACCGAAGCATGCCTTTGGTATGATAAGTGAGGTTTGCCGTGCCCTCATTATCGGCTAATCGGCTTTCGCACATCGGTTTATTATCATCAGATTTTTGACACAGATACTTAGGTATATCATCTACTTGATAATCCAATTTGTATCGGCACGCTGAATCATCACCCTCTTCGATAACAATCGTTTTAATGCCGTGGTGCTGCACCCGCTGCTGCAACACCGTAAAAAAGTCCACATCACTGCCAAAATGGCGGATTTCTTTTTTGATAATACAAAGTGTATCTATTGCTGCCAATCTCTTTTCCGGCATCGGTGTATTTTGAATGGGGCGGCACACTGCCTTGCGGCATTGAGCTTTGCTGATAAATACAGGCTCAGGTGTACTTTGAATCGTGCCGCACGCTGCCACACTCGGCAACAACAATGAGAAGCAAATTGACCTTATTTGTTTTTTCACAACAAGCTCCATTCACATTAAGACCAGACACTCCGCGCCATTTTACCCCAATTGTTCTTTCAGGCAGCCTGTTAATGTGTCGGCCACTTCAGCCATTTCAGGGCAAGGTGTAATCAAATCGGCAATTTGCGTCATCGCCAAACCGGCGTAGCCGCACGGATTGATCAACGTAAACGGTGTTAAATCCATGTTCACATTCAATGCCAGCCCGTGATACACCGCGCCGCGCTTAATCCGCAAGCCCAAAGAAGCGATTTTGCTTTCCTGGACATACACGCCCGGGCGTTTGGCGTCTGCCGCCGCCGCAATGCCGTAAGCTGCCAAAGTTTTGATAATGGCATTTTCCAAACGGCTCACCAATTCGCGCACCGAAATACCGCGCCGTTTAAAATCAATCATGGTGTACACCACCAATTGACCGGGTCCGTGATAAGTTACTTGCCCGCCTCGGTCGATTTGCACCACCGGAATATCGCTGTTTGCCAGAACATGTTCGGGTTTGCCCGCCATGCCCTGCGTAAACACCGGCAAATGTTCAACCACCCACAACTCGTCTTCAGTGTTTTCATTGCGGACATCGGTAAAGGTTTGCATGGCTGCAAAAACTTCGGTGTAATCACGCAAACCCAGCTGCACCACTTTCATTTACAGCACCACTTTTACCATGGGATGCGCGGTTAATGCCCGGTAAATATTGTCCAATTGATCTTGACTCTCAGCACGAATGGTCACTGTGACACTCAAATAATTGCCTTGACTGCTGTTGCGGGTTCTAACCTGTTCATCTGCGGTATCGGGGGCGTGTTGGCGCACCACGTCCAAAACGGTTGCGGTAAATTCAGGGTGCTGCGCGCCCATCACTTTAATCGGAAAATCTTGCGGAAAAATAATGCTGTTTTGACGGTTTTCGCTCATATCGGCATTCCTTTCAGACGGATTAGACAAGCAAAATTATTTTTATCCAAATAAGGTTAATTCAAATAAATACAAGTCAGGCTGCCTGTAAAGTAAAAAAAGCTGCCTGAACTGAATATTTTCAGGCAGCTTCTGTCTCCCCTCAACCAGACAGACTCAATAATCGTTTACAGCACCAATTGGTTATTCGCCAGCAAAGTCTCTAAGTCAGTCTGCACGTCATAGAGTTTCAGCACATTGCTGAAGTTGCCGGTGCCTTTTAAGTCCACACCGATGATGGTAGCACCCAAACCGCTGCTAATGGGATTGCCGTTGGTATCAACACCTGTGAATTTGGCATTGGCATCATAAGACACGTCCACATACTGCCTCAGATTTTGCGAGGATACATTCAATTGCCAAGCCCCATCGCTTTCACGGTACATGCCCGGTGTGTCGCCGTAATCGCTCAGCAAGTGATGCAAATCAATGACATCGGCATTGGCGTCTGCTCCTACTTTACCCACATGGAAATTCAGGGCTTCGTCAGTACCGTTGCCCGCAGTACCATCGGCGGCAGTCTTATCCTGCACAGAAAAGGCAATGGTATCGGAACCGCCCGTGCCGAGCATATACACGTCATCGCCTTGTCCGCCGTTAAAAACATCGTCTTTACTGCTGCCGACAATCGTATCAGAATCACCCGATCCAATGATTTTCTCAATATTGACAAAGAAATCCACGTACGAGTTCTGACCTGCTTTTGATTTAGCAACCACGCCTGCGCCGGTGTCAATAACGGTTTTCCAACCGGTTAAGCGGCTGTAATCCAATACATCTTGACCGCCGGTTTGTGACCACACTTTCTGACCGGTTTTATCGATTTCCCAACCGCCGCCGCCGTTATAGTAGTCGTTGCCGAGCGTACCAAAGAAATGGTCATTGTAGCCTGTACCGGAAATACCGGTTTTAAACGGATTACTCGCACTACCGCTGGCTGTACCGGCATTATTGGCACTCGTCATACTCTCGGCAGTCAGTACATAGGCATCAGAAGACAGTGTGGTTTTTAAATCACCCCAATTGGTATTGATCACCCCATTTCTGTAACCGCCCTGCGCTGCCGTGCTGCCAACATGTTTGGCAGCACCATTCACGCTATTGAGCATTTGCACCGAATATGTTTCGGTGGGGTCTAAGCCGTAGAAACTCACCAAGCCCATGGAATTGCTTGAGCCTGAAGACTGCGGGTTAATCAATTGAGTAGCAACGCACGCGCCGTGGCTGTCGTATAACTTCACGGTGTTGCCGTAGAACGTATTGATGCCGAAACCATCAACGATACGGACATGCATGGCTGTACCGTCAGCAGCAATGTTTGCGTTTTTCACGATAATGCTGCGTGCAGTATTATCCCAGCCGCTGTTCAGCCTGGAGTTGTTGTTATGCTGATACAAAATCAAGTCCAGTGAACCGTCCCAGTTATAGTCCACCACCACGGCACCGGTAATATTGTTGTTTACTTTTGCCAATTGAATGGTATTTTTGGCAGCAGCACTTTGACCCCACCTGCCCGAACCGTCATTGAGATACAGCATCGGTGCTTTATTGATATCAGTACCCGGCAAAGTAACCAAATTTTCTGCCCCATCTGTATGTTGGCGCGGTACTTCAATCACGTCAATTTTGCCGTCGAAGTTCCAGTCCACCGCAAACGAAGTACCGCCCGAGGTGTTATCACCAAACCACAGGGCTTGTGCATCGGCAGCATTCAGCTTGCCTGTACCGTCATTCAGATAAATACGGGATTCCGCACTGGACTTGCCCCCTCTGGAACCACGGTTAAGATACACATCCAGCCAGCCATCGCCGTTAAAATCACCCATGGTTACCGATTGTGATAATTTACCGCTGTCGTGGGTGGGGTCTCCGTCAAAAACATTGGGTTTGTTTACATAGGTGAAACCTTGAGTTTGGTTGCCGGTATTGTAAAAAATACCCATACTGCGCTGGTTGCCATTCCTCGGTTGGTTATTGTTAATGCTGCCATTGGCAATCATGTCAGTGTGCGCCAGAATGTCAATAGTACCGTTATTATCCAAGTCTGCCGTACCGATTTCGTGCATCACCGACAGATTATTGGGCGGCGTAATACCGGTTACCGAACCTGTACCCAAACCATTCTGAATAGTATAGTTTCCGAACGGCGGCCTGCCGTTTTCGGTACTGGTGCCTGAGCCATTAACCACATTGTCTTCATAACCCAGCACACCGCCCCTGTTTTTCATAAACGAAATAGAGTCCGCTGCCGAATCTGCCAGCACAAAGTCCAGATAGCCATCACCCTCACGGTCATACGCCACCGCACCGCCCAAGTGGTTGTTTGTTCCTTGGGTTACCGTTTTCGCGCTCCAAGTACCGTTACCGTTATTCATCCAATAAGCAGTGCGCCCGTCGTTGTCATAACTGGAAATTTGGCTCATGACATCAATAAAGCCATCGCGGTTTAAATCCACAAACATGGCACTGTTTACATATTGCTGATAGCCCTTATCATTTAGGTTATCCGGCTGCGCTAAGTAAGCGGAAGAATAAGCATCTTTTTGCGGATCATTAACGGTGTAAACCCGTCCGGCATTGGCTGTAGCATCATCTCCGCCATTGATATCGCCGTTGCCCGGCATGCCCCTCACACGTCCCACGCTTTGGAAAAAACTCCAGTTGCCGTTGACATCAATGGTGGCAGCAGCGGCATTCAAACCCAAACCATTTTTAACAGCAGTCGCAGTGGTTCCGCCCCAAGACAAAAGTTTTTCTTCTGCACCGGTTTGCGAAGTAGAAGTACCTGTATTGGTAAATGGGCTGGCACTCGAAATATTGCCGGCTTCATCGAATACCAAAAATGCCAAACTGTGGTTGCCGCCTGCCAGCTGCAAACCGGTGATGTTCCATTTGCCATCAGCATCGGCAGTTGCCCATGCCAGCACTTTATCCAAGCCTTCTTGATACATATTGTTGGCATTCACATCATCAATCAATGCCACTTTCGTACCGGCTTCCACTTTGCCATACTGAACATCGCTGAAATTGAAACTTTGGCCGGTTACGGTTTGCTGCGGCACTATCGGTGCCGTGTTAATGCCGTTCGGCGCAGTTAAATCCACTTTCACGGTACGGCTGATCATGCTGTGCACCGAACCAACGGCATCCGTTACCTGCATATCGTAAGCAGTCTCGGCATCTGTGGTGAATGCGGGTTGAGTATCGGTATATTGCCAATCAACACCGTTGCTCACCGCCAAATCCTGCCACGTTTTACCGCTGTCTTTGGAGATTTGCAGAATCTCTCCTGCCAGCAATGCGCGGTTTAATTTGCCGGAAATACTGTTGGGTGTTGCATCACGAGTGATCAAGTCATTGTCCACCCCGGTGCGGGTGTTACTGTCTCCCGAACCGCTTGCCGGTAAGCCGTGGGTAGTATCCACGTCAATCAGGAAAGTGCTGGTAACGCCGACGGGCGGAGTAGCACTCTGAATAACAATTTGCCGATTGGTTGTTGTGCCAATATTACCTGCCGCATCCACCAACTGCGCTTGCAAATTGTAAGTTCCAACGGCCAAGCTCACATTGGTGTTGTCATACAACCACGTTCCCGCTGCCGCGTTTACCACCGCATTATGCCAAGTTTGACCATTGTCCCAGCTGACTTGCACCTTATCATCGGCATCCAGTACGCCGACCGTGCCTTTGAAAATGAGTGTATCGTCTTGGGTTTTAAAATCGCCGGCAATGCCTGTGTCTTCACTGATTTCGGTGATGTCCAGTGCTGCCGTGGGTGCACTCATATCAATGGTTACGCTTTGATTTGCTTCACTGCCTTTGTTGGCGGCGTTATCCTCCACCCACAACTTGTAATCATGGCTGCCTGAAGTCAAAGCCGCATCGGCATAGTTCCAGTCAGTACCGTTTACAAACTGAGTAATGTCAATCACAGTACCGTTATCGCGCTGAAGCAGTAATTTTTCGCCTGCGGCTGCGTTCAGCGCACGGCTCAGAGTACCGCCAATGCTGATGTCGGCAGCATTGGTAATCCAGTCACCTTGTACACCGCTGTCAGGGGTAAGCGTAGTGATGTCAACGGTAACATTGGGACTGCCGGACACAATGGTAACGTCTTTGCTCACCACCGCACCTTTATTACCCGCTGCGTCAATCACCTGCAATTGAACAGTATTCACACCATCGGGCAGCTGCACGGTTTGGTGGTCAAATGTCCACGTGGCCGCACCGGTCATGCTCACATCATGCCAGGTAACACCCTTATCCAAACTGATTTGAATTTTCTCATCGGCTTCCAATGCGCTGTTGATGCCGTTGAATATCAGCGTGTTGTCGCTGGTAATAAAGTCTGCGGCACCGGTGTCGTCGGTAATGGCGGTTAATTCCACTGATGCAGTGGGTATTACACCATCCAATTTGACATTTGCCGAATCGGCAGCCGGATTACCGGCTTGGTCGGTAACATTCGCGTCAATCTGCAAGTCGGTTTTATTTACACCACTTAAATTCACGCCGCTAACCGTCCATTTACCGGCAGCAACGGTAGCAGTGCCTTGATACACCTGCTGACCATTGCTCAGGTCTTTAATCACCACGTTCACCACGCGCCCATCTTGCACATCGCTGACCACACCGCTGATGTCAAAAGCAGGTGCTTCAGCAGCGTTGATATAGCCGTCACCCGCAATCGGTGTGGTGATGGTGATTGTGGGCAATGTGATTTGTGCGCTGTAAGCACGGTCGGCTTGTTTGGCGGCAATATTACCTGCCAAATCAGTAAACACCACTTCGGCTTCGGCTTTGTGGTCTGCATCTGCCAGCAAATCATTGCCCGCAACATCAACATGCCAGTCAGTACCCTGCACCGTGGCAATATAGCTGACATTGTTCACCCACACAGTAACCACTGCAGCGGCATCAGCAGGTACATTGATGAGCTTGCCGGTAATGGCAACCGCGCTGCTGGCTCCTTCTGCTGTATTCACAACATCATCACCCGCCACTGAATCCACAGTGAATGTGGTATTGGTAATATTGGGTGCGCTCGTGTCCACATTCAATGTCTGCGGTGCACTCACTGCGCCTTCATTGCCTGCCGCATCAATGACGCGGGCGGTGTAGGTGTACGATTTGCCGTCCTGCAATCCGCTGTCGTCATAGTGCCAGTCGGTGCCGCTCACCACGGCTGTACCCACTTTGACGTTGTCTCGGTAAATTTGGACGTATTCGCCCGCTGACAATGCCGCATTCGTTGTGCCGTTAATCCGCGGGGTGGTGTCGTTGGTCGGTACGTTAAATCCGAAGTCGCCGGTCTGCGCAATTTGATCGTCGCTGTAATTGACGATCGTTACTTGCTGTGTCGGTACGGTGGTGTCGATGTTGATGGTGTAGGGATTGCTCGCCGCGCCTTCCACTTGGTTTGCACCCACGACGTGGGCGGTGTAGGTGTACGATTTGCCGTCTGTCAGGCTGCCTGATTTGTCGGTATAACTCCATGCGGTGGCACCCGCCGCCAGGGTGAATGTCCCTAAATCCACTTTCGCGCCGCCGTTCTCGCTGCGGTAGATGCGGATGTACTCGCCCGCTTGTAAGGCGGTGGTGATGCTGCCTTGCAGTTCCGGTTCCAAGTCGTTGGTGTGGCCGTTGTTGGCAACGTCGCCTGTTTGCGGGAGGGTGTCGTCTTTGACGATGCGGATGCTGATGCCTTGGCTCGCGCCGCTGAAGTTTACGTCAAAGCCCCAGCTGTTCGATTCCGCGCTGCGGTTGCCCGCGGCGTCTTCTACTTGGGCTTTGTATTCATAGCTTGAACCGCTGCCCAATCCGGAATCTTCATAAGTCCAGTTTAAGCCGTTTACGCTGATGCCGTTCTCCAGTTCGGCTATTTTGACCCAGGCACCGCCGTTGTCTTTGCGGTACAGGAAGATTTTTTCTGTACCGCTTAAGGTTTGGCTCAGGCTGCCTGAAAGCGTTGGGGTGTCGTCGTTGGTGACGCTGCCGTTCGCGATGCTGCCTTGTCCGGGGTCTTTGTTGTCTTGGACGTCGTCTATTTTAACGGTGTGCGCCGGTACGCCGGTGTCCAGGTTGATGGTCCACGCACTCGAATGCGCGCCGGCATTGCCCGCGCCGCTGACGACGGCAACGGTGTAGGTATAAGCGCCGTCTGTGCTCAGGCTGTCGGTGTGTGTCCAGCCGGTGCCGCTGACGCTACTCACTGCGCCTAAGTCGGTTACGATGCCTTTGCTGTCGGTGCGGTAAAGGTGCAGTGTCTCTCCGGTTGCCAGCGGGTTGCTCAGGCTGCCTGAAAGTGTGGGCGTTTTGTCATTCGTCCAGCCGTTGTGGGCAACTTGTACTGTTCCTGCCGTGCCGTTCGGCTGCGGTGCATAGTCGTCTTCTATTTTATCAATCACTGCGGTGTTGGTTGAACCGCCGGTTTGTAAGGTGACGGTGAAGTCGTTTGACCAGCCGCTGTTTTGTCCGGCGCTGTCTTCCACCCGCGCTCTGTAGGTAAAGTCGGTGTTGTCCGCTAAGCCTGAATCCTGATAGGTCCAGCCGGTGCCGGTTACTTTCGCTTCACCTATCCTCACTTCTGCGCCGCTGCCGTCTTTGCGGTAAACCGCCACCACTTCGTTCGCCGCCAATACGGTGCCGACGGTGCCTTTGAGCAGCGGGGTGGAGTCGTCGATGATGTGACCGCTGCCGTAGTCGGCAGGGGTGCCGACGTCGTCGTGTATGAAGTTAATGGATACGGTCATGTTTGGTGCCGAGGTGTCGATGTTCAGCACAAATTTGTTAGACGTACCACCTGAGTTCCCCGCGGCGTCAAATACTTTTGCGGTGTATTCGTAGGCGCTACCGTCTTTCAGGGAGCCGGTGCTGTCGGTGTAACGCCACTGGGTGCCGGTAACAGCCGCTGTGCCGATTTCGCTGCCGTCTCGGTATATCTTCAGATATTCGCCGGCCTGCAATGCGGATGTCAGGGTGCCGATCAGTTCGGGGGTGGTGTCGTTGGTGTAGTCGCCGCTGTTTAAGTCGCCGGTTTTGGGTGTAACGTTGTCCAGTGCTTTGACGATGCTGACGCCTTGTACCGGGGCGGTGTTGTCTATGTTCAACCCGAAGTCGTTGCTGTGAACGCTTTCGTTGCCGGCGGCGTCGGTCAGGGTGTAGCTGAAGACGTAATCGCCGTCCGCCAGATCGGCTTTGGGGGTGAGTGTGCCCGCCGATGCGTCGTAGTCGCTGTCGATTTTTACCCAGGCACCGCTGCTGTCTTTTTGATACAGCGTCGGTGTGTCGTTCAGTCCTTTACCGATGTTAAAGCCGGGACGGGCGTCGTTGGTGCTCGGCGCAGTGCTGTGGTCGTCCGTTACCGGGGCGATGTCGTCTTTGTAATCGACCAAGTCCAGTGGTTTGCTCGGTGCAGAGGTATCCATATCTGCATTGGCTGTGGCTTGCTTCGCGCTGTTACCTGCTGCGTCTTTCACATCTGCTGTGAGCGTGAGTTTGCTTTCGTGCAAGCCGCTGATGTTTACATTACTGATCTGCCATTTGCCGCCTTTCACTGTGGCATTTGCCAATACCACACTGATACCATCGCTGATTTTAACGGTTACTTTTTGTCCGTCTTCAGCATCAGTAGTACCTGAAATCACAGCAGAACCTGTGGCTTCGGTCTTGTTAAATACATTATCTCCGGCAATCGGTTTATCAAATTCGATTACAGGCGGGGTGGCATCTTTAACGGTTTCAGT
>NZ_JQKE01000026.1:572-34575 GCF_000745895.1 Stenoxybacter acetivorans DSM 19021 | reverse complement strand
CCAAAAGTATCGTGTGAGGGAATGCAGGGTAAAGAAGGAATTAACTTCTGAAACCATTCAATTTTTTCTTTTGCCCATTGCTCCATCTCAACAAAAGTATCCGCCCCTGCCAACGAGGCACATATGGCAATGGTTAAAATGGCAGGCAACGAGTAAGCAATTTTGTGTTTTCCGCGTGGATCTTTAATTTTTACCAATAAATCCAACAAATTATCTGTTTTTTCTATGATGAGTTTCTTTCTGATGAGAGTAATTTATGGAAAATAATACACTATGGCTTAATTGATTAAAATGGTGAGAGAAAATTTTTCATGCGATTGCCCTGGCTGTATAACCAACAAAGCAAATACACTCAATTTACTCTGTTATAGCTGTACTATTATTTTTTCAAAAAAGCAAACATGACTTAGTTCAGCAGATTTCAGGCAATTAGCCATAGTTTTTCCAGCTAATCGTTTTGAAAATTTTAATAGTTTAGCTATATTTGCAAACCGAATTCAAACCAAATTCACCTTAACATATTCACCCGGCGCGTCAGCCAGTATCGGGTATTGCCCATTACCAACGGCATAAGCAGATACTTTTTTACCCGCATATTGGGTAACCCACTCTTGCCAATAGACCCACCATGAACCGGCATGGTATTCGGCTTTTGCCAGCCATTGCTTGTCGTTTTCAAAAGTTTCTGTGTTGGTGTAGTAACCATATTTATTTTTGGCAGGCGGATTCACAATACCGGCAACGTGTCCTGACTCACCCAAAACCAAAGTACGGTCGCCGCCCAAAGCCTGCGCACCTTTGAATGTTCCGTCCCACAGCGCGATGTGATCTTCTCTGGTGGAGATAAAAAAATTAGGCGTTTCCACTTTCGGCAAATGCAAGCCAACACCATTGATTTTCACTTTGCCTTGGCTTAACTCATTATTCAGATACAAGTTGCGCAGAATAAAACTGTGAATCGGCGGCGTTACATTTGTACCGTCGCTGTTCCAATACAAGATGTCAAATTCACCGGGTTCTTGTCCTTTTAAGTAATTCTCAATGTAATAATTCCAATACAAAGAATTTTCACGCAATAAGCTGAAAGTAACCGCCAGCTGGCGGCCATCACAATAGCCGATTTGTTTTTCCAAGGCTTCAATGGCGGTGATGATTGGGTCATTGATGAAAACACCCAATTCACCGGGTTTGTCAAAATCCAAGAGTGTCGCCAAATAGGTGGCACTTTTAATGCGGTTTTTCAGGCGTTTGCCGACATAATAGGCTTGGGTTGCTGCCAACAATGTACCGCCCATGCAATAACCAATGGCATTGACTTCTTTTTCACCTGTAATGCTTTCAATGGCTTTAACGGCTTCCATCACACCATCGGTAATTAAATTGCCAAAATCAATTTGCGCTTGTTCTTTACTCGGATTGCGCCAAGACATCAAAAAGACAGCGTGCCCTTGCGCTACCAGCCAATTAACAAACGAATTTTTCTCTTTTAAATCAAGTATATAATATTTATTGATAAACGGCGGTACAATCAATAACGGCGTTTGATATACGGTATCTGTTTTTGGCGTATACTGAATCAATTCAAATACATCATTTTGGAAAATCACCTTACCGTCGGTATAAGCCAAATCTTTACCCACTTCAAAAGCATGACCTTTCATCATACGGATTTTCAGATATTGTCCGCTTTTGAGAAGGTCATCATGAAAAAGCTGTGCACCGCGCAATAAATTCGCACCGCCCTCTTCTTGAGTGATTTTCAGCACTTCCGGATTTGACCACAAAAAATTACCCGGACTCATGGCATTTATCATTTGACGTGTGAAAAAATGCAGCCGTTGACGCACTCGATCAGAAATACCTTCCACAATATCAATCATATCGCGAATGGTGGTGGTGAACAGTAAGTAAGACTGACGCAATAAATCGAAATTGGGATTTTGCTTCCACAATTCACTGGAAAAACGGCGATCACCGGGCAAATCATCAATCACCGACGGCACATCTTCACCCATGCTTCGCAGCATGAAATTTTTATAAATATCCATTTGCCCCTGCCACCACTTCATTTGCAAATGCATCATGTGTGTCGGATTTTTGGCTAAGGCTTCATAAAATTTTGACAAATCTTCAGCATTCAGCTGTGCCAAAGCATCACTGACAGGATTATCGCCAAAGTAAAATTCTTGAATTTTTTGCCAGATGTCATCGTTGTACTGCAACATTTGCTGAACGGATTCGTTAAGCTTAAATTGAGCCTGCTCCATGATGATCCTCCGTGGATACTGAATGGGCGTGGTGAAAGCGCGTATTTACCGCAAAGTGAAACTTCTTTGATGCTTTGATGAATGCAGTGCAAAAGCGCATAAAATTTCAGGCAGCCTGAAATGACCGGCTACCTGAAATCCCTATTATTTTATTACACATACTTATTTTGCAGGTTTTACGGCAGCTTCTTTTTGCGCTTTAACAACACTGTCTGCAACCAATTTATCCAATTCGGTTTTGAATTCGGTTGCCAATGCAGACAATTTCTTGCCGTCTTCAATCATTTGCTGGCTGATGCGATTCATGGTTTCCATTTGTTTGCTGCCACTATTCATCAAAGACTGCATGTCTTTCACTTGACTGTTCAATTGCAGCTGAGCCAAGCCGATTTCAGCATACTGGCGAGCAGAATCCAATTGCAAATTAGTCAATTCAGTGAAATTTTTGGCAACCAATTGGTTAAATTTCACCACCGGCTCAAGCGTGGTTTTAGATTGATCGTTAAATGCTTTAAAAATATCGGTGTACATAGGTAAAACCTCCTTAGATAGAAACAGACTGCGGAAAATTGGAAAATCCCTAATAAGTCCTCTCATTGCTTCCTAATGCTTTTAACACATCTTGCTGTATTTGTACAGGATAATATTATCCATATTATTGCCAATTGTTGTGACAATTTTATTATTTGTACAAATAATAAATATCATTTTGTTTTAATTATAATTATTATCTAAATTGCTGTGATACTCTCGCGATAATTGATGTACGGTGTCCACCAGAATCTTGGCATGTTCGGGATTGGCGTGTTGGTTAATGCCGTGTCCCAAGTTAAATACATGCCCGCAGCCTTGACCGTAATCTGCCAAAATTCGTGCGGCTTCCGCTTCAATGGCTTCAGGCGAACCAAACAATGCCATGGGATCAAAATTGCCTTGCAACGCAACGTATTGACCCACTCGAGCGCGGGCTTGACCAATATTGCAAGTCCAATCCAAACCCAGCGCATCTGCACCGATGCCTGCCATTTGCTCCAGCCACAAACCGCCGCCTTTCACAAATACAATCACAGGGACCCGTCTGCCATCGGCTTCTCGGGTTAAACCCGCAACAATTTGCCGCAAATACTGCAAACTGAATTCAGCAAACGCCACATCACTCAGCACACCGCCCCAAGTGTCGAAAATCTGCACAGCTTGTGCACCGGCTGCAATTTGCGCATTAAGATAAGCCGTTACTGCTTGCGCATTGATGTCTAAGATACGATGCAATAAATCAGGCCGCGAATACATCATGGTTTTGATGGTACGGAATTCTTTGCTGCTGCCCCCTTCCACCATGTAACACGCTAAAGTAAACGGGCTGCCTGAAAAACCAATCAGCGGCACACGTCCGTCTAAAGCACGGCGAATACTGCGCACAGCGTCAAACACATAGCTTAATTTTTCCATATTCGGTACAGCCAATGCCCGAATATCGGCTTCGTTTTGCAAAGGATGTTCAAATCTGGGCCCCTCACCTTCGGCAAAATACAAACCCAAACCCATGGCATCAGGAACAGTGAGAATATCGGAAAATAAAATCGCCGCATCTAAATCAAAGCGTTCCAATGGTTGAATGGTTACTTCGGTTGCCAGCTCGGTATTTTTGCACAAATCTAAAAAGCTGCCTGCACGGGTGCGGGTGGCTTTGTATTCAGGCAAATACCGCCCTGCTTGCCGCATCATCCAAATGGGGGTGTATTCAGTCGGTTCTTTCAATAAAGCACGTAGAAAAGTATCGTTTTGCAAAGGTTTCATGAAGTTCTCTGTTTTTTATGAATGGATTGATGTTTCAATGTTTGCCATACAATGGCTTAATTTTTAAAGCAGGGCAAACTCCGGCAATGCGATATCAGCAATACGCAAAGAAAAACACCGCTGTGATCTGAAAGTAAGCCGCTATAACAAAATGCCTGCCGAAATTTTGGCAAGCATTCATTTAAACAAATCAGGATTTAAATTTCATCTCCGTTTTGATCATCTATTTTTTTCAGCACAAGATTGCGCTGTGTTTTGGCTTCAGTGTGTTCACCGGCTTGGTCTAAAATTTTTGCCAACACCAACCGCGCCGTTGAATCGTCTTGAATATTTAAACTCGCTTCCAAATACGCCCGCGCTTTACCCCAAAGCTGTTTATCAAATGCCATTTGCCCCAAATTCAACAATAAGGGCGCATTATCGGGCGTGGTTTTCAGCCAGCCCTCGGCAATGTCCATCGCTTTTTGCTGTTCTTTGTCGCTTAAATATTGACTGCTGTGAATCAAAGTCGGCAGCAACGCCGGATTTTGATTGCTCGAATAATATTTATTCACCCATTTTACCGCTTGCGGATACAAACCCAATTCGGCGTATTTGGCGGCGATTTCAGCATTCATTTCTCCCGCCTGCAAATCAGCCGGAATCCGTTTTAAACAGGCTTTTAAGGCATCTGCGTCTTGCGCTTGTACAAGCAGTTTACGGTATGCCCAAAGTTGATATTGCTGGTTTTCACTGTCACTGATTGCATCTACTTTATGAAGTTTAGCGGTTTTTTCCAGCACGGTCAGCGGTTGGTTTTGTTCAAATGCAAAACGCAGCTGCAATTCAACCAAACGAGTTAAATTCGGGTTAATCGCCGCGGCATCAGCAAGCGCAGCTTCAGCAGCAGTGTAATTTCGATGCACCAAAGCCGATTCAGCCAGCAATAAATGACGCGACAGTTGCTGTTTAACCGGCAAAGCGGCAATGTCTTGCAGATAACGATTGAGGCTGTCGGCATCGTCCATTTGATCGGCACTGTGCGCGGCAATCAGCAAAGCCAAGGCTTTGTTGTGTCCGCCGTTTTTGTTGTCCAATACTTTCTGCGCTTGTGCCTGCGCTTGTTGAAATTTGCCTTCAAAATAAGACAAACCGGCACGGTTCAACGCCACATCGGCTTTGTGTCCACGCCGATTTTCGGTAAAACGGCGCATGCGCTGCGGCAGATGCAATGTACCCAAAACCAAGTTCAGCAACACATACAGCAACACCACCGCCAACAGCACAAAACCCGCAAACAGATGCAAATCAATGCGAATCAAGGTTTGTTCCACGGCAATATAGACATCACCGCTGTAGAATTTTGCACCCAGCACCAGCCCCACTGCCACAGCAAACAGCACAATAATCCAAATCAGGCTTTTCATAATGCGCGTCCCTCCGTGCGGCTGCCTGAAGCGGCATTTTCAGAAAGTGGTTTTGGCAGTGGCTGCACATAAGCAGCAGAAGCCGCTTGCTCACCCGCTGCCGCCCCTTCGGCAATTGATTCACTCGCTTGCGAAGGTTCAGATGCGGCATCAATATTACTCACCATATTTGCTTGTTTTTGATAGGCACGCACAGCAGCTAAACTTTCAGCCAGCATATTGTTTTTCGGGCTGTTTTGAATATCCAAATCCCGAATTTGGGTTAATTCGTTCAGCCACGACTGAGTTTGCGGTGATTGAGTGTCAAAATATTGATTCACTGCCGCCTGTGCCGCATTCAAATCCCCGGCATAAATTTCACTGTTGTGCTGTATCAGCGCGATGCGCGCATCCAACAAGCGTAAACGCAGATTTTCACGAACAAAATAAGTTTGCTCAGGCGACATCAACATGGAGTCATTGCTGTTTAAACGGCGCACTTCCACCATACCCGCCAAACTTTGCCATGTTTTTTGCCACGCCCACCGCCACCACGGCGCAGTGGGATCACTCAATATGGGTGCGGTGACTGAGGCTTTGGGTTGCAGCGTGTCGTCAATCACCAAAGGCAAACTTGACACGGCTGTTTCCAAGCGATTCAATCGCAAAGAAACACCGGCGGTATCCAAATAGGGCTGGCTTTTGAGTTGATTCAAATCATTGCTGACGGCTTGTTTAATCGGCAGTAGCTGCGGCTGATCAAACCGTGCCAAACGGGTTTCCAAATTTTCCAGCACTTGAACAGTGGTCGGCACATTGCCGGAAATAATCAGTTGCTGCGCCGCCAGATTCAGCGTTGCTTCAATTTCGTCCACCAACCAATCACTGCGGCTTTTAATCAATTCTTGATACGCTTTTTGTACAGCGTTTACCTGCTCTGCCTGCTGTTTGCTGTTGTTTTGCAAGGTTTGCAATTCTTGGCTGATGAGTTCAATTTTACTTAAATTATGCTGCGCCAAATCAATGCTTTTACTGCCATTCTCACCGACTGTTTGAAATTTCTGATCAAAGCTGATTTCCTGCCGTTTTAAAACATTTTGCCCTTCCACAAACAAGAAACCGGCAGCACCCAATGCCAGTAAAGACAAAACCAGCGCACCCAGTGCCATGCCTTTTCCGGAAGATTGTTTAATCACAATGGGCGCGGCAGGTATGTTGTTTGGTGTATCAGACATGGTTTTCTCTGTGTGTTTAACAAACGTTGGCAATGGTGTTGGCCGCTGGTTATCGGCAGCAAGTTTTTCCGATTCAGCATTCACCGGCAGGTTTTGAGCGGCATCGCTTGAATCAGCAGATTCAGGCGGCAGTGTGTTATTGGTGGATTCACTCATGGTTTATGGTTTCCTTGTTTGCGGTGGAGGATAATCCTTCACGTAAAGAACCAACGAAAATGCGAGAAACTTGATGTGCAGCCAAAGCCTCGGCAATACGCGGATGATGGGTGAAGTATAACAATCTTTTCAATACAGGGGTAAATGCCGGCGGTGCTTGACAAAACCATTCGTGTACTTGCGCAACGGCAGTTACATAAACGGCTTTCAGGCAGCCTGTGTTTTGATACACTTCCAACGCATGCCAATCCAAGCGCACGGTTTCGCGCGAATATACCTCGGCAACACACACTTGCCAGCCCAAACCGCGCACAGTTTCCGCCAGCACATCACGTCCGAATGTGCCGCGCACAATCAATAATTTCCCCGTTTTTTCCCGCCACAGTGGCAAGCGCAATACCGCTTCGCTGTCATGCCCGTCTTGCGGACAAATCACCTGCGCAAAACCCAATTCACGCAACCGCCGCGCCGTGGCTTCACCCACGGCAATGTGTATCGGTTTCAGGCTGCCTGAATACGGCAGCAATGCACCAGCGGCAATGTCCGCAGCACCGGGGCTGACCCAAAACACGGCATCGGCATCATTGCCTTTTTCAGGCAGCCTGTTTAAAGCCGCCGCATCGGCAACCAGTTTATGCGTTCCGAAAGGGATTGGCTGCCAGCCCAAAGATCGGCACAACGCAGCATCAGCCTCATTCTGCGTATTCGGACGCAATAATACAACAGCCGGCTGAACCATATTTTTACGACGCTGTTAATAAAGCGTTGATGATGTCTTGCGCACCGTCCTCACTCAATTGTTTGGCAACGGCGCGCCCCAGCGCATCGGCATAGGCAACGGGTGCTTGTGCTGATGCCGTGAGTGTGCGTGAACCGTCGGGCTGCCCCACCAAACCGCGCAAAGTAAGTATGCCGTTTTCTTCAGTGCAAAAACCCGCCAGCGGCACTTGGCAGCTACCGCCCAACGCCCGTGCCAAAGCGCGCTCCGCCAACACGCATGCAGCGGTTTGCGCATGATTTAAAGGTTGCAGCAAATCGAATAAATCCGTGCGCGTATCGGCAATTTCAATACCCAACGCCCCTTGCCCAACAGCGGGCAAACTCTCATTAGGCGGCAATAATGTACGAATACGCTCATGCAATGCCAGCCGATCTAAACCGGCAGCGGCAAGAATAATCGCATCGTATTCACCTTCGTCCAATTTACGCAAACGGGTTTGTACATTGCCGCGTAGCGGTTTGATTTGCAGATGAGGGAACGCGGCGCGAATTTGTGCTTCGCGGCGCAAACTCGCTGTTCCCACCACCGCATCTGTTGGCATTTCAGCCAAAGAAGCATATTGATTGGACACAAAAGCATCAAACGGATTAGCACGCTCGGTAATCGCAGCCAATGCAAAGCCTTGCGGCAAATCCATGGGAACATCTTTAATGGAATGCACTGCCAAATCAGCACGTCCTTCTTGTAAGGCTTGTTCCAGCTCTTTAATAAACAAACCCTTGCCGCCAATTTTAGACAATGTTTTGTCTAAAATCTGATCACCTCGCGTGGTCATGCCCTCAATGCGCACCCGCATATTTGGGTACAGGGTTTGCAAACAGGCTTGAATGTGTTCGGCTTGCCACATTGCCAGCAGACTTTCACGGCTGGCAATCACTAATTCTTCGGGATATTGAACAGGAGTATTGGACATGACAATGCGGTGAATAAAAAATGGCAGTCAGTTTACCATATTCACATACATCCCGCCCGCGAACCGCATTGCTTTGAATTTCAGGCAGCCTGAAACTATTGATTGGCTTCAATGATACGACATTGATTAAGATTGATAATTTTATTTTTAATGCCCGTCAATTGGCAGGAAGACAGCAAAATAACCGCACCTTCTTCCAAATGATTGGCATCGGCAAATTTTTGAAATGACCGTGCATCAACATTGGTGATTACCGTGAAATCAGGCTCTCCGCTTTGCAGCATCAGGGTGTTACTGTTGCTGAACACGCCATAAACCACGCCCAAAACCGATAAGGTTTTACCCGTTAAGGCTTCAAGGGTTGCATCAGCACTTTCTTTATATGCTTTGACAATATTGTTCGGCGTAACAATATAAGGGCTTTGCGGCGTACCGGCTCGGTGGGTCGTGTTGAGGTATTTTTTCAACAATGCCTGTGCCGTTCCGCCAACAGACAACGCTTCCACGCCAACATCAGAAGCATAAACCGCAGATACCGCCGCATCTTCGTGTGATTTTGCAGCAGGTGCTTGAGAAGACGGTAACACGAAAAAGAAAACAACGGCTGCCGACATCACAATCACGCCGCCAATCACCAATAAGCGAGAAGAGACGTTACCTTCAGATGCCGGCTTTTTTGCCGTGGATTTTTTCTGTTTCATTGCCGATTAATTTGCCTATAAAACCAATTGAGAAAATAACAATATAATAATAACAATTTATAATATATTACCATACTCAAAATCAAAGTATCATCGCAATTAAAGCAAGCAACGTGCCAACGTTTACATTATCAGCCATCATTCAACATATCCCCTGCGCTGCTTTTAACGGTTTTCACTTTATGGTTTTTTGCCCGATTCCGCCGGCCTTCTTTGGGGTCAATTAACAACGGGCGATACACTTCCACCCGATCAAATTCATGCAAAACCACATCATCGGCGATTTTCTTGCCGAAAATCCCAATCGCGGCTACCTGAAAATCCACATCAGGAAAATTTTCAGGCAACCGCGATTGCAGCACCGCTTGCCGCGCACAAGTACCCGCCGCTACTTTCAGACAGCACAAAACCTGTTTCTGCGGCGAAGCATAAGCCACTTCAACTTCAAGCATTTGCTTATCCATAACGCCGATCTGCCTCTTGAATAAACGCATCTACCAAACTTTCGGCAATGCGGTTAAAAACAGGCGCAATCAGCGCAGACAGCAAACTGCCGGCAAATTCATACTGTAAATGAAAATCCACCTTACAACCCAAATCACCCAGCGAAGTAAACCGCCAAGTGCCGCTTAATTGTTTAAAAGGTCCCGTCAATAAATCCATACGAATCTCCGTGGGCGGTGTATTGTGGTTGCGCGTACCAAACGATTGCTTCACTTTCATATAATCCATGTGCAGCACCGCTTCCAGTACATTATCTTCACGCTTTAATACATCTGCACAACTGCACCACGGCAAAAACTGCGGATAATTCTCAACGGTATCCACCAGTTCAAACATTTGCTGCGTACTGTGCAACACCAGCACATTTTTGCTAATGGTTTTAACGCTCATGGCCACGCAATACCCAAAACAAGACTCTGTAATTTTAGCACAGCATTGTTTTATTCATGTTATTAAAGAAATCCGCTAAAACTCTCTAAACAACCGATTTTCAGTGCTTTTCAACCCGAAAAAGAAACAGTACAGCCTTATCTTTTCATTTCTCCTTAACCTTCCTCAAGCCAAAACGCGTCTGATGCGTTATATTACGCGTTATCCTTGCTCCATTTTTTCGTGTGCCGTAATGAATGTGCTAACCCTGCTGCGCCCTGCCTTGCTGACTGACTGCGAAGATATTTTCAATGCGCATCAATACGCCGTGCGCTATACCTGCGCCCGCAGTTACAACACCGAAATTTTATCGGCGTGGTTGGATTTACTCAGCCCCGAAAGTTACGCTGAAACCCTGTCTAATCCCGATAAAACCTTGTGGGTAATCGAATTCAAAAATCATATTCAAGGTTTTTTTCAATTGGATTTCTGCCAAGCTCAGCTTGATGCTTTATATGTACACCCCTTTGTCCACAATTTAGGCTTAGGCACAGCCCTGCTGCATTGTGCCGAAAAACAAGCACAGCAAGCACAATTGGGCATGATGAAACTGTATGCTTCCCTTAACTCCATTCCCTTTTATGAAATCAACGGTTTTGAATCTTTGGGTGAGTGCGTTTTGCCTTTAAACAAAAAAGTGGCAGTGGATTGTTTACTGATGCGTAAATATTTATGGTAGCCCATTTTTAAACAAACACTCTGTTATCTAACTGCTTTTTAAGGCAATATATTAAGGTAGCCTAAAAAACAATTGCTGTTATTGCGCCGCATCAAAGTAACACATTTGCCGCAATATCGGGTTGCATGACCATTCTGTATTTTGGCTGTAACATATCTGAAATACCGTCCAAAACAGTGTATTTGCCGAAAAAATCAACAACCCACCAACATTCAGGAAACCAAAATGACCGCATTCACTCAAATAATTTTATTTACCGACACCAATGGCTATGCTCGTTTTCGTGAAGAAACCATTGAATTAAGCGAAGGCACAGAAGCTGCCCGCCTATCTCCGTGGCAAGCCGCCGAAGGTTTGCAGCTGCGCCAAAGCCCCGTGGGCTTTAAAAGTGATTTTCACTGCACCGGAAAACCACAATGGCTGTTTGTGTTGCAAGGCATCATGGAAATTGGTCTGCGTGATGGCAGTGTTCGCCGATTCAAAGCAGGTGAACATTTTTATTCTGCCGACACCTTACCCTCAGGCGAAACATTTAATCCTGCCATTCATGGTCATTGCAGCCGCCAAATCGGTGATGAACCTTTAATTACCGTATTTGTGCGCAGCTGAAATAATATAATCAGGCTGCCTGAAAATCGTTTCAGGCAGCCCAATACCAATATATCCACAACCCAATAACCCACAAAAATAACCCGTTATCACATCAATTCAGCAATACAATGCAAACAAAAAAACAGCACTTGTATTAACACAGTGCTGTTTTTTTGAATTGGCAAGATGAACACATCATTGCTGTTTATTCGCTGATTGTTTCACCCGCCGCCGCTTTTGGCTGCGCATCATTAACGGCCTGAGCAACATCGGTTTTCGGGGTTTTCTTATTTTGCTGCATGGCAGGATTCTGCTTGGCGATTTCCTGTTCCTCCGGTGATACCTCACCCTTAAATCGGTTATTCAAATCAAAGCGTTTGCCGCCGAGAGCCAAAGATTTGATGTAGCGCGGGCGGCGGCAATGATTGGCTAACACACGAGCAATCAGCGAAACATCGTATTGCGGCAACGCTTCTGCCAAATCTTTATCAATCCCCACAGCCAAAGGCTTAAACCGCTTAAACACTTCATATTTATTATAAATGTGTTCGGCAATCATCTCCGTTTGCTTTTTTTTACTCATGGTTTGTACGGCAGACTTCAATGCCTCGCCTAAGGCAGTTTGCTGATTCATATTTGTATTGTCTTTCATGACACACCGTATAGATATTAATTATTGTTTTAAATTTATCAATGATAGCATAGGCAAAGACATTCAACCATAACGCAGCTCCATATTCAAACAACATACTCTTTAATTGTGTATTAAGTGTTGCACCATCATGCAAATTCTGCTTACCTTGCCTGTTTTTTGGTATGATGTACAAGTTTTGTTAAGTTTTGGTAAACCGCAATAGACACCAATTCATCATTAACAATCACTAATGAGAAAATTTTTGTTTCATCTATATCAGGAGCATTTTTATGAAAACACCCGTACGTGTTGCTGTTACCGGCGCCGCCGGTCAAATCGGTTATGCCCTATTATTCCGCATTGCCAGCGGTGAAATGTTGGGCAAAGATACCCCCGTTATTTTGCAGCTTCTGGACTTGCCTCAAGCCCAAAATGCCGTTAAAGGCGTGATGATGGAATTGCAAGACTGTGCCTTTCCGCTGCTGGCAGGCATGATTGCCACCGACGACCCGGAAGTCGCATTTAAAGATGCTGACATCGCCATTTTGGTGGGTGCACGCCCACGCAGCAAAGGCATGGAACGCGCTGATTTATTGTCAGCAAATGCCGAAATTTTCACCGTTCAGGGTGCGGCATTAAACAAAGCGGCCAGCCGCAATGTTAAAGTATTGGTGGTAGGCAACCCCGCTAATACCAATGCCTATATCGCCATGAAATCTGCCCCCGATTTGCCGGCGAAAAATTTCACCGCCATGCTGCGTTTAGACCACAACCGCGCCTTGAGCCAAGTGGCGGAAAAAACAGGTAAAGCCGTCGGCGACATTGAAAAACTGTGTGTTTGGGGCAACCACAGCCCCACCATGTATGCCGACTACCGCTTCGCCACCATTAACGGTGAAAAAGTAAAAGACCTGATTAACGATCAAGATTGGAATGCCAACGTCTTTCTGCCCACTGTCGGCAAACGCGGTGCAGCCATTATTGAAGCGCGCGGCTTATCTTCCGCCGCCAGTGCCGCTAATGCCGCCATTGACCACATCCGCGATTGGGTCTTGGGTACTCACGGCAAATGGGTAACCATGGGCATTCCCTCCGACGGCTCTTACGGCATTCCCAAAGATACCCTGTTTGGTTTTCCGGTTACCTGCGAAAACGGCGAATACACCATTGTGCAAGGTTTGGATATTGACGCATTCAGCCAAGAACGCATCAATGTAACCTTGAACGAACTGGAAGAAGAAAAAGCAGGCGTGGCGCATTTATTAAAATAATCCCCGCCCGCCGATAAAACAGGCTGCCTGAAAAACTTCAGGCAGCCTGTTTTAACGTTTGATGGGTGAGTACCGCTTTTCATTCCTTTCTACCATACAGGGCTTAATTGTTTCGGATTGCTGCGTGATGAAAAAGAAAGCAGTTCAGCTGTGTTTTTGGACAGCGGCTAAACCCGCAGGCAATGAAAAAACGCTTGCTGTATCAGCCGATGCAAGGGTTTACGTAGTAAAATATCAACAATATCGGTGTTTTCCCGAACCAACACAGATTGTTATCTGTGTCTTTTTTGTATTGACTCTGTATTGATTCAATCGAATATCAAAATTAGGAGAGAATATGTTTGCATTTGCACAAGCACCGCAAAGCGGGTTGCGTGAGGCAATTACCCGCGCATACCGCCGCGATGAGGCTCAAACCGTAAATGATATGCTGCAACAGGCACAAATGTCGGTATCGGAAAAAGAAGAAGCCGATAAACTGGCGCGGCGTTTGGTTACCCAAGTGCGCCAAAATCGCAGCAAATCTTCCGGTGTGGACGCGCTGATGCATGAATTTTCTCTGTCAAGTGAAGAGGGCGTTGCTTTGATGTGTTTGGCGGAAGCCTTGCTGCGCATTCCCGATAAAGCAACCCGCAATAAATTAATTCAAGACAAACTATCGGGCGGCAATTGGAAAAAACATTTGAATCACAGCCCGTCTTTGTTTGTCAATGCTGCTGCGTGGGGCTTGCTGATTACAGGAAAACTCACCACACGCAGCGATGAGCAAACCTTGAGTGCCGCATTAAACCGTCTTTTGGGTAAGGGCGGCGAGCCTTTAATTCGTCAAGGGGTGGATTATGCCATGCGCTTGCTGGGTAAGCAGTTTGTTACCGGGCAAACCATTGAAGAAGCATTAGAAAACGGCAAACAGCGCGAAGAAATGGGCTATCGCTTTTCGTTTGATATGCTGGGTGAAGCGGCATTGACTCAAGCCGATGCCGACCACTATTACCAAGATTATGTCAATGCCATTCATGCCATCGGCAAGCAAAGTGCAGGGCGCGGGGTTTATGACGGCAACGGTATTTCAGTAAAATTATCCGCGATTCACCCGCGCTACAGCCGCGCCCAGCATGAGCGGGTGATGAATGAATTATTGCCGCGCCTGAAAGCGTTGTTCTTACTCGCCAAACAATACAATATTGGTTTGAATATTGATGCCGAAGAAGCCAACCGCTTGGAATTATCGCTGGATTTAATGGAATCTTTGGTAGGCGATGCGGATTTAAAAGGCTTTCAGGGCATTGGCTTCGTGGTGCAGGCATATCAAAAACGCTGCCCGTTTGTGATTGATTATTTAGTGGATTTGGCGCGCCGTCATCAGCAGCGGCTGATGATCCGTTTGGTAAAAGGTGCGTATTGGGACAGCGAAATAAAATGGGCGCAGGTGGACGGCATGGACGGCTATCCGGTTTATACCCGCAAAGCCTACTCTGACGTATCGTATCTGGCATGCGCACGCAAATTATTGGCGGCACAAGATGCGGTATTTCCGCAATTTGCCACCCACAATGCCCATACGCTGGCGGCAGTATATCAAATGGGCATGGGTAAAGAATTTGAGTTTCAATGTTTGCACGGCATGGGAGAAACCCTGTACGACCAAGTAGTGGGCGAGAAATATTTAGGACGCCGCGTGCGTATTTACGCGCCTGTCGGCACACATGAAACCCTGTTGGCGTATTTGGTGCGCCGCTTATTGGAAAACGGCGCAAACTCTTCATTTGTCAATCAAATTGTGGACGACAATGTCCATATCGAAGATTTGGTGCAATGCCCGCTGGATTTGGCGGCAGGCTACGGCGGACGGGCGCACGCCGCTTTGCCGCTTCCGCGTCATCTTTACGGCAATGAACGCTTAAATTCGATGGGCTTGGATTTAAGCAATGAATTGGTATTGCAGCAATTGCAGCACAACTTGAACGCTG
This sequence comes from Stenoxybacter acetivorans DSM 19021, assembly GCF_000745895.1. Taxonomy (GTDB): domain Bacteria; phylum Pseudomonadota; class Gammaproteobacteria; order Burkholderiales; family Neisseriaceae; genus Stenoxybacter; species Stenoxybacter acetivorans. Next base: position 19,262 of record NZ_JQKE01000026.1, on the reverse strand, counting down.
CCATGACCGAACCCATTCAGGCGGTCTCTTTATTGGCGGTTGCCAACCACGCGGATACGACGCATTTGGTGCGCAACCCCGCCAATCATGATGATGTGGTTGGTGAAGTGGTATTCAGTTTACCAAGCGCAGTACCGTCGGTGATTGATGCCGCGCTGGCTGCTCAAAGTGACTGGGCAGGCAAATCTGCTGCCGAGCGCGGTGATTGCCTGCGCCGTTTTGCCGATTTAATGGAAGAAAACACGGCAGATTTAATGATGCTGGCAGTGCGTGAAGCGGGCAAAACCTTAAGCAATGCCATTGCCGAAGTGCGCGAAGCCGTTGATTTTTGCCGCTATTACGCCCAAGAAGCCGAACAAACCTTAACGGCTGATGCAAAACCTTTGGGAACAGTGGTTACCATCAGCCCGTGGAATTTCCCGCTGGCGATTTTTATCGGGCAAACCGTTGCCGCTTTGGCGGCGGGCAATACGGTGATTGCCAAACCAGCAGAACAAACCGGCATCATTGTACATTATGCGGTAAACCTATTGCATGAAGCGGGCGTGCCGCGTGATGTACTGCAATTGATTTTGGGTGCGGGCGATGTGGGCGCGGCACTCACCCAAGATACGCGGATAAACGGTGTGATTTTCACGGGATCAACCGAAGTTGCCAAACTCATTAACCAAAACCTTGCAAAACGCGAAGACAACCCCGTATTGATTGCAGAAACCGGCGGGCAAAACGCAATGATTGTGGACAGCACCGCCTTGGCAGAGCAAGTATGCACCGATGTATTGAATTCTGCCTTTGATTCGGCGGGGCAGCGATGTTCGGCACTGCGGGTATTGTGTTTACAAGACGACATTGCCGATTCTATGCTTGCCATGATTCAAGGTGCAATGAATGAATTGCAGGTGGGTAATCCGATGCTGCTGAAGACGGATATTGGTCCTGTCATTGATGCCGAAGCACAGCAAAATTTGCTGGCACACATTGAACGCGTAAAAAGCACTGCCAAAACCGTTCACCAAGTACCGATTGCAAACGCCGCCGCCAACAGCACTTTTATTGCACCCACTTTATTTGAATTGAATAATCTGGACGAATTGCAGCGCGAAGTATTTGGCCCTGTATTGCATGTGGTGCGCTATGCCGCCGATGATTTGGATAAAGTCATTGATCAAATCAACGCCAAAGGCTATGCGCTCACTCACGGCATTCACAGCCGCATTGACAGCACCGTTGCACACATCAGCGAACGCATTGAAGCGGGCAATATTTATGTAAACCGCAATATTGTCGGTGCGGTGGTGGGGGTGCAGCCGTTTGGCGGTCATGGCTTATCCGGCACAGGACCCAAAGCGGGCGGTCCGTTTTATTTACAACGCTTGGTGCACTGCCGCCACTGGCATATGCCTGTATTAACGCGCATCGGCAAACCCGATACCCAAGCACTGAATGTTTTGAGCGAAATCATCAACGAAATGGGGTTCTCCCATGCTGACCGCTTGGATTTAGCGGCAATTGAAGGTAAAACCAAAATACAAACCCTGCGCGGTGCGGAATGGGTATTGGACGGACCAACCGGTGAGCGCAATACCCTGCAATGGCATGCCCCGAAAAAAGTATGGCTTTACGGCGGTGATTTGAAACAATCGGTTGCGGTGCTGATTGAATTGGCGGCGGTAAATATTCAAACCTATGTTACTCCCAATCACCCGTTGAGCCTGTGGCACGATCATTTGGGCGATTGTCTGCACGTCAGCCCTAATCCCGCACACGAAAGCATCACCCACGCCGTTCAGCTTGAACCGTTACCACTGCCATTAAAAGCGGAATTGGCAAAGCGCGACGGCGCAATTATGCATTTGGTAAACGCTCAAAACGGCTTGGACATTCTGCGCTTGTATCAAGAAATCAGCATCAGCGTAAACACCACAGCTGCGGGCGGCAACGCCAGCTTAATGGCAATGTCGGAGCTGTAAAACGCCCGTACCAAAACCAATCATAGCAAGGAACAACATAATTCACTGATGCTTTTTTAAAAAAGGTTGTGAATATCCTTTTTCTTGATTGGGGCTTTGAGCCAAATGCGGTGTTGCTGTTTAGCCACATTTTTGACACAACAAAGGCTGCCTGAATATTCAGGCAGCCTTTTTATTTAACGCAGCAATCACAGAAAATTTTCTATTCAATCGCTTTGATTCAATTACGGATATTGTTTATTTCCGAGTGTATTTCAGCATCAACCACAGCCACGCCAGCACTGCCGTAAAAAACAAGGCACTCCAAGTCGGCAAAGACAAGCCAAATAAACGCAGAACTTCACCGCAATTGCCCGTACCCCGAATAATCGGCTCATACCAATGAAACAGAGGTGCGTCCTGTAAGCGGAAAGTCCACGGTGCACCGCACGAAGGCTGCTCGGTTATCGGCAGGCTTTGAATATATATTTGATACAAAGCCACACCCAAGCCGCCAATCGGCACTAGGCTGCTCGCCATCGCAGCCACACCGCGGAATATCGGTTTTTGCAGCGGCAACAGCAAGCACAATAAAGCAATTAAACCCGTGAATATCACCGCTACGCGCTGCACAATACACAAAACACACGGATTCATGCCTTGCACATACTGCAAATAACATGAAACCATAACAGCGGCAACCGTCATTAAAAATACGAAAAATAAAGCCTTGCGATATGTCATCATGTTCTTCCTTAAAGTTGGCAAAATGATACCTTATTGCCCCGCTACCGTCATCTTATCTACCCAAACCGAACCGATTTTATTGGCACTGCGTTTCAACGCATCGTTTGCCGCGCCTTGCAGCCCCAGAAACATGTCTTGCAAGCGTGAGGCAACCGTGATTTCCTCCACAGGATAGGCAATCTCACCGTTTTCCACCCAAAAACCCGCCGCACCGCGCGAATAGTCGCCGGTAATGCTGTTTACGCCTTGCCCCATCAGCTCGGTTATCAACAAGCCGCTGCCCATTTCGCGCAATAAATCGGCTTGTGCCGCATGGGTATGGTTCATGTGTAAATTATGGACGCCGCCGGCATTGGCAGTGGTTGTCATGCCCAATTTACGCGCACTGTAACTGCCGAGAAAATAGCCTGCTACTGTGCCGCCGTCAATCACGGTGCGGTCATGTGTTGCCACGCCTTCGGCATCAAAATAAGTACTGCTCAATGCCCGCGGCAAATGCGGCAATTCACGCACATTTACCCACGATGCCAAAACCATTTTACCCAAGCTGTCGGTTAAAAAACTGGCTTGCCGATACAAAGCACCGCCGCTTAATGCGCCCACCAAATGCCCCAGCAGGCTGCCTGAAACGGTGGCGTCAAACACCACAGGGTAATTGCCTGTCGGTATCGCGCGAGCACCCAATCGGCGGGCAGCGCGCTGTGCCGCTTGTATGCCGATGCTTTCTGCATTGGTTAAATCTTCACGTGCGCGCGCGGTGTCATACCAATAATCACGCTGCATGCCGCTTTCATCTTCCGCCACCACGCTGCATGAAACACTGTGGCGGCTGCCTTGTTTGTGTGCCAAAAAACCGTAGCTGTTGCCGTAAACATACTGGTAATGGTCGGTTTGCACGCTTGCACCTTCAGAATTGCTGATGCGAGAATCGGCAGCCAATGCCGCCGCTTCAGTGCTTTTTGCCAAATCAATGGCATCTTCCGTCGGCAAAATCCACGGGTGATACGCATCGGTGTCGCCGATATTTTTTGCCATGAGTTCGGCATCTGCCAAGCCCGCGCATTCGTCCTGCGCCGTATAGCGGGCAATGTTCAAAGCCGCTTGAACGGTTTGTGCCACGGCATTGGCAGAAAAATCAGCAGTGCTGGCGCGTCCTTTGGCTTGCCCCACGTAAACCGTAATATCCAGCGATTTATCCTGCTGATATTCAATCTGCTCCACCGCTTGTTTGCGCACTTGCACCGATTGACCAACCGATTCGCTGACATCGGCTTCCGCCGCCGTAGCACCGTCTCGTTTGGCTTGATTTAAGACGGATTCACATAAATTTTTTAATTCATCTGCTTGATGATGAAACATAAATGGCTCATTTCCGAGTAATGCGTATTATTTTTTTGATTATTTTTAACGTTATGATTTTAAAGCAACGCCCTGCAGCATCACTTCAGCATGGCACTTAAAAATGCTTGTGTGCGTTTGTGCTCCGGATTGGCAAAAAAATCACGGGCATGATTACGCTCCAACACCACGCCGCTGTCCATAAACAACACGGTATCCGCTACTTCGCGGGCAAAACCCATTTCGTGGGTAACCACAACCATGGTCATTTTATCTTCAGCCAGCTTTTGCATGGTTTTTAATACTTCTCCCGTGAGTTCAGGATCAAGTGCCGACGTGGGTTCATCAAACAGCATAATATCCGGCTGCATCGCCAAAGCACGGGCAATCGCAACACGCTGTTTTTGTCCGCCCGACAATTGCGATGGATAACAATCCTGTTTTTCAGCCAGCCCCACTTTATTTAACAAATTTTGCGCCAGTGGAATAATGTCGTTTTTGTTTTGTTTTTTTACGGTTATCGGTGCTTCAATGATGTTTTGAAGCACGGTCATGTGCGGGAATAAATTAAACTGCTGAAACACCATGCCGATTTTGGCGCAAATGCGTTTAATGTCTTTGTCGGGCGCATAGCGGCTTTGTCGGTTTTCATCTTGGCGCACCAAGTAATCGCCTTCAATGGCAATGCTGCCCGAGTGTATGGTTTCCAAATGATTTAAACAGCGCAGTAAAGTAGATTTACCTGATCCGGATGAACCGATAATTGCCACAACTTCCGAAGGTTTTACTTGCAAATCCACGCCTTTTAATACTTCCAAGTGTCCGAATGATTTGTGAATTTGGCGCGCATCTATCATTAAATCAGTCGTCGTAGCGTGCATAGCGTCGCTCCATTTTTTGGAAAGCCCAAGTCAAAATCAGCGTCATGATGAGGTAAAACGCCGCAGCAACCACAAACGGAGTAACACTGAATTCACGGTAAACAATTTGAAAGGTTATCTTCATCACGTCTTGCAGTGCCAATACATAAACCAAAGACGTGTCTTTCACCAATGTAATGGTTTCATTGCTCAAAGGCGGCAAGATTTTTTTCCACATTTGCGGCAAAACAATACGGCGCATGGTTTGGCTGTAATTCATGCCCAGTGTTTTAGCGGCTTCGTATTGCCCTTTGCCGACGGATTGAATGCCGCCGCGGAAAATTTCGGCAAAATAAGCGGCGTAATTAAGCGAAAAAGCCACCACGGCGGTGGGAAATTTTTCCAGCCGAATATCAATTGCCGGCAAGGCAAAATAAACAAAAAACAATTGCAGCATCAATGGTGTGCCGCGCATTAACCAGATATACGCATTAACGGTGTAATCCAATATCTTGATTTTCGACAAGCGCATCAATGCCAGTATCAAACCCAAGGGGATTGACAGCAATAAGGTAACGGCAAATAAAGACAGCGTTACTTTCACGCCTGTCCACATCACCGGCAGTATTTGCAACAAATAATCCATTTGGATTTCCAACAAAAGAAGAACCTGTATTCACATTTTGCCAACCGGAATACAGGTTTTACGGCTACCTGAAAACATTCAGGCAGCCTGATTTAAGTCAGTTTAATTATTTAACAATGTTTTTACCAAACCATTTATCGGAAATTTTGGCAGATGCACCGTCGGCTTTCATGTCGTCCAAAGATTTTTGGATTTTTTGCTGCAATGCCGCATCTTCCAAGCGGAAGCCCACACCGTATTCTTCAGTACCAAAATTGTCTGCCAATACAGTGTATTCAGCCGGTTTTTTCGCCACATAATAGCGGCCAACCACTTCGTCCACCACCACGGCATCGGCACGTTTCGCACCCAAATCCATTAACGCCATAACATTGTCGCCGAATTTTTTCAATTCTTTAAACGACTTGGATACGTCATCGGCATTGACTGCATCTACCGCGCTGCTGCCGTCCTGCACCGCCACCACTTTACCCGCCAAATCGGCTTTGACTTTAATCGGTGAATCTGCGCGAACCACAATGATTTGGTGGTTTTCCATATACGGATTGGAGAACAAGATGTTTTGCTTACGCTCTTCTGTGATGGTTAAGCCGTTCCACAGCATATCCACGCGGCCGCTTTTTAATTCCGCTTCTTTGGCACTCCAATCAATTGGTTGGAATGTAGCGGTTAAACCGGCACGTTGGGCAGCTTCACGTGCCATGTCAATGTCAAAACCAACGATTTCATTGTTGTCATCACGAAATCCCATAGGCGGGAAATTGTCGTCCAAACCGATAACCACCTCAGACGCGACAACAGGAGCAGACGCGGCAGAAGCAGCGGTAGCCTCGGCGGACGCCGCCGGGGTGTTGTCGGCAGGTGCGCCGCCGCAGGCAGCCAATGTTAAGGCAGCAACAGTACCGCCCAAGAGAGAACGAAGCATTTTTTGCATGGCAGAAATCCTTGTGTATGGCTGAAACATTAAAAACTTGTACACCCTGTTGTGTTTTCGCAAGCAGTGCAGCAATTAATTGCATCTGAATGCTTGAAATGAATTCACGGGTTGGCTGTACAAATAATTGCTATTTAGCGGTGTTAAACAAATCGAAATAAAAGAAATTCGAATTCTACTTGATTTAAGCGGTTTGTTGTTGAATGGCTTCCAATTCTTCCTGCCACATCAGCCAATTTTCCTCTGCCGATGCCAATCGGTTTTTCACTTGTGCCAAATCATTGAGATATTGCTTTAACTTATCTTTATTTTCTTCGCGGTACGCCTCTTCGCTTGCCAGAAAAGTTTCATATTCTGTCTGCTGCGTGTGCCATGCCGCCATATCGGCTTCTGTTTTGGCAATTTTTTGCTGTATGGGTTTGCTTAAACGAGACAATTCTTGCCGCATTTTCGCTTCCGCGCGTTTTTGCTCCTTGCGGCTGTTTGTATTGTCATTTGATGCTGAATCAGCGTTTTGCTGCTGTGTTTCTTTTTCTTGATTTAAACGCCATGTTCGGTAATCGTTTAAATCGCCGTCAAATATTTTCAGGCAGCCTTGATTAATGTGCAAAAAACTGTCGGCAGTTGCTTCCAGCAGACTTCTGTCGTGCGACACCACAATTAAAGCACCCTGAAAACTTTGCAATGCCACCGTCAAGGCGTGGCGCATGTCTAAATCCAGGTGGTTGGTGGGTTCGTCCAGCAGTAATAAATTGGGTTTTTGCCACACAATCATTGCCAATGCCAGCCGTGCTTTCTCACCGCCCGAAAAAGGTTCAATGGATTGCGACGCCATTTCACCCGCAAAATGGAAACCGCCCAAAAAATTGCGGATTTCTTGCTCACGCACCAAAGGCGATAATTGCTGAATATGCCAAATCGGCGATTGGTCTTCACGCAAAGTTTCCAGCTGATGCTGTGCAAAATAGCCGATATTCAGCTTTTCAGCACGGATAATCTGCCCTGATAAAGGTTTCAGGCGGCCTGAAATGGCTTTAATTAAAGTGGATTTACCGCTGCCATTCACGCCCAATAAACCATAACGCGCACCGGATTCCACCGACAATGATATTTGCCGTAGCACACTTTGCCCGTTGTAACCCAAATCCACATGATCCAGCTTCAATAAAGGATTGGGTAAATGTTCCGGCGCGGTAAATTCAAAGCTGAATTCGCTGTCTAAGTGCGCCGGCGCAATGTGTTCCAATTTTGCCAAGGCTTTCATTCGGCTTTGTGCTTGCGCGGCTTTGGTGGCTTTGGCTTTGAAGCGGTCAATAAATGATTGCAAGTGCTTGATGTGCGTCTGTTGTTTGACATACGCCGATTGCTGCTGCGCCAATCTTAATGCCCGCTCTTGTTGATAAAAATCATAATTACCGCCGTAAAGCGTGAGTTTTTGCTGCGCCAATTCCACGGTTTGGGTGGTAACGGCGTTCAAAAAATCGCGGTCATGAGAAATAATCAATTGGGTGGCATTTAAAGACACCAGATGATTTTCCAGCCACAGCACGGTTTCCAAATCCAAGTGATTGGTGGGTTCATCCAACAGCAATAAATCAGCGCGGCACATCAAAGCTTGCGCCAAGTTCAAGCGCATACGCCAGCCACCACTGAATGCTTTTACGGGAAAACCATGCTGTTCTTGACTGAATCCCAAACCGGTAAGCAGTTTGGCAGCACGGGCAGGTGCGCTGTAGGCATCAATTTCTTCCAATTTGGCATGGTATTCGGCTTGCTTCATGCCGTCGCCGTCTGCTTCCGCTTGCGTCAAGGCTGCCTGAAAATCTTGCAATGCCGCATCGCCTTGCAATACATAATCCAAAGCACTGATGTCCAACGCAGGCGTTTCCTGCGCCACCGCCGCCATTTGCCAATGTTTGGGCATACCCACTTCACCGCCGTCTTGGCTGATTTCACCTTTCAGCAACGCAAATAAGCTGGATTTACCGCTACCGTTTTTACCAATAATCCCCACCCGCTTGCCGGGCGCAATCATGACATTGGTTTGATTAAGCAATACTTTTGTACCGCGCTGAAGTGTGAGGTTTTTGAGTTCGATCATCTTTTAAGCGCTTTAATTTTTTTGTGTTGTCCATCTATTTTGATTTTTTTCACTTCTTCCAAATTTAAACATTCAATCAACTCAGCTACCCACATTTTTCCAAGATCAATAGATAATTCTTCCAATTTCTCTCTCAATTTTTTATTTTTAAAATGTTCGATAAATTCAGATTTAAATTTTCCTACACTACGGGCATGATTAAAATGCTGATTTAATTTATCTTGTTTACAATTACAAGCCTTACACAATTCATCTTCAAAGTTTTTATTCTGCTGCAATAAAAAAACACGATTCCCACTAATTTTCTGCCTAATAGATTTTAAATTACTCAAAAATCTTGCGTAATTATCAGTTACATCAGTATCAAAAATAATGATAAGTTCATCATTATTCTTTACAGAAAGGGCAATATTATTAATGTCTTTTTCTTTACAATCCCATAAATTAATTTTTTTCGTTTGCCCTTGATAAAATACTTTCCAAAATGCTTGCTCTGTTTCACCCTCCACAAGAATAATCGTTGCCATTTATCACTCTCCAAAGATTAATTCATCGAGTATTTCCATGTCGGGGATAGTATGAAAATAATCATTTTTAACATAGTTAAGTAATTTTCTGTCGTTCTTTTGAAACGTATGATCAGGATGAATAATTTCTGTATTATGCATATCTTTTTTCATAAACAAAAAACTATGGACAGGTAAATTTAAATCCAAAATATCGTAATTGTGAGTGGTGTAGAAAAACTGTGCGTACCTACCCAATTTACTGATAATCAAAGTAACCACAGCTTGCTCTAAATGAGAATTACTGTATGCCATTTTTTCGTCCAGAAAAAAAGTACCAATTTGATATTCATCAGGAACTTTAGAATCAGAACTATTCATGATGCGGTTAATAAAACCAGCAACTTGCAATATTTCAAAAGTACCTTTTGAAAACCGATTAGGATCAGTCATTACTTGACAATCATCATCAATTTTAGCTTTATCACCATTGGCAAAAATAACTTCGCAACCCTCATTGAGTCTAATAATCTTCCCATTAACTTCAACTTCTTTAAAAATAGGGTTTACCTTACTAACTGACGGATCAAATATTTTCAATAATTTTCCTAATAAATCAACAGAAAATTCATTTATTTTTCCAGATGAACTACCAGTTTCATTTTCAGAAACTAAAAAATACCAATTTTGTTGAATATTTTTATTTATAAGTTGCTCATATACTTCATCAAGAGAAGTTTGTTCACTATTAATGTATGTCCCGCCTTTTTGTTTTTCTTCAATATCTTTCAGTTTTTGCTTTGCCTTTTCTGCGCTGTCATTTCCATTTATTTTTGTGGCAACATAGAATAAGGTTTTCAATGAGTTTACGCTATTACTCGCAACCTCAATCTTAACTCGATGAATTTTTTGATCAGAAAGTGTAACAAAATCCAGTTCCAATAAAGCATTTCTCTCTTTATCGAAAACCCCTGAGACAATATCAGAAATGGTATTGTTTTTTCCTGTTATGAAATTCAAAAAATAACACAATACCTTACCCAATGCCGTTTTACCACTGGCATTTGTTCCTGAAATAATGCAAACTTTTTTAAAATAAAACTTAGGTGCAAAATCCAAAAATTCACCATCAATGGTGCTGTTTGTTTTTTTTCTGCTATAGGTGAAATCAATTTCTGTATTTTGAAAAGAATACAGATTATCAATTTTTATCCGAGTGATGATCATTTTAAATTCCAGATGTTGGAAGTTTTCTCAACCTGCTCAGTGTAGCTGAATATGGAAAAAATCACCAGTTTTTCAGGAAATCTTTCATTGGTTTATGTGCATCTTAGCTTCTCAATCACCAACAAAATCGGCGGTTGATTGCGTTGATTGATAAACCCATATTGCAATACCGAAAATGCTTGCTGCGGCAAATTTTGCGCCCACTGCAACACCGCCGCGCTTTCTGCTGCGCCTGCAAAATGCCCCGGGTACAGTACCGCACTGACAACCCCGCCCACCGCCAACAGTTTCAACGCCGACTGCAATGCCGCAAGGCTACTGTGGGTTTGGGTGCTCAATTGCTTATCGCCGCCGGGCAGATAGCCAAAGTTAAACATCACGGTGGCAATATTGGGCGGTACATACTCTGCCAAATCCGCATGAGACGCATGAATCAATTGAACACGTTTTGCGAGCTTGGCTTGCTGCAATCGCTCTTGTGTGCGCTGCAAAGCAATTTCTTGAATATCAAACGCATAAACTTGCCCGTATTCACCGACATACTGCGCCAGAAATACCGTGTCATGCCCATTACCTGCGGTGGCATCAACCACAATATCGCCCGCTTGTACATGGCGGGACAATAAGCTGTGTGAAAAAGCAAGGCTGTTTTCTAAAAGCATGGTTTTGTTTCGCGCTTGGCTTGATTTTTATTCACCACAATAGCGGTTTAAACCAAGCCAACAGCACAATGGCGGCAAAACAGCACATTGCCATGCCATAGGCAAATAAACCGCGTTTACTGCGCGGCGCAATACGCAATGCCAGCGCACCCCAAAGTACATACAGCACCAAAAAAATCAGTTTCACGCCCAGCCAGTTGGCGTTAACAAATGGTATCCAGCGCGTGAGATGAATCAGCCACAAGCCGGTTATCAGCAATAAAGTATCGTTTAAATGCGGCAAAATACGCAGCAATTTGGGCAAGGGTTTGGCGGGCATTGCCTGTCTCAGACCCACGCGCAGATTGAATAAAATAAAAGTGAATGCAACAAAAGTCAGATGACCGTATTTAACGATGAGGTACATCGTGTGTCTGTAAAAGAGATAAACAGGCTGCCTGAAAAATGCCGATGCAGGCGCGGTCATTCATTTATTGCCGTTCAAGCAAATGAAACAGCAAATGCCATGCTTTATTTTTTATCATAAAGCATTTGAATTTTTCGGCATTTTAATTAGAGAAACAAACTTTTAATCGTACTTGGCAACCGTTTCGACGGCAATTTCTGCCACTTTATCAGCACTGTCCGGCTGCGCCAGCGTTCTGGCTTGAATTGCCCACTGCAAACATTGTTCCCGCGTTAAGCCGCCCAAAACTTGTGCCAATTTTTGCGCGGTTAATTGCGCCTGCGGCAACAGCAACCCTGCACCCGCTTGTGCCAGATAGCGGGCATTGGCGGTTTGGTGATCGTCCACAGCAAAAGGAAACGGCACAAGCAACGCACCTGCGCCGGCAACGGTTAATTCGGCAATGGTTAATGCGCCTGCGCGGCACAGCAATATGTCGGCATCGCGATAAAGTGCCGCCATGTCATCAACAAATTCCACACACAACGCTTCCACACCCACCGAATGATAACGTGCCTCTACGCCTGATAATCTGCCGCGCCCTGTTTGGTGTAAAACTTGCGGGCGTTCGTTTTCAGGCAGCAATGCCAAGGCTTCAGGCAAGATTTGATTAAGTGCGTCCGCACCCAAACTGCCGCCGAGCACCCGCAAACGCAGCGCGCCTTCGCGATTGGCAAAGCGAACAGACGGTTCGGGCAATGCGGCAATATCCGCACGCACAGGATTGCCCACCCACTGCCCTTTTTGTTGGGTAAAAACCTGCGGAAACGCACACAATATTTGATTGGCCAAATGCGACAATACTTTATTCGACAAACCGGCAATGGCATTTTGTTCATGAATAATCAGCGGAATACCTGCTAATTTTGCCGCGATGCCGCCGGGAAAGGTAACAAATCCGCCAAAACCAATCACCGCATCGATGCGATGCTGTTTAATCATTTTCAAGGCTGCCTGAACGGTTTTCCATAAGGTAAACGGCAGCATCAGCTTGCGTTTTAAACCATTGCCGCGCACACCTTTGATTGCCAAAGTTTCCAAGTGAATATCATATTGCGGCACAATACGCGTTTCCATCGCATCTTCACTGCCGAGCCAAATCACGTGATGACCGCGTTTGCGCAGTGATTGGGCAACCGCCAAAGCGGGAAAAATATGACCGCCGGTGCCGCCCGCCATCAAAAGAAAAGTTTTACCGTCCATTTACGCGTTCTCCGTTTTTCAAGAGCTGCCGAACACCCAAAACTCACACCCGAAAACCGCGAATCACCATGCGATTTTCGATGTCCACCCGTATCAGCAGCCCCAAAGCAATCAACATCATCACCATAGAAGAGCCGCCGTAGGAAATCAGCGGCAAGGTTAAGCCTTTGGTAGGCAGCAAACCCATATTCACGCCGATATTGAAAAAACTTTGCACACCCACCCAAATGGTTACACCGTAGGCAAGCAAAGAACCAAACAGCTGTCCCAAATTATGCGCCTGTCTGCCAATCGCCGCCGCACGCCAAACCAGCCAGCCATAGCACATTGCCAGCAATGAACCGCCGATAAAACCCAATTCTTCGCTGATAATGGCAAAAATAAAATCAGTATGCGCTTCGGGCAGGAAAAACCGCTGCCCGATGCCCGCGCCCAAGCCCATGCCTTTCCAATAGCCGCGCCCGATTGACATCAGCGATTGCGACAGCTGATAACCGGTGTTCAAAGGGTCTTGCCACGGGTCAAGAAAAGTGCTGACCCGCACCAGCCGATAAGGCTCGCTGACAATCAATGCAGCAATAACAAGCACACCCAGCAATACGGTTAAACCAAACCATTTCCACGGCAAACCCGCCAAAAACAACAAACCCACGGCGATAATACTGATAACCACCACCGAACCCAAGTCCGGCTCACGCAGCACCAGCCACAAGCCCAGTCCGATCGGCAGCATCACCCACCACACGCGCTTTAACCGGCTTAATTCATGCACCCGCCGCATAATAAAACCCGACAAATACACAATCACTGCCAATTTAAACACCTCGGAGGCTTGAATATTCACCGGTCCCAAGCGCAGCCAACGCCGTGCACCATTAACCTCTGTACCGATAAAATATACCAACGCAAGCAGCAACAAGCTGCACACCAACACCATAACAGAGCGGCTGCACCAAATCTTCAGCGGAATTTTGGTTGTTACCCACAGAAAAAACAAGCCAATACATAAAAAAGCACCGTGCCGTATGGCGTAAAAATACGCATTACCTCTATCTGCCAGCGCGTAAGCCGATGATGCGGAATACACCATCACCCAGCCAAAACCCAGCAGCAATAAAACCATCCAGACCAGCGACACATCAAAAGTATTGCCGCGGTATAAAAGTTTGCGTTCAATCGGTTGCGGCGGCGGAATAATCATCATTTTCAGGCTGCCTGTAAGCGGTAAACCGCTTCAATAAATACTTGGCTGCGGTGTGCATAATCACGGAACATATCCATACTGGCACAAGCGGGGCTGAGCAAAACGGCATCACCGCTTTGTGCCAGCCGATAAGCACGTTCAACAGCGGTTTCCAAGCTGTCGGCATATTCAATCGGATACCCTTCGCCGTTTAATACCGCGCCGATTTGTGCGGCATCTCGCCCGATCAACAATACTGCCCGTGCCTTATGGCGCAATGCCGCCGCCAACGGCGTAAAATTTTGCCCCTTGCCCAAACCGCCTGCAATCAACACCAGCGGCATATCAAATCCTTCAATCGCGGCACAAGTTGCACCAACATTTGTGCCTTTGGAGTCGTCAATAAAACACACACCGCCGATGTCTGCCACTTTTTCCACACGGTGCGGCAAGCCTTTAAAATCGCGCACATGACGCAATAACGCATCACGCGGCAAGCCGATGGCTTCGCACAAAGCCAACGCCGCCAACACATTGGCAGCATTGTGCCGCCCCTGCAAAGCCAATTCATTTTGCGGCAGCAACATATCTTTATCGGCAAATAATGCACCGTCTTGCCAATAATAATCTGTTGTTTCTTTCAGAGAAAACCATTTCACCGTGCGGTCAGGGCGTTTCATGGCACGGCAAAATACATCATCGGCATTCAACACCTGTACGCCTTGTCCGCGAAAAATACGGTCTTTGGTGTGGGCGTAGTCCAATAAATCATCGTAGCGGTCTAAATGATCTTCGGAAATATTCAATACCACCGCCGCATCGGCGTTGAGATTTTCGGTGGTTTCCAACTGAAAGCTGGATAATTCCAACACCCAAACATCGGCCGCTTTGCCCTGCCTTGCCAGATAAGCATCTAAAACCGGTGTGCCGATATTGCCCGCGGTTACCGTATCCAGCCCGCAGCGTTCACACAAAAACCCCACCAAACTGGTGGTGGTGGTTTTGCCGTTCGCCCCGGTAATGGCAATCACTTTGCTGCCGCTGCCAATAAGCAAATCCGCCAAAATGGCGACATCGCCGATAATCTGCCCGCCCGCTGCTTTAAACGCCGCAAAAACAGGCAACCGTTCACTCACACCCGGGCTTAACGCCAATATGTCAAATTGGCTTAATAATTCGTTATTCAGGCTACCTGAAAATAATGGTACGGCAAACTGCTGCTGCAATGCCTCACGCCGTTCTTCGCTCAAATGTTCATCATAACCTGCCGCCTGCGCTTCTGTTTGCGCTAAAAACGACAACAGCGACACACCTGTGCTGCCCAGCCCCATAACCAATACTTTTTTATTTTGCCAAATCATCATTGTTTTATCACCCTGTCGCCCGCTTTCAGCCGATCTGATGTATTTGCTTTTACTGTGCGAAACCACTCATCATTTCATTATCGAAAAGCAAAACCAATTATTTAAGTTATTTTTTAAAATTTTTCATCTTAAAAAGCAACTTTATTACCAACACACGCTGATGCGGCATTGTTTTTCTGAGAAGCTGAATATTGTACCCGCAAACCCCATTTCTGCCGACTATCACACACCGTTCACCAATCAATTACCAATCAACAAGCCGGCAGCAACCGCAGCAAAAACACTTTGATTTTTGTGGTTTTCCTGAGCTATTTTCTTTACACTGCCATTCAAAATTGCCGATAATAAACAGCCATTGACACAGCCGCTGCCAAGCCATATCGCTTGTTATGGCGAACACCGCCAAAAAATCTTTACTCAAAAACAGCAAGCTGTATTTAAAATACCCAAAACAAATACAACGGAGAAAACATGAGTCTGAATTTAATGCACGAACAAGCCCACTTGGTGGCTGCCACCATTTTAGACGGCTTCAATAAACACTACCGTATGTTTCGCGCCGCCAGTTCGCAGGCGAAAGAATTGTTTGAGCAAGCCGATTGGCACGGCATTCAACAGTTGGTTGCCGACCGTATCCAAATGTATGACGACCGCGTGCACGAAGCCATTGAAGTATTGCGCCGCGAGGTCATGGCAAATCTATTGAGCGATGACGTCTGGGTGTTGGCAAAAATCGAATACATTGCCTTATTGGTTAATCACAAACAACCGGAATTGGCAGAAACTTTTTTTAATTCCGTGTCCACACAAATTCTGGACAAAGAGTATTACAACAACCAATTTATCTTTGTTAAACCGGCAATTTCCACCGAATACATTGATTCCGAACCGCATACCTTTAATGCATTTTATCCCAATGAACAAGGTTTAAGAGGCTGCCTGAAACGGGTTTTCCGCCAGTTTAACTGGCAAATCCCGTTTGTGAATCTGGGGCGCGATGTTGCCAATATTCTGCGCGCCGCCAAACAACGCATGCGCGGCGATTGGCCCTTAGGCGAATTGAATTTGCATTTACAAGTATTGAACAGCGCGTTTTACCGCAACAAAAGCGCGTATGTATTCGGACAAATCATCAACGGCAATGTGCGCTACCCTTTTGCTTTTGCTGTTGTTCACGGCAGCTGTGATGACGGTTCACCCGGTTTGTTTGTTGATGCCGCGCTCTTCGATGCGCAGCAAATCGGCGTATTGTTTTCGTTTGCCCGCGCTTATTTTCTGGTAGACATGCCCGTGCCTTCAGGCTATGTACAGTTTTTACAAACCATGCTGCCCACCCGTTCGGTTGGCGATTTATACACCATGCTGGGCTTACAAAAACAGGGTAAAAATATTTTTTACCGCGAGTTTCATCGGCATCTGGAATATTCGTATGACCAATTTATTCTGGCACCGGGCGTAAAAGGCTTGGTAATGAGTGTATTTACCTTACCCTCATTTCCCTATGTATTTAAAGTCATTAAAGATAAATTCGGTCCCAATAAAGATTTTGACCGCGATTATGTACGCGAAAAATACTTACTGGTAAAACGGCACGACCGCGTTGGCCGCATGGCTGATACACTGGAATTTTCCAATGTCGCCCTGCCCAAATCTCGCTGCCACCCGGATTTATTGCAAGAACTGCATACACTCGCACCCACCCAAATTGAAGAAACCGACGATTTATTGATTGTAAAACACGTTTATATCGAATACCGACTCAAACCATTGAATTTGTTTATGCAAATTGCCGATCCGCAAGCCAAAGCCGCCGCCGTTATTGATTATGGCTACGCACTCAAAGAGCTTGCCGCCGCCAATATTTTCCCCGGAGACATGCTCTACAAAAATTTTGGCATGACGCGCTTTGGACGCGTGATTTTCTACGACTACGACGAAATTGAATACATGACCGACTGCAATTTTCGCGCCATTCCCGAAGCACCCAATCCCGAATACGAAATGTCGGGAGAAGTGTGGTATCCCGTGAATAAAGGCGATGTATTCCCTGAAGAATTCGGCCCCTTCCTTTTGGGTGAACCTGATGTGCGCCAAGTATTTTTGCAACACCACCGCGATCTGCTCACCCCTGAATTTTGGCAGCAAAAAAAAGAACGTCTTCAAGCGGGTATTCTGGAAGATTTTTTCCCCTATCCGCAGTCTGCCCGCTTTTACGTGTGTACCGTGCAAACTGATGCTGCCGATAAACCGGACGTATAAAAAACATTAACTCATAAATCAGTAATTTCACCCATTGTTACCTTATGGAACAGCTTGAATTTTTCACCATTCCCAACCCATGCAAAGGCGTTTGTGATACCAACCCCAAAGGCTTTTGCAAAGGTTGTTATCGTCGGCGGGAAGAGAGGCAATATTGGTTGAAATTCAGTGATGCAGAAAAACAAAAAATTTTGCGCCTGTGCCGGCTGCGCAAAAAGCGCGATTTACAAGAACAAACAAGGCAGCAGCCAATATCCGCAGACAACACCTCGCCGCAAAATAGTTTTGAGTTTTAAGGAAAAAGCATGATTAGCCGTTTAACCGGAATTTTGATTGAAAAACAACCACCCAAAGTACTGGTGGACGTGCAAGGTGTTGCTTACGAAATCGACGTATCCATGCAAACCTTTTATGCCTTGCCGCCATTGAATGAGCGCGTACAACTCCACACCCAGCAGATTATTCGTGAAGATGCCCATCTATTATTCGGTTTTATTGAACGAGCAGAACGTGAAACATTTCGCCAATTAATAAAAGTATCGGGCATCGGCGCGAAAATTGCCTTGGGCATTTTATCGGCAATGAACAGCGCGGAATTGGCGCAAGCCGTGGCAAATGAAGACATCAAACGCCTGTCTGCCGCACCCGGAATCGGCAAAAAAACCGCCGAACGCATGATTTTGGAACTGCGCGGTAAATTAACGGATTTTTATGTGCCGAACCCCGAACAAGCAACTTCATTCATCAACCAACACGATGACATCATCAATACCTTACTGGCTTTGGGCTATACCGAACGCGAAGCACAAGCAGCTTGCAAAGGGCTGCCTGAAAATATTGATGTGAGTGAAGGTGTACGGCAGGCTTTGAAAAATATGCTGAAATAGCTCACAAGTATTTATAAAGATGAGCAAATCATTTTCGGAAAAACAAAACCAAATGAACAGGATTAATTATTTTTGGAATCAGAAAGCGACATTTAGTTTGGCAGTTTAAATTGAATGGTTTATCTGGGGTCTGTAGGCATTTAGCAACATGGTTCATAATAAACAAATAGATAGATTAGAATTGACCAATATTCAATGAAAAAAAGTAGAACCTTTTATGCCTTGGAAAAGCAATAGAAGGGGCGAGCTTCGTTACTTTCCTGTTTTTCATAAAATTTCAGACAGCCACCGATAGATAATCATAGGCTGCCTGAAAAAACCTGCTTCTGCCGCAATCAAATGCAGCAATCAAATGCAGCAATCAAATGCAGCAATCAAA
>NZ_JQKE01000026.1:0-562 GCF_000745895.1 Stenoxybacter acetivorans DSM 19021 | reverse complement strand
GCAATCAAATGCAGCAATCAAATGCAGCAATCAAATGCAGCAATCAAAGTGTACAGCCAGTCTATTCACAGCCAATCGGCTGCCTGAATAAAGGCTGACAACACACTTTGATAAAGCGTTGATAAAACGTTTATAAAATTCCCGCCGTTTGCATCAGCTGATTCATCTGATTCAATTCATCAAACACCGTCATTGATTGCGGCTGCGGGTCATAATCGGAGAGGTATTGGCTGAAATCGGGGTTTTCCAACACCGCATCTTTCAATTCAATGCGCTCGATTTTGTATTGGGGATTATTACCCAATTGACCGGCAATCTGCACTTTATTTTCACCGTCTGCGGTAAACAATTCCAAATAATTCAGATGGTTTTTGTCAAACAGCAAATCCGCCAAACTCAAATCGGTGAAGCGAAGGGTATCCATGCCCGCCGAATCGCTGACAAAATCACTGCCAAACGCACCTTCAAACACATAAACATCATTGCCGGCATCGCCCTCTAAGCTGTCGTTACCCGCGCCGCCGTTCAGAATATCATCGCCGCCGTTGCCTTTGAGTTGGTC
>NZ_JQKE01000025.1 GCF_000745895.1 Stenoxybacter acetivorans DSM 19021 | reverse complement strand
AATCAATGGAAAAACAACCTATGAACAACGATTATATATCAGCAGCTTATCAAACAATGCCGAATTGTTGAATCACGTCATACGCCTGCATTGGCGCATTGAAAACAGTTTGCATTGGTGCATGGATATTGCTTTTAAAGATGATCAAATGCGAGCCAGAAATGGCTTCGCTGCTCATAACTTAGCCATATTACACCGCATATCTCTTAACCTAATCCGCCTATCACCTGTGAAGCGCAAAGGTGGCATTAAAGTACAGCGATTACTGGCGGCTACCTCTGATAATTACCGTGAGCAACTACTGAAACTGTGTTAAATCTTTCATGCGATTGCCCTGTCAAAGAGATTCCCGCACATTTTGCTTATGATGATAAGGCGTATAATATTAAGCTTTAACCGCATTTTAATTTTCATCATGTTGCTTTTAAAAAAACAGCTGTTTTTAATACAGGAACAACATCGTGGCAAAGCGCAGCGACATCATCAATTGGTGTAATCAACAGCTCACCGTTGAACAATTCAAAGATTATGCACCCAACGGCTTGCAAGTTGAAGGCGGTGAGGAAGTTAATCGCATCGTGTGTGCGGTTACGGCGAGTTTGGCGGCAATACGGTATGCAGCAGACGTTAAGGCGCAAATGCTGCTTGTGCATCACGGCTTATTTTGGAAAAGTGAGCCTGCCGGTATTGTCGGCTGGAAAAAACAGCGCGTTCGGGCTTTGCTGCAACACGATTTAAATCTGGCGGGCTATCATTTGCCTTTGGATACCCACCCGCAGTGGGGCAATAACGCGCAATTGGCAAAACACATGGGTTGGTACATGGACGCGCAAATCGGCGAACAAAATTTGCTGTCTTTGGGCAGTTTGCCGCAGGCTGTTTGTTTGGCAGACTTGACGGCGCAGTTGGATCAAACTTTGCAGCGAAAACCTTTATTGCTGGCAAATGACCCGCGCAAAACCGTACACCGTTTGGCGTGGTGCAGCGGCGGTGGGCAGGGATTTTTTCAGGCAGCCATTGATGCGGGTGCGGAAGTATTTATCACAGGAGAAGTGTCCGAGGCACAATACCATTTGGCATTGGAAAATGATGTTGCTTTTATTGCCGCGGGACACCATGCCACTGAACGCTTCGGTGTTCAGGCATTGGCAGCGGCAATATCCGAAGAATTTCAAGTTCCGGTTTCGTTTTTTGACGAAAAAAATCCTGTTTAACATCAAACAAAGCCACAAATTTTAACCTCATTTTAAATAAGGCTTTAATAACTAGGTTAAAATCAGTTAGAATTACCCGGTTAATAGGCGATTACTACCAAAAGTTATTAGGACAACATAATGGATAATCAACAAGTCAATCATGGTCGGCGCCGATTCCTTACTGTGGCGACCAGTGCCGCAGGTGCTGTTGCCGGTGCGGGCGTGGCAACACCGTTTGTGCTGAGCTTTTTCCCGTCGGAAAGAGCCAAAGCCGCCGGTGCGCCGGTAGAGGTGGACATCAGCAAAATTGAATCGGGGCAGATGATTACTGCTGAATGGCAAGGCAAGCCGGTTTGGATTCTTAACCGCACCGATCAGCAGCAGAAAGAACTGCCCGGTTTGGACAGCCAATTGGCAGATCCGAAATCCGAAGTGGAACATCAGCCGGCATATTGCAAAAATGAATTGCGTTCTATCAAGCCCAATTTGTTTGTGGCAATCGGTATTTGTACCCATTTGGGTTGCTCACCGACATTCCGCCCCGATTTGGCACCCGCAGATTTGGGCGCGGATTGGAAAGGCGGCTTTTTCTGCCCGTGCCACGGTTCAAAATTTGACTTGGCAGGTCGTGTTTACAAAAGCGTTCCCGCGCCGACCAACTTGGTCATCCCGCCTTACAAATACCTGAATGACAATGTCATTTTGGTTGGTGACGACAAATAAAAGAGGCTAATCAGATGGCAAACCAAACTACTGAAAACAAATCATGCTTGTTAGGCTCGTTGCTTGGCTGGATTGATGATCGTTTTCCACTTTCTAAGCTGTGGCGTGAACATTTAAGCGAATACTACGCACCGAAAAATTTTAACTTCTGGTATTTTTTCGGTTCGCTGGCTTTGCTGGTGTTGGTGATTCAAATCGTCAGCGGCATTTTCTTAACGATGAACTACAAGCCCGACGGCACCATAAATAATTATGGCTTGCCTGTGGCGTTTACTGCGGTTGAGTACATTATGCGCGATGTGTCCGGCGGTTGGATTATCCGCTACATGCACTCCACCGGCGCGTCTATGTTCTTTGTGGTGATCTATTTGCACATGTTCCGCGGTTTGATTTACGGCTCTTACAAAAAACCGCGTGAATTGGTGTGGGTGTTCGGTGCACTGATTTTCTTGGCATTGATGGCAGAGGCCTTTATGGGTTATTTGCTGCCTTGGGGGCAAATGTCGTTTTGGGGTGCACAGGTGATTATTAACCTGTTCTCTGCCATTCCGGTGATTGGTCCTGATTTATCCGTGTGGATTCGCGGCGACTTCAATGTGTCTGATGTTACCTTAAACCGCTTCTTTGCCCTGCACGTGATTGCTGTGCCGCTGGTATTGCTCGGTTTGGTGGTGGCACACATTATTGCCTTACACGAAGTCGGTTCAAACAACCCTGACGGCGTGGAAATCAAAAAATTCAAAGACGAAAACGGCATTCCCTTAGACGGCATTCCGTTCCATCCTTACTACACTGTAAAAGACATTTTGGGTGTGGTGGTGTTTTTGATTATTTTCTGTGCGATTATGTTCTTCGCTCCCGAAGGCGGCGGCTATTTCTTGGAAGCACCGAATTTTGATCCCGCCAATCCATTGGTAACGCCCGCGCACATTGCACCGGTCTGGTATTTCACGCCGTTCTACGCCATTTTGCGCGCCATTCCGTCGTTCCTCGGTACACAGGTTTGGGGCGTGCTGGGTATGGGTGCCGCCGTGGTGCTGATTGCTTTATTGCCGTGGCTGGATCGTGCTGAAGTCAAATCCATACGCTATCGCGGACCGTTATTCAAAACAGCTGTTGCGCTGTTTGTGGTGTCGTTTATCGGTTTGGGCATCTTGGGTGCGTTGCCGTCCGACGATTTACGCACTTTAGTGGCGCGTATTTTGTCTGTTGTGTATTTTGGCTTCTTCTTGTTGATGCCTGTATATACCAAAATCGACAGCAGTAAACCCGTACCGGATCGCGTAACCATGAGTACCACTCGTCAAAAAGTGATGTTCTTCGTGTATGTGGCGATTGTATTGATTGGTGCGATTCTGTTTGCGAAATTCATTTAATTGAGGGCAGCGAAAATGAAAAAATCTTGGAAAAAAGGATTGGCTGCCTTACTCATGGCAGCGAGTGTGGGCATTGCCTCTGCCGCCGGGGGCAGTCTTTATGAGAAAGCACCGATTGATTTGGGCGACCGCGTGAGTTTGCAGCGCGGTGCGCAGATCTTCACCAATTATTGTTTGTCTTGTCACTCCGCCAGCGGTATGCGTTTTAATCGTTTAACGGACTTGGGTTTGACTGAAGACGAAATCAAGAAAAACCTGATGTTCACTACCGATAAAGTCGGTGATGTGATGCACGCGGCGATGTCTCCGGCAGATGCAAAAAAATGGTTTGGTGCGGCACCGCCGGATTTAACTTTAATTGCCCGTTCACGCGGTGCGGATTATCTTTATGCTTACTTGCGCGGTTTTTACCAAGACCCAACCCGCCCAAGCGGCTGGAATAATACCGTATTTGATAAAGTGGGCATGCCGCATGTGTTGTGGGAACAACAAGGTATTCGGGCAGTTGAGTTGGATAAAGATGGCCAGCCGGTGATGGTGAAAGACGAACACACAGGGTTGATGGCGCCGAAACTGTATTGGAAAACCACTGGTACGATGTCGCGTACTTTGCCCGATGGTAATGTGCTTACCAAAGAATACGATAACTACGCCCGCGATTTAACCAACTATTTGGTGTATATGGGTGAGCCGGCGCAGATGAAGCGCAAGCAAATCGGCTATGTGGTATTGATGTTCTTGTTGGCGATTATGCTTCCCTTGGCGTATTTCCTGAAAAAAGAATACTGGAAAGATGTGCATTAAGGCAGTATTTTGTTCCCGTACAAAAAAGGCAAAACGTTTGGTTTTGCCTTTTTTATTTATTAAACAATAAGATAATATCAATTTCTGGCGTTTTCTTATTGAAATCAAGTATAATCATTTCATTTTTCAGCCAACAGATAACAGGCTGCCTGAAAACATGCAAAAGCCGAAATCGCTGTGGTATGCAGTGCAGATAGCGATTCACCAAAACACTGAGCGTAAACACAATAAAGCCGCTATTGCCGTACTGTTTGCAAAACGTGCAGATGTTATAAAGTGTATCGGTGTTTTGGTCATACCATTTTCAGGCAGCCGGTTAGGGGATTACACAACATGATGATTTTATATTCGGGCATCACTTGCCCTTTCAGCCAACGCTGCCGTTTTGTATTGCATGAAAAAGGCATGGATTTTGAAATTAAAGATGTGGATACATTCAACAAGCCGGAAGACTTGGCGCACATGAATCCCTACAACCAAGTGCCTGTGTTGGTGGAGCGTGATTTAATTTTGCATGAATCCAATATCATCAATGAATATATTGATGAGCGTTTTCCGCATCCACAGCTGATGCCGGGCGATCCCGTGATGCGCGGGCGCGGGCGTTTGGTGTTGTTTCGCTTAGAAAAAGAGCTGTTCAGCCACGTACAGGTTTTGGAGTCGCAAGACAGTTCCTCTAAAGAAAAAACCAAAGCACGTGAATTCATTTCTCAAGGGCTGACTTTGATTGCCCCCGGATTTGTTAAAAACAAATACATCATGGGTGAAGACTTTTCCATGATTGACATTGCACTTGCGCCTTTGTTGTGGCGGCTTAACCATTACGACATTAAATTGAGTAAATCGGTAACGCCGCTGCTCAAATATGCCGAGCGTATTTTTCAGCGCGAATCGTTTATTAATGCGCTGACACCTGCCGAAAAAGCCATGCGCCGCTGATGTATTTTACCAGCCCACTGCCACCGCATATTCACCCAATTGTGCACTCAAACTTGCCAGTAATTCGGTGCTGATGCGCACTTGCCACGAAGCGGCAGGGCGCAACTCACCGGCGGCGTGTTCACTGCTGTAGAAAAGTTTCAGCGGTACATGGCGTTCACCTTGCTCGCCTTGCGTGTGTGCGTTTAGTAATGCTGCCAACGCCGCCGCATCGTGGTGCGGTTTCAAATTTAATTTCAGGCAGCGGGCGAAACGTTCACGTGCGGCATCTAAGGTATAAAGCGAATCGGCAGTAATGCGTAAACCTTCGCCGCCGTTGTATTCATCGGCGGTGATTTTGCATTCCAGCAATAAAATTTGGTCGGGTTTTAATTGCTCGGCATTCGCTTCCATCAGCTGACCCGCCACCACGACTTCGGTCTTTTCTGTGCCGTCTTCCAATAACAAAACGGCGAATTTCCCGCGTTTTCCCGCAATGTAGCGCACATCTGTAACAAAACCCGCCACCCATGTTTTGGTTTTCTGCTGCGTGGGTTTGAGTTCAGCCAAAGTGAGTCTGGCAAAAGCGCGAATTTCGTTGGCATAAGGCGCGAATGGATGCCCTGATAAATAAAAACCAATGGCTTGTTTCTCTTCCGCTAACGTTACCGACAAAGTCCACGGCGCGGCATAGACCATTTCCACCGGCGCAATGGCATCGGCGGCAAAATCAAACAAACCGCCTTGGTTGGCATTGGCGGCAGCCTGATCCGCATGGTTTATTGCCAAGTCAATATTGGCAAGCAGCATGGCACGATTGGCTTCAACGGCATCAAATGCCCCGCCGCGCACCAAGGCTTCCAATACCCGCCGATTGATGTGTTGTTTGCCGACACGCTCGCAAAAATCGAATAAATCTTTAAATGCGCCGCCCGCTTGCCGTGCCGCCGCAATTGCCTCTGCCGCACCCTCGCCTGTGCCTTTAATTGCACCGAGTGCATAGCGGATTTGCTTGTCGGCACAAGGTGTGAACCGGTAATCGGAGTGATTCACGCAGGGCGGCAAAAAAGTGATGCCGTTGGCTTTTGCGTCTTCATAAAAAATTTTGAGCTGGTCGGTATTATCCAGCTCGCTGGACATGGTTGCCGCCATGAATTCGGCGGGATAATGGCGTTTGAGCCAAGCGGTTTGGTATGCCACCAAAGCATAGGCGGCGGCGTGGGATTTATTGAAACCGTAGCCCGCGAATTTTTCCATATAATCAAAAATTTCATTGGCTTTGGTTTCGTTAATGCCTTGTGCCGATGCACCGGCAACAAACGTAGCCCGCTGCATCACCATTTCTTCAATTTTTTTCTTACCCATGGCACGGCGCAGCAAATCCGCGCCGCCCAATGTGTAGCCGCCGCACACTTGCGCTGCCTGCATTACCTGCTCTTGATATACCATCACGCCGTAAGTGGGTGTCAATACGGTTTTTAATAAAGGGTGCAGGTATTCAAAGGTTTCACCGTGCATTCGCCGAATAAAGTCGGGAATCAAATCCATAGGGCCGGGGCGGTATAAGGCAACGAAGGCAATGATTTCCTCAAACTGGCTTGGCCGTGCTTGCACCAGCATTTTCTTCATGCCCGCCGACTCAAATTGAAACACCGCCGTGGTGTTGCCTTTGGCAAAAATATCGGCATATGTGGCGGCATCGTCCAGCGGAATATGCGCCGCATCAACAACATCGCCGCGGGTGGTGTGAATATAGCGTTGTGCCATTTCAATAATGGTCAGGTTGCGTAAACCCAAAAAATCGAATTTCACCAAACCGATTTTTTCAACATCGTCTTTGTCGTACATGGATACAGGAGAAGAATCACCGCCGTGCGCTTGATACACCGCACAAAAATCGGTGATTTTACCCGGCGCCATTAACACGCCGCCGGCGTGCATGCCTAAGCCGCGGGTCAAATCTTCCAGTTTTTGCGCCAACACCATCAATTCTTCGGCTTCTTCTTCCCGCAGCAACTGTTCGATTTGCGGCTCTGCCGCCATTGCTTTTGCCAAACTCAAAGGTTTATTGGCTTCCACCGGAATCAGCTTCGACAAACGATCGCACACACCAAAGGGCAGTTCCAATACCCGCCCGACATCGCGCACCACTGCTTTAGATGACAGTGTGCTGAACGTAACAATCTGGCTAACCGCTGCCGAACCGTATTTTCGGCGCACGTATTCAATCACTTGCCAGCGGTTTTCCTGACAAAAATCAATGTCAAAGTCGGGCATGGATACCCGCTCGGGATTTAAAAACCGTTCAAACAGCAAGGCATAGCGCAATGGATCTAAATCGGTAATGCGCAAAGCATATGCCACCAGAGAGCCCGCGCCCGAACCGCGCCCCGGTCCCACCGGACAGCCGTTTTGCTTTGCCCAATTGATAAAGTCTTGCACAATCAGAAAGTAGCCGGGAAAGCCCATTTGAATAATGGTTTTCAGCTCAAAATCCAGCCGTGCTTGGTATTCAGGCAGCCGTTTGGTTCGCTCATTTTCATCGGGATACAAAACCGCCATGCGTTCTGCCAAACCTTTGTTCGACAAATGCGTGAGGTAGTTATTTAAATCCATGCCGTCAGGCGTGGGGAACACGGGCAGGAAGTTTTTGCCCAAAGTGAGCGTCAAATTACAGCGTTTGGCGATTTCCACACTGTTAATCAAAGCCTCGGGAATATCGGCAAAACGCGCCGCCATTTCATCGGGTGTAATGAAGTATTGTGAGGACGTGAATGTGCGCGGGCGCTTCGGGTCAGACAACACCCAGCCGCCGGCAATGCAAACACGGGCTTCATGTGCCTGAAAGTCATCACGGTGCATGAATTGTGTTGGGTGCGTTGCCACCACTGGCACGGTAAATTGACTTGCCAATTGCAGGCTGCCTGAAACCACTGTTTCCCAATCCGGTTTTTCAGGCAGCCTTTGCAGTTCCAAATAAAAGCCGTCTCCAAACCATTGCCGATATTTGTGTAAGGCCGTTTGTGCCTGTTCTTCATGCCCTGCCAATAAGGCTTGTCCGATTTCACCATAATGCGCGCCCGACAAGGCAATCAAGCCGCTGTTGTCGCCGTTTTCCAGCCATGCTTGACGTAAGCAGGCATGGTTGGGATCTTTGTCTGCGGCAACATAAGCGTCGGTGAGCAATTCATTCAGGCGCAAGTAGCCGGCGTGGTTTTTGGCAATCAGCAATAAGCGAAAGGGTTTATCTTCGTGTACCCGATTTTCCAGCCAGACATCAGCACCCATAATCGGTTTAATTCCGGCTTTTCGGCATGCTTGATAAAACTTCACCAAACCAAAAGTGTTCATTAAATCACTGATGCCCAAAGCAGGCACAGCCAATTGGGCAGCGCGGCTAACCGCATCATCAATACGAACCATGCCGTCTTCAATGGAAAATTCAGTGTGCAAACGCAGCGGGATATAAATGGGATCGGACATAATTGGTTGTATTCAGTCAAACAGAGAAAATGCGTTGGAAAACAGCAGGAAATATCAAAATAAAAATCAAGGAAAATAATACGTTATTGCAATCATTTATTTTGGTGCTTCCAAGCGGTTTGGTTTTTAAAGCAGGATGCGTTCAAACGCAAATAATACGGTAAAAAAGAGCGGCGCAGAACATGGGTTTACAGCAGGCGTTCTATCGGTAAGTACGACAAGATTTTTACCCACAATCTGCGCCGCCATGTGGTTTGCGGTTCTTTATATTGGATAATCATCTCGCCGCTGCTGTCTTCGCTCAGCCATTGCAATTGCTGATTTTCGTTTAATTGCACCTGATAAGTCTGTTCGGGCAGGGTCTTTTTAATGGTTTCATCCACGTTTTGAGTTAATACGGGCAATTCAATCACCAAGCCCATTTCGGTGTTGAGGCTGGCTGAACGCGGATCAAGATTCAAAGAACCGACAAACAAGCGTTCATTGTCCACGGTAAAGGTTTTGGCGTGGAGACTGGATGAAGAACTGCCCACCACGCCGCGATCACGCCGTCCTTTGATTAAATGTTGGTTTTTCAGTTCATATAAAGCAATGCCGCCCTGCAATAAAGCTTTGCGGTAGCGGGCATAGCCGGAATGTACGGCGGGAACGTCGGTGGCGGACAGAGAATTGGTTAATACGCTGATTTCAACGCCCAATTGGCGCAAATGACACAATGCCGCCACACCGGCAGCCGTGGGAACAAAGTACGGCGTAACCAATAATACGGCTTCGAGCGGACGGCGCAAAGTATGTGCCAAATGCTGAAAAATACTTTCTTCCTGATCAGCTTGTTTTTGCTCACGTTTTTGCTTCCATTCTTGCGCAAAATCCAAGGGAGAAAAACGCGGTAATTTCGGCGAGGAGCGCGATGGTGTGGCTTTATTGGGGCTGTCGCTGACTAAATGCACAGTTGCCCATTGATATGGCAGGCTGCCTGAAAGCAGCTTTTTCAAAAAATCTTCACGCGACAAGGTCATGGCATAACTTTTGGCACGGATTTGATTGAAATGACGGCGGCTGAAAATCGGCGCAGCGGCTTGCTTCAAGTCGAATTTCGGCGAAACAATGCTGCTGAAATCCACTGCCGCCGCGCTGTTCCAATAACGATCAAAATCAGCGGAAATGGTGTCCACCACTTTTCCTATGGCCAGAATATCCAAATCCACAAATAAAGTGCCGCTGCCGATGTCGAAATATTCATCACCGATATTGCGTCCGCCGACAATGCTGACTTGGTTGTCGGCAGTGAGCGATTTATTGTGCATGCGCCGATTGAGACGGGAAAAGTCGGTGAGATAACCCAAAGCACGCCAGCGGCGATTTTTAAAAGGGTTAAACAGGCGGATATGGACATTGGCTTCACGGTTCATGACCGTTAAAATATTGTCCATGCCCACAGTGTTGTTGTCGTCCAACAACAAGCGTACCCGCACACCGCGCCGCGCCGCTGCCGCCAGTTCACTCAACAGCAATTGTCCGGAAGTATCGTTGCGCCAAATATAGTATTGCACGTCTAAACTGTGTTCCGCCGCATCAATCAGCGCCACCCGTGCCGCAAAGGCTTCGCGGGCATCGTCCAGCAAATAAACGCCGGAAAGATCTTGATGCTCATCCAATAAAATTTGGTGGGCGCGATACAGCATTGAGGGTGTATTCGGGCGGATACGCTCACTTTTTGTTGGATTGGGCAGGGAAGAAAACGGCATGGCGCGGTTGAATCGGCAGGGTAAATATAGACGGATAATCATAGCATAAAGCCATAAGTCATTGACCTTCTTTGCGGCTGATCATCAACGCAATGGCACACCTTTTTTAATGGTGGTGGAATAACCCGTTTCAAGCAGCCTTTTTGTAAGAATTAGCAGGGTTGTTTACATTTTTCAGTAAGCTATTTTTGTTCGCGCCGAGATGCATATCCGTTATCTGCACAATTTCCACGGCGCAACTTTGTGTATCAGGCATGGCTTATCCTTGGCTGTTGGTTCGGCTGATCTGGGGCGCTTTCTGACTAAAGGCGAAATTATTCAGCGTTGACAGCACGATAATGCCGCAACCCACTACCGACATATTTGACCACAGCAACCGTGAGTCGAAACCCTGAAACAGCAGCGTCATTAATGGTCCGAGCGATAAAAGCACTGAAACGGTAAAAGGCGAAGAGATAATAATGCCTTTTTGCAACAGCCAGAGCGGCACCAGAATCCCCAGGACAGAAACCGTGCCTACCGACACCATGCCGGCAGGCGAATTAAGCAGCAACCCGGTGCTGTTTAACGCTACAACAGCCGCCACTGCGGTAAGCAAATAGAAACGGTGCGCCATAATCTGGCTCGCACTCCAGTTTTGGTTGGCTAATTTTTTAGTGGAAAGAGTGGTCAGAACCTGACCAAAACCGCCGATAAAAGCCGCGCCCAGCCCCAATAGTACATGGTTTACCGCAACGTTTTGCACCGCAGAACGATCGGCGATGGATGCCCATGAAAGCACTGCCGTGCCCGCGATAATTCCCGCCGAGGTGATTACCTGATTAATCGAAATCCGGCGTTGTGATATAAATCCGACCATCAGGATAAATAACGGTCCTATGCAGCCCATTAGTGCACTGACAATCGCCGGCTCAATAAATTTCAGCGCACAGTAATAGCCAATCCAGCTGATGCCGCTTGCCAGATTCAGCGTGATCAATCCCATCAACGAAGCACGCGGGATTTTTAACGCCGCGACGCCTTGCGACACACTAAGCCGTACAAAAAAGAACAAGGTTGTGATCAAAAAGCCCCAAAAAAGCAATGTAAAGGGAGGAACCGACTGCAATAGCCAGCCCGAAAAAACGGCGTTCGCATTAGCCATAATTAAAAATGCCAATACCAGAAAAGCACCCAGCTTACGGGAATCGCTCATAACATCTCCTTGTCCCTGTTTATCTCTCAATCCGCGAAGCGTATATCGATTTGTGCAAAAAGGTCGGAAGCCAGAGCAATGGCTGCTTCCTGTGAAGTGCCCGTCACGCCGATGTAACCAAATATGTCGTTTCCGGCGGGCGGCCGATAGTGAAAATCACCTTCACGAGCGAGGATCCCCAGGTTAAAGACTGCGGGGTGGGTCTTCACTGTTTCCGGCACGGAAATGTGGCTGATTTTTCCCTGCTGACACAGCATCGTCAGACCAACCGCTACCCGACCGTTTTTTTCCAGCGACTTTGCGTCTGGCTTTTGCTGAGTGGCCACGCGATAAGCTGTTGTAACCGGACAGTAGTCATAGCTCAGGCGAGCCATTTTATACAGGCTTCCGCCACCGATGCGTGCTGCAATTTCAAGGATATAAGCTTCACCCTGGTGAAAACGAAACTCCGCATGGACAACGCCGTAATCAATGCCCTGCGCACGGACACCCGCTTCCAGCGCGTGGCGTAATTTTTCAAGATCGGCGACCGATAACATGCTGGGCGTTCGGTAAAGATCGTTGTCGAACACTTCCAGCTCGGTAGAAATACGATCGGCAATCGAACCGATACAAATAACACCATCGCGCACCCAAGCTTCGACACAGTGCTCAGAACCGGCAAGAAAGCCTTCAACCAGCAGCGCGTTAGGTTCCAGATTGATCCCTTTAGCCTCATGTTGCCCATAGGAGTAATGGAGATTGGCTTCCCACACCATCGGAAACTGTTGACGCATCACCTCTTCATTACGAATCAGATAAACGTGTTCTGCGTTCCCTCCTAATGTCGGTTTGATAATGACCGGATAGCCTATCGTTTTGGCCGCCTGTAAAGCTTGCTCAAGCGAGCAGCAAAGGTGGAAAGGAGGGTGTGGCGCCCCGCCTTGTTGATGTGCCAGCCGCATCAAGTATTTATTGCGACTGTTTTTAGCCGCCTCAACGCTGGTTGCCGGAAGCCCCAACGCTTGAGCGATCAGGGCCGTTGCAACCACGGAAGCCTCATCGGTAGTGATGATCGCATCAAATTGCTCTTGCTGATGCCAGGCTCTCGCTTCGCTCATTATTGCCTCTATCGTCTGGGATATGGCTACACGTTTACCGGCAAATCCGGCATAAGGCGTGGCATCATTGCTGGCAGTCAGGTAATAAATATCCGCACCTTGCTGGCGAAAGATATCATAACGACTGTGAAAAACGTCGCCGCGTGAGGTGACTTCAATATTAAGTAGTTTCATCAGTAAGTTACCCTATATTGCAACCATTCCGGCAGCCCGATGATAGTAGAGATAAAGTGGTTCTGAGGAATGTTGTGTGTGGTCAAATCGGCTGGCTTAAATTTTCCCGATCCCACCAGTAAAAAAGGCAGACCTGCATTGCGCGCACCGTCCACGTCGGTAGTAACGTCATCACCAACGACCAACACCTGATCTTTTGGCAACCCCATGCACTGGATAGCACTTTGAAACATCACCGGAGAAGGTTTCCCCACCACAACAGCTTGGGTGTTACCAGCCAACTCGAGTGCACGGGTAAAGGCGCCGCTGTCGAGCCAGGTTTTTCCGTCACGGAAGTACCAATTATTTTTATGAAAAACAATCAACTGTGCACCGTTGCGGATAAAATTGAAAATCCGGTTCAGAATGGCGTAATTAAACCCTTCGTCAAGATCCCCAAGCACCACATAGTCGGGCTGCTCGCCGCACTGTTCCAGTTGACTGAAACGTGTCTGCAGTGCTTCCGGCACAGCAATGAACCCTTTTTTATCGCTAAAATGCGACTGCAGAAAGCAGAGGCAGGCAGAAACTGATGTCTGGATCTCAGCTTCGCTGGCATCGATACCCTGTAAAAGGAGCACCTGAGCCAGTTGCGCCTCGCTGCGGCTGGTCGTATTACTGACAAAACGCAGTTGATAGCCTGCCCGGCGTAAAGCAGCAGTTGCTTCACCTGCGCCGGGTAAAGCTTTACCATGCAATAATAACGTGCCGTCGATATCCAGAATCACGCCTTTATAATAACTGGAATTTTCCATTACTTATGCTGTCCTTTATCAATGAAAAATTAACAACGCAGCATAAACCAGCATAAAAACAGAACCTGCTGCTACACAAGTTATCGGCGTGGTAAGGCTGATGCTCAAAGCGTTGATATAGTGTAATGTTCCCAATTGAACAATGCCGAAAAGTCATGAAAGTGATTATTTAGGTTGGTCAAATAAAAAAAACGAGTACCAAACAACAGGCTGCCTGAAACCGTTTTCAGGCAGCCTGATTCAATCGGCGGTCAGTGTAACAAGCAAAAACAGGCGGCAATCTGTTTTTGAATGGCTGTGCCGCACGGCATTGCGAATTGTTTGGTAAAAAGCAAAAATAGTTTGCCGACAATACTTCAGCGTTTCTGCCGATTGCTTTTTGCTGTTTTCACTCGATTGCTGCGTTTTTTTGTGTCTGCCGTCGGATTATCGGGTTTTTTCGTATTTTCTGTTTTTGCCGTTGTGCTGCGCCGTTTTTTCTCGCCGCCGCTAATCAGCATCAAATCAATTTTGCTGGTGTCCAAATCGGCACGGGTTACTTTGACTGCCACGCGGTCGCCGACACTGAAGCGAACGCCGCTGCGCTCGCCGATAATCGCCATCATATCGGGGCGGTAATTGAAATAATCTTCGCCCAAATCGCTGATGTGAATCATGCCGTCGATGTAAATATCGTCCAGCGTAACAAATAAACCAAAGTTCGCCATACCGGAGATGCGGCCGCTGAATATTTCACCCACTTTGTCGCGCATGTAATAGGTTTTCAGCCAATTGCTGACATCACGGCTGGCATCATCGGCACGGCGTTCTGCCAGTGAGCAATGCGTGCCGAGTGCTTGCCATGCGGTGTCGGGCTGATAGGTGCTTTGCTGCAATACGGCTTTAATGGCGCGGTGTACGGTTAAATCGGGGTAGCGGCGAATGGGTGAAGTAAAGTGTGCGTATGCGGGGTAAGCCAAGCCGAAATGACCGTGATTTTCAGGTTCATACACCGCTTGCTGCATGGAGCGCAGCAGCATGATTTGCAAAACATTTTTATCGGGTCGGTTTTCAAATTTTTCCGCCAGTTCGGCATAGTCTTTGGGTGTGGGTTTGTCGCCGCCGTTTAACTGCAAACCGAGCAGGGCAAGCTGTTCGCGCAAAGCGGTGAGTTTTTCCGGCGTGGGTCCCAAATGATTGCGGAAAAGGGCTGTGTGCTTGTGTTGCAGTAAAAATTCAGCGGCGCAAACGTTGGCGGCAAGCATACATTCTTCGATGAGCCGATGTGCGTCATTGCGTTCCACCGGAATCACGCGCTCAATTTTACCCTGTTCGTTAAACAGCATTTCGGTTTCGACGGTATCAAATTCCATTGCCCCGCGCTGAGCGCGTTTTCTCAGCAAAATTTTATACAGGGCATACAGCTGATCGATTTGCGGTTTGAGCGGGTGGTTGCTGCCTTCGCTGATCCATTGCCATGTTTGGTTGTAGGTTAAACGGGCGTGTGAACGCATCACGGCGGGATAGAATTGATATGATTTTACGTTGCCGGCATGGGTTATCACCATGTCGCACACCATGCACAGGCGATCTACGTCGGGATTGAGTGAACAAATGCCGTTGGAAAGATTTTCAGGCAGCATGGGAATCACGCGGCGCGGAAAATAAACGCTGGTGGCGCGTTCTTGTGCGTCAATATCAATGGCGTCATCGGGTCGTACATAATGGCTCACGTCGGCAATGGCGACAATCAGGCGATGATTGCGGCCTTGTTTTTCTGCGTACACCGCATCGTCAAAATCCCGTGCGGTTTCACCATCAATGGTGAGCAGCGGCAGTGCGCGTAAATCCACCCGTCCTTTTGTGTCTGCGGGGCGTACTGAATCGGGAATTTTTGCCGCCGCTACTTCACATGCGGTGCTGAACAGGTGCGGTAAATGGTGTTTGCGTACCGCAATTTCGATTTCCATGCCGCTGTCAGCGTATGTACCCAGCACTTCAATAACGCGCCCGACGGCGGGGCGCGTCCCTTCCGGATAGGAATCAATTTGCGCCACCACTACTTGTCCGATATCCAGCCCTGTAACAGAATCCTGCTCCAAAATAATGCTGTTGATGAGCCGTTTGTCTTCAGGTACTAACATGGCAATGCCGTGTTCCACCAACAGCCGTCCGACCACGGTTTTATTGGCACGTTCCAAAATATCCAACACTTGACCTTCTCGCCGTCCGCGCCGATCTGTACCAATCGGGCGCACAATAACGATGTCGCCGTTCATTACCCCGCGCATTTGCCGCGCATACAGCACCAAATCGCTGCCGTCTGCCGAATTGAGCGGCACGGCAAAGCCAAAATCGTCTTTATGCACTTCAATGCGGCATTTCACCAATTCCAGTTTTTCTGCCGCACACACCGCGCCGCGCCGATTAATCAACACTTGTCCATCGCGCGTCATGGCGTTGAGGCGGCGTTCAAAAAAAGGAATTTCATCGCCGTTGATGTCAAATAAGGCAATTAAATCAGCCATTTTAATCGGCACACCCTGCCGTTCCAGCACCGCCATCACCCATTCGCGGCTGGGCAAAGGGTTGTCATAGCGTTGCTGCTCCCGAGCCAGATAAGGATCTTGGCGGCGAAGTGAAATGTCGGGTGAAGGGGTGTTTTTTTTCATGGGATAATTGACAATCTTTAAAGAGAATATATAATGCACAAATTCTGCTGTTTCGGCATACTAACCGAAACATGCCGTCCACGCAAAGCCCAGGTGGCGGAATTGGTAGACGCACTAGGTTCAGGTCCTAGCGCCCGTTTAGGGTGTGGAAGTTCGAGTCTTCTCCTGGGCACCAACATCAAATTTTTCAAAAATATTGCTGATTCAAGCAATCATTTCCAAAAATATTTTTCGCCCTTGTTTTTGGGCTGAGAATAAATCTGTTTATCAGCGATTTATCAGTACTGCGCAGGCAAATCATACAGCAAATCTTAAATGCCGAACGATTGTGTCCGCTTGCCGCTGCAAGATTTTCAATAATTCAACGCTTTGATTACAGCGTAGTATTATTCAGATCACTTGCAGAAACCGATGATGAACGAATAAGAATAATTTAAGCCGACTGCAAGTATGTATCCAAATTTGGCGGACTGAATACATTCAATGCTGCCTGAATCAATAAATTGGGTGGTTCTTGCTGCGGCGGCAGCGGATATTCACTTTCATACAAGCGGCAGTCGAATACCGCAAAGCCGTTTTGATCGCGAATTGATAAATGCACATCGGCAATTAAGGGGCGGTTTAAAGGCAGGTTTTGCGTCAGCAAATTCAGGCGGCGTGTCCCCAATAAAAAGCCCAAGCGTATGGCTTGCCCGTGTTCTTGAGCGAAACAGCCTTCCAGCGCACCGATACATTGCGCCAATAATTCCATGCCCATCCACGCCGGAATTGTGCCGTCGGCTTGTTGCAACGGATGTCCGTTGCGCAGGCATACCGCAGCACACAATCCGGTTTCGTCATAACTTAAAATGCGGTCAAGCAGCACCATGTTTCCGCTGTGTGGTAACAAAGGTGCGATGCGGGTAATCGGGCAGGGCAGCATTTCAGGCAGCCTCCTGTGGAGAACCAATAATCAAAGCAGCATTGCTGCCGCCAAAAGCGAATGAAGTACTCAAGCCGATGCGCGGCTGATTTAACCGCCAGCCATCGGTTGATGTGCTTAAATGAATCGGGGCAATATCAGGGTCTTGCCCGCGCGGCAAATATTGCGGCGGCAATTGTCCGTCGGGGTTGATGCGGCGGCTGATGCTCGCCCACAATAACGCCGCTTCCAAAGCCCCTGCGGCGGCTAAAGTATGACCGGTGTGCGGCTTGGTGGACGTACAACAAACCGTGTTGCCCAAACACGCCGCTACGGCAAGGCTTTCCATGGCATCGTTGTGTTCTGTGCCCGTGCCGTGCAGATTTACCCAGCCAATGGCTTGCGGCGGCAAGTCGGCGGAATGCAAGGCTGCCTGAATGGATTGCTGCGCACCCAAGCCGTCAGGGCGTGGGCTGGACATATGGTAGGCATCGCTGCCGACACCGTAACCCAATAACGGCAAGGCTTCGTCAAACAAAGGCTCACGGCTGATCACAAACACCGCCGCCGCTTCGCCGATATTGATGCCGCGCCGCTGTGGTGCAAAGGGTGCGGCAATCTCGTCAGACAACACCGATAAAGCGGCGAACCCATTGATGGTCAATGCCGATAAACAATCAACACCACCCACCACCACCGCATCAGCCAAATTGCTGCGCAGCAGTCTTGCCGCGCTGATTATCGCCCGCGCCCCTGAGGTACAGGCAGTGGAAATCACATAACGCAAACCCCGTAAACCGTATTGCGCGCTCATAAATTCGGCAGGCGACACCAAACATTGCTGCACTTGATTAAAGCCGCTGTCTGCCCACGGACCGCCGTTTGCCACATGCTGAAATGCTACGCGATTTTCGTCCATGCTGCCGTTAGAAGTTGCCATAAGCACCGCCACCCGCTCTGCACCAAAACGGCTTTTTACTGCCGAAATTTGCGCTTCAACCGCGCCCGCAGCATGCCACAGCAATTGATTGTTGCGCCCGAGAAACGGCGGCGGTGTGTCTTTGGCAAATGGGCGCAAAGGCAGGGTTACCGCGCCGACAGGCAAAGTACGCGGGGGTGTCCATTGGTCGGTTATGCTGAGAAAATCAGCTGGTTTTTGCCACAGCCTTTGCCATGTTGCGGCTAAATCGTCGCCCAATGCCGAAACCACGCCGGGGCAATGCAGGTAAACAGGCGTTTTCATGGTGGATATTTCTTAATGAAGACAAAGGTTACACAAGCAATCTGTCAAAATCGGAAAGATTGATGTATCGTCACGGCAATTCACGCTTCAAGGTTGCCGTCAGTAAATCATAGATTGCGTATTGTTTGGCAGACAATTTAGCATTTTTTGGCGTATTTTGAAGCAAATATGGTTTTCAGGCAGCCTTAATATATTTATGCTTGATGCGGGTGAGCATTACGCATTGTGAATCGGAATCACTGCATGATGATTGCGTTTGCTGCCGCCTTCACCGTAATGGCTGTGGATATAGTCTTCGACAATTTGTAAAAATTCAGCCGTCATGTTATTGCCCTTGAGTGTAACCGCGCGTTCACCGTCAATATAGACAGGGGCAATCGGTGTCTCTCCGGTACCGGGCAGGCTGATGCCGATGTCTGCCAATTTGCTTTCACCCGGACCATTGACCACACAGCCCATCACCGCCACATTCAAGGTTTCCACACCGGGGTATTGGCTGCGCCAGAGGGGCATTTTGTCGCGTAAATGGTGTTGAATATCACGCGCCAATTCTTGAAATACGGTGCTGGTGGTGCGCCCGCAGCCGGGGCAGGCAGTTACCATTGGGGTAAATGAACGCAATCCCATTGTCTGCAAAATTTCTTGTGCCACCACCACTTCTTGTTCGCGCGGACTGCCGGGTTCGGGCGTAAGCGATACGCGAATGGTGTCGCCGATACCCGTTTGCAGCAGCACCGCCAGCGCGGCGGTTGAAGCAACAATGCCTTTGCTGCCCATGCCCGCTTCGGTTAAACCCAAATGCAGAGGAAAGGCGCAGCGTGCCGCCAGATCACGATAAACATCAATCAAATCTTGTACATGCGATACTTTGCATGACAAGATAATTTTGTTTTCAGGCAGCCCCAAATCCACGGCTTTTTGTGCGGATTCCAATGCCGAAACGATTAATGCTTCTTTCATAACGGCTTCAGCGGGTTTCGGTGAAGACAATGCCATATTGGCGTCCATCATGCGTTTTGCCAGCACTTGGTCAAGCGAACCCCAATTCACACCAATGCGCACGGCTTTGTTGTGCTCGGCGGCGGTGCGAATCATGTAAGCGAATTTTTCATCACCTTTTGCACCTTTGCCGACATTGCCGGGGTTAATGCGGTATTTGGATAAAGCACGGGCACATGCGGGGAATTCTTGAAGCAAACGTTCGCCGTTGAAATGAAAATCACCGATTAGCGGCGTGTTGCAGCCCATGTCGTTTAACCGCTGCCGAATTTCAGCAACATTGGCTGCCGCTTCGGGGCTGTTTACGGTGATGCGCACCAATTCCGATCCCGCATCTGACAGCCGTTTTACTTGTTCGGCAGTTGCTTGGGCATCGGCAGTGTCGGTGTTGGTCATGGATTGCACCGCTATCGGCGCGTCTGAACCGATGCGGACATGGTCAATGGCTGCCTGAAAAGTGGGGCGGCGGCGTATGTGATTCATTGCGCTGTTTCGCCCACGGTTAAGGTAACGGGTTTACCGGAATCGGCTACCGGAATTTCTTTGCCGTTTAACATCATGCTGACGCCGTTGGGATTGCCAATGCGTATTTGGTACGGTGCTGCGCCGTCAAAACGCAGAGAAACACCGGCTTCGGCGATTTGGCTGTAGAGCGTTTCGCCTTTGGCATCATCAACCTTCAGCCAAGAAGTGTGCCGTAAATTGATGAGCAATGTTTGAATCGGCGGCGTTGCGGCACTTGCCGCCGCAATGTCGGATATCGCCGCACCGTTCAAATTTGATTCGCTTGCTGTTACTGCCACTGCTGTTTGGCCGCTTGCGGCGGACGCTGTGTTTGCGTCTTCCATGGGGATAACGCTGACATTATTGGTTTCCACTACCGGTACAGACGCGCTGACGGCTGCGGCTGCGGTTTCGGTATTTTTTTGTTTGGATTTACTTTGCCACACATAAATCACCGCAATAATGGCGAGCAGCAAAAATAAACCCAACACCCACTTGGGTATGCTTTTTTTTACCGGATCACCCTGATAATTTAAATAGTTTTTCTTAGCCGGTTTGGATTCGGTGGCAGATACCGGCGGTGTGGTTTTTTCTTCAGGGAAAATTTGTGCCAGATAGTGGTGTACTTGGGTATCGTTTACACCGACAAACCGCGCATAAGTACGCACAAAGCCTTTCACGAATACCGGTTCAGGTAGCCCCGTGTAATCGCCGCGTTCGAGTGCATCAATGCGGCGGACGGAAAATTTCAGGTTGTCGGCAATTTCGCCGAGTGAATAAAATCGATTTTCACGTGCTTGGCGCAGCAATTCGCCCAATGCCAAAGCGGGATCAACCGTTTCCGCCACTCGAATGGTTTCGGTTTCTGCTATGGCTTCAGCTTCAACCGCCTCAGGTTCGGTGATTGCTTCCGATACCGATTTATTCATTTCTTCAGAGGCTGTTTTCTCTTCGGTTGTTTTGCCTGAAACCGATTCTGCTTTTGTATCAGTGCCAGTTTCTTCCGTTGTCGTTTCCACAGAATCATTCTCAGCAGAATCGCTTTCAGACACGGTGTCGTTGCTGTTGATTACGGCTTCCGTATCGGCATCTGCATTCGGGCTGTCTGAAACAGTTTCCGTGTTGTCGGTTTGCTCGGCTGAATCATTTTCAGGCAGCTTTTCCGCGTCTATGGATTCTGCTACCGATTCGGTGCTTTCGGTTTCAAGAGCGGCATCGCGGTTAAGAGAATCATCAGTTTCCGGCTTATTTTTTTTGCTTCTCGGCAAGTTATTACGAGATGTCATGGCGCAGTTCCAGTTCCTGTAGAGATTTGTTCTAATTCGGGCGAATAAGGATAAAGCGTGCGTAATTGCGCTTCGTATTCATAAGCAGCCTGCCCTTTGCCCATGGCACGGGCAATTTTCCAGCCCAACAATAAATCATCGGCATTTAATGCGTTTACGCGGCTTTGGTATTGCCGGAATAAGTAATCGGCATTTTGTACATTGCCTGAAGCCAGTTCATTGCGGGCCATTTCTTTTTGTACGGGATAAAACCACGGCGCGGCGGCAATGGCGCGTTCAAAATAGGCTTTTGCCAAGCCGTATTGACCCATACGGCCGCTGCAAATGCCTTTATTCATGTTGGCGACTTCCGGGTTGGGGTAAGTGGGGTCTGCCAGCGCGCGATCAAAATATGCCATGGCATCGTTGGGGCGTTGCATCAAATCGCACAGAAACCAGCCGTAATTATTATTCACTTCGGCATTATTCGGTTCGAGATTCAGGGCGTGGCGAAAATATTCATCGGCTTTGTCTGCCACTTTGAGCTGTTGATAAATCTGGGCGCGCATCAGCCATGCGTAAACATAGCGGTTGTCGCTTTTAATCGCATCTTCCGCCGCAGCGATTGCTTGGCGGTAGTCTTGCGCTCTCATGTATTCCATTGCCAAGTGGGTTTTGGTTTGCGCCAGTGCTTTTGATCGCTCGGCAGCGGTGGGTTCTTTCAGACCGCCGCTGCTGCAAGCGGTGAGTAAAGCACAAGCAGCAAGTAAATAGCTGATTATTTTCATGACGCTTCCTTTCGTTCCAAGATTTGCCATTTTTGCCGGCGGCGGGTTTTGTCTTGTACTTGCCCCGCCAGTTGTCCGCATGCCGCGTCAATGTCGTTACCGCGGGTTTTCCGCACAGTAACCACCAAGCCGGCTGCCTGTAAAACATCACGGAATGCCTGAATGCGTGCAGAGCTTGAGCGTTGATAACCCGAATTCGGAAACGGGTTAAACGGAATTAAATTGAATTTGCACGGCACGTCCTGCACCAACGCCACTAATTCGCGTGCATGTTGTATTTCGTCGTTCACACCTTGCAGCATCACGTATTCAAATGTAATAAAATCGCGTGGGGCTTTTTCCAAATAGCGGCGGCATGCTGCCATTAAGATTGCCAGCGGGTATTTTTTGTTCAGCGGCACAATCGTGTCGCGCACGGCATCATTGGAGGCATGCAAAGAAACCGCCAAAGCAACGGGTGCGGCTTCGCGCAGCTTGTCCATTTGCGGCACCATGCCTGATGTTGATACGGTAACTCGGCGGCGCGATAACCCGTAGCCGTGGTCATCAAGCATGATGTTTACCGCCGTTATCACGTTGTCGAAATTTGCCAGCGGTTCGCCCATGCCCATCATCACCACATTGGAAATCACGCGTTCATTTTTCGGGGTAACACCCAAAGCCTTATTTGCCCACCACAATTGACCAATGATTTCCGCCGCCGTTAAATTGCGGTTAAAACCCTGTCTGCCTGTGGAACAGAATGTACATTCCAAGGCACAGCCGATTTGTGAAGAAATACACAAAGTACCGCGGGTTTCTTCGGGAATGAATACGGTTTCCACACCATTGCCCGTGCCGACATCCAACAGCCATTTGCGTGTGCCGTCTGCTGAATGTTGTTCGGTGATGAGTGCGGGAACGTGAATATCTGCGTGTTCAGTGAGTTTCTCGCGCAGCGATTTTGCCAAATCGGTCATATCGTCAAAGCACACCGCGCCGCCCAAGTGAATGTGGCGCATCACTTGTTTGGCGCGAAACGGCTTTTCGCCCATGGCGGCAAAATGGGCGGTTAATGCGGGCAGGTCGTAGTTGAGTAGATTGGTTTTCATGGGTATGCGGTCTTTTTTGCCTTAAATCAACTGCGCCGCTTCTTTTCGCTTTCTTTAAACAGAGCACAATCGGTTTAAGGCAAAAAACTCAGGCTGCCTGAGATACAGCAGGGCAGGCTGCCTGAATTGAAAATTTTTAACGCGGACAAATTTCGCTGTCGTCAAAGAAATAGGCGATTTCAATGGCGGCATTTTCGAGGCTGTCTGAACCGTGTACGGCATTGGCATCAATGGATTCGGCAAAATCCGCGCGAATAGTGCCGGCAGCGGCTTCTTTCGGATTGGTTGCACCCATTAATTCTCGGTTTTTGGCAACGGCATTTTCGCCTTCCAACACTTGAATCATCACCGGACCACTGGTCATAAATGTTACCAAATCGGCAAAAAACGGACGCGCTTTGTGTACGGCGTAAAAACCTTCGGCTTCGGCTTGGCTCAAGTGTTTCATTTTGGCTGCAATGATTTTTAAACCGTTGTTTTCAAAGCGGCTGTAAATTTGCCCAATAACGTTTTTGGCAACGGCATCGGGTTTGATAATGGAAATGGTACGTTCAACAGACATGTGTTTTGCTCCGAGTGTTTTGTAACGTTGATAATGAAATATACTTGCTTTTTGATGCAGTTGAATTATTTTTTATTCTACTGCACCGTTTCTCTGACCACGTTTCCCTTATGACATTTCACCGCTGCGATTCGCACGGAATACCTGGGTTCAGCCATAAGGCGGGAATATTGGAAAGTCAATACATCATTTTATCAATATTTTGGGTGTTTTAATACTTTTAATGCCATTTAACTTGATGTTTCTGCCGTTGTTTTGGGCGCATCAAGCGTTAAATGTGCTAAAGCCAGGTAGGATTCTGATTGCATCTCGATCAAACGGCTGGCACTGCGGGTAAATTCATTGGCAAAATCGCCCTCAGTGTAGATTTCATCAATCGGCACAGCGCAAGTGGCGCATAATTTGACGCGGTAATCGTACAACACGTCAATCAACCAAGTTAAGCGGCGCGCTTCATTGCGCTCGGTTTGGGATAAACGCGCAATGCCTGACAAAAACACCATACGAAAGCGTTCTGCCAGCACCAAATAATCTGCCTGTGAACGCAAGCCTCGGCAAAGGGTATCGAAATCAAACCAAATACTGCTGTCGGTTTGCCCGAGTGTCGGTAATGTCCGCCCGTAAATCTCAATGCTGCCGGCTTGTGCCGCTTCGCCGTGATTCATGCGTGAAAACAATTGCGCCAAACGGGTTTCGTTTTCCGCGCTGTTCGGTACATAAAACACATCGGCAGGGCTGAGGGTGCGCAATCGGTAATCTTCTCCGCCGTCCACGTTTAATACGGTTAATTCGTGCTCAATCAGCGCAATGGTGGGCAAAAAGCCGGAACGGTTTTGTCCGAGCGGATAAAGCTCGGCGGGTGCGTAATTGGAGGTGGCGACCAGCACCACACCTTCTGCGAACAAACCTTCGAGCAAACGCCCCAAAATCATGGCATCGGCAATGTCGCTGACGTGGAATTCATCAAAACACAATACGCGCACTTCATTGGCGATTTCCGTTGCCACCGTCCGCAAGGGATTGGCTTCACTTTTGTGATTTTGCAAACGATGATGAATGTCTGCCATAAACGCATGAAAATGCACACGCCGTTTGCGCCGATATGGCAGGCAGCCGTAAAACGCGTCCATTAAAAAACTTTTGCCGCGCCCGACACCACCGTAAAAATACAAACCTTTCGGCGTTTGCGGTGAACGCAAACTGCGCCCCAAAAAGCGGTTGCGTTTGCGTTTAAACATCATTAAATCCGACCAAAGTTTATCAAGCACTTTAATCGCGCGCAATTGAGAGGTATCGCTGATAAACCCCGGCTGCTGTTCGGCGGCTTGATACCACGTTAAAGGGCTGTGATTTTGAAAATCGGGAATAGTGAATAGGGGATTTGTCATTTCTCAATCGGTTCTTTTGCGGTTAGCCATTAATCATCAATATGACTCAATGGTTTTCAATCGCTCCGCTTTTCAGGCTGCCTGAAAAGCAGATTTCATTGCGCAATAAATATGTTTGTTAATGTAAATAGGCGAAACATTACCACAAGGTGCAGTAACGCATCAAAAAAACGCCGCTTACATAAAGCGGCGTTGTGTCAGATAAACGAGAGATTGCGTTATTTTTTCTGTGCAACGGACTGATCCACGCGTTCGCGCAATTCTTTGCCGGGTTTGAAATGAGGCACGTATTTTGCCTCTACTTCTACTTTTTCACCGGTTTTCGGATTGCGGCCGATTCGCGCAGGGCGGTAATTCAAATCAAAACTGCCAAATCCGCGAATTTCGATCCGCTCGCCCTGAGATAAAGCCTGAACCA
Source organism: Stenoxybacter acetivorans DSM 19021 (assembly GCF_000745895.1). Lineage (GTDB taxonomy): Bacteria > Pseudomonadota > Gammaproteobacteria > Burkholderiales > Neisseriaceae > Stenoxybacter > Stenoxybacter acetivorans. Next base: position 12,636 of record NZ_JQKE01000025.1, on the reverse strand, counting down.
TTGTATCTACCAATACTTTCACGCTTTGCTCAAGGTCTTTGGCAACCAGCTGTGTCTGCGGATTTCGGGCAATATAACTTTCAGCCAACCGCATCATCAATTCGGATTTAGTCATAATTACTTACTCGTTGTCGCCGGACAATTTGGCTTTCAGCAAGTCGCCCAAGCTGGTGGTACCGGCAGAGACGTTGCCGGCGGTAACGTTGCGCAGTGCTTCGCTGGTTTCTTTGGCGTCTTTGGCTTTAATCGACAAATTGATGCTGCGGTTTTTGCGATCAACCGTGGTGATGACGGCTTCGACTTCGTCGCCTTCTTTCAGCACATTGCGAATGTCTTCAACGCGGTCATTAGACACTTCAGAAGCGCGCAGATAACCTTCCACATCGCCGTCTAAAGTAATCACTGCGCCTTTGGCATCAAGTGATTTTACCACGCCTTTAACCATGCTGCCTTTGTCGTTTACGGCGATGTAGTTACTGAACGGATCGCCAGACAACTGTTTGATGCCCAAAGAAATGCGCTCTTTATCAACATCAATTGCCAATACCATGGCTTCCACTTCTTCGCCTTTTTTGAACTGACGCACAGCTTCTTCGCCGCCGCCGTCTGTCCAAGACAAATCAGACAAATGCACCAAGCCGTCAATGCCGCCGGGCAAGCCGATGAATACACCAAAATCGGTAATGGATTTAACCGCGCCTTTGATTTTGTCGCCTTTATTGTAATTGGCTTCAAATTCTTGCCACGGATTGGGCTGGCATTGTTTCATGCCCAAAGAAATGCGGCGGCGGTCTTCGTCAATTTCCAAAATCATCACTTCGACTTCATCGCCCATTTGCACAACTTTGCTTGGGTGAACATTCTTGTTGGTCCAATCCATTTCGGATACGTGTACCAAACCTTCGATGCCTTGTTCGATTTCTACAAATGCGCCGTAATCGGTGAGGTTGGTTACTTTACCGAATAAACGCGTACCTTGCGGGTAGCGGCGAGCCAAACCGCTCCACGGGTCTTCGCCCAATTGTTTCATGCCCAAAGACACACGGCTGCGCTCTTGGTCGAACTTCAGCACTCTGGCTTCGACTTCTTGACCCACTTCCAATACTTCGCTCGGGTGTTTCACGCGGCGCCAAGCCAAATCAGTGATGTGCAGCAAGCCGTCGATGCCGCCCAAATCCACAAATGCGCCGTAGTCGGTGATGTTTTTCACGATGCCTTTAACCACAGTACCTTCTTGCAGGTTGTCCAGCAAGGCTTTGCGCTCTTCGCCCAATGTTTCTTCCAACACCGCGCGGCGGGAAACCACCACATTGTTGCGGCGTTTGTCGAGTTTAATCACTTTAAACTCAACCTCTTTGCCTTCAAAGGGTGAAGTGTCTTTTACCGGACGCACATCAACCAATGAACCGGGTAAGAAAGCGCGGACACTGCCGATCATCACGGTTAAGCCGCCTTTGACTTTGCCGTTGATTGCGCCGGATAAAATTTCACCGCTTTCCATTGCTTCTTCCAAGCGAATCCAATCGGCGGCGCGTTTGGCTTTCTCGCGCGATAATTTGGTTTCGCCAAAGCCGTTTTCCATGGATTCGATGGTTACGGTAACAAAGTCTCCAACTTTTACTTCAATCTCGCCCGCTGCATCTTTGAATTCGTTTACATCAATCAGTGATTCGGATTTTAAACCGGCGTTTACGGTAACGAAATTATTGTCAATCGCCACGACTTCCGCGGTAATGACTTCACCGGGGTTCATTTCTTGCAGGGTGAAACTTTCTTCAAGCAGTTGGGCAAAACTTTCCATAGTCATTCTGTTTTCTCAAAACGTACCGCCAAGGGATACAAAGGTTGGTTAAAAAAAGCGATGAATTCCTTGGCTGTCATCGCCGTAAAAATACATTCAGGCTGCCTGAAAAGGTTGCCGCCATTGCTCAGGCAAACAGGGGATTAAAGCGAGGTATTGTACACGAATTTCAGATTTGTCGATACCAATCAAGTACTTTTTGTACACTTTCTTCAATGCTCAAAGCTGATGTGTCCAGCCGTTTGGCATCGGGATCGGCTTGCAGCGGTGCAAACGAGCGGTTTCGGTCGGCTTCGTCGCGTTTTTCAATGTCCCGCAAGATGCCGTCAAATGCGTCGCCTTCTTCAGGCAGTCCCAGCTGTTTGGCGCGGCGCGCGGCGCGGACGCGTGCATCGGCGGTTAAAAATACTTTCAGACGCGCATTTGGAAACACGACCGATGCCATGTCGCGCCCGTCGGCAACCAAACCTTGATCGGTTAAAAAATCGCGCTGGCGCTGCAATAGTGCTTGCCGCACCGATTGCCATTGTGCAATGACAGAGGCATTCATGCCGATTTCTTCGGTGCGAATCGCATCATCAACGGCTTCGTCGTCCAGCCAAATGTGTTCTTGGGTAAAGCGCACCGGCAATTGCTGCGCCAGCTGTGCCACCGCCGATTCGTTTTCAGGGCTCACGCCTTGCCGTTGTGCGTACAGAGCGGTGAGCCGATACAGCGCACCGGAGTCCAAATAAGCCCAGCCCAAAGCCGCCGCCACCCGTGCCGCTACTGTGCCTTTGCCTGAGGCACTCGGTCCGTCAATGGCGATGACTTTTTGGTCAAGATTTGCTGTCTTGGTCATGGCGAATCATCTGATTATGTGATTTTCAGGCAGCCGGCGCAGGATTACGCCAATTGTCCGTGGCATTGCTTGTATTTTTTACCGCTGCCGCAGGGGCAAGGGTCGTTGCGGTGAATAACGATGCCGCGCGCTTCCAAAGCGGACGGGCTTAAATCATCATCTGCCGACAAAACGGGAACGTGCGGCGCGGTTTCTGGCGGCGCGGCTGCTTCTGTCGGATTGGGTTCAACTTGCACGGAAATCAAAATTGAGGCAGCGGTGTATTGAATGCTTTGCCACAGGTTTTGGAACATTTCAAATGATTCGCGCTTGTATTCCTGCTTGGGGTTTTTCTGGGCATAACCGCGCAAATGAATGCCTTGGCGCAAGTAATCCATGTCTGCCAGATGCTCGCGCCATTTGCTGTCGATGATGTTGAGCAAAACATTGCGCTCAAACTGCTGCATGGCAACGTGTCCGACCAGCTCGATTTTGGCGGCATAATCGGCTTCGACTTGCGCAATTAAGCGGTCGCGAATATCTTGGTTGCCCAGCGACGGATTTTCTTTCAGCCATTCACCAACGGGCGCGTGGGTGTGGAATTCACTGATGAGTTTTTGTTCCAAGCCGACAATGTCCCATTCTTCTTCCATGCTGTCAGGCGGTACAAAAGTGTCCACCAAATCCACCAATACATCATGGCGGATTTCGCGCACCCATTCGCCGATGTTTTCGTGTTCCAAAATTTCGGCGCGCTGGTTATAAATGACTTTGCGCTGGTCGTTGGCAACATCATCGTATTCCAATACTTGTTTACGCATATCGAAATTGCGGTTTTCCACTTTGCGCTGCGCGCCCTCGATTTGGCGGGTGAGCAAGCCCGCTTCAATGGCAACGCCGCGTTCGGGCGCCAAGCGGTTGAGAATGGCTGCGGCGCGGTCTAAGGCAAATAGGCGCAGCAAAGTGTCTTCAAATGACAGATAAAAACGGCTGGAACCGGGATCACCTTGTCTGCCGGAGCGGCCGCGCAATTGATTATCAATGCGGCGGCTTTCGTGGCGTTCCGTACCGATGATGTGCAAACCGCCGGCGGCGATGACTTGGTCGTGATCGTATTGCCATTGCTGCTGCAAGGCCTGAATCTTGGCTTTTTTTTCGTTTTCAGGCAGCCTGTCATCGCGGGCAATGGCATCAATTTGCGGTTTAATGTTGCCGCCCAGCACAATATCAGTACCGCGCCCCGCCATATTGGTGGCAACGGTAATCATGCCCGGCCGGCCGGCTTGTACCACAATATCGGCTTCGCGGGCGTGTTCTTTGGCGTTTAAGACATTGTGTGCCAAACCCGCTTTTTTGAGCAGTTCTGACACCAATTCCGAGTTTTCAATACTGGTTGTTCCCACCAAAACAGGCTGTCCGGCTTCATGCCGCATTTTGATGTCGGCAACCACCGCTTCGTATTTTTCTTCGGCGGTGCGGTAGATTTGGTCGTTTAAGTCTTTGCGCACCATTGGGCGGTTGGTGGGAATAATAACGGTTTCTAAGCCATAAATATTTTGAAATTCAAACGCTTCTGTATCCGCCGTGCCGGTCATGCCGGATAATTTTTGATACAGGCGGAAATAGTTTTGAAAAGTGATAGACGCCAAAGTTTGGTTTTCACGCTTGATTTCCACGCCCTCTTTGGCTTCCACCGCTTGGTGCAAGCCGTCAGACCAGCGGCGACCTGCCATTAAACGCCCCGTGAATTCATCGACAATCACAATTTCATCGTCTTGCACCACATAATGCTGATCTTTGAAATACAAACTGTGTGCACGCAATGCTGCCATTAAATGGTGCATCAGCATAATGTTGGCGGCGGAATAGAGCGAATCGCCTTCTTTGAGTAAACCCATGCGCGTTAATATTGCTTCGGCGTGTTCGTGCCCCGCTTCGCTGAGTAATACGCTGTGGGCTTTTTCGTCCACCCAATAATCGCCCTCACCGTCCTCGGCGGTTTGCCGCTGCAATAAAGGCGGAATTTGGTTCATCACTTGATACAAGCTGACATTGTCATCAGCCTGACCGGAAATAATCAAAGGTGTGCGCGCTTCGTCAATGAGAATGGAATCCACTTCATCAACCACGGCAAAATGCAATCCGCGCTGCACTTTTTCGCGCACATCATTCACCATATTGTCGCGCAGGTAATCAAAGCCGAATTCATTATTTGTGCCATAGCTGATGTCGGCGTGGTAAGCAGCTTGTTTTTCCTGAGAATCCATATTGGCAATAATCACACCCACGCTTAAACCCAAGAAGTGATACAAAGGCGCAAGGGTGGCGGCATCGCGCTGCGCCAGATAGTCGTTCACCGTTACCACATGAACGCCTTTGCCTGCCAGCGCGTTTAAATACACTGCCAGCGTGGCAACCAAGGTTTTGCCTTCGCCTGTGCGCATTTCGGCAATTTTGCCGTTGTGCAAGACCATGCCGCCAATCAGCTGCACATCAAAATGACGCATGCCCAAAGTGCGCCGGCTGGCTTCGCGGCACACGGCAAATGCTTCTTCCAGCAAGCTGTCAAGCGTTGCTCCGTCAGACAAACGCTGTTTGAATTCAGCGGTTTTGGCACGCAGCGCATCGTCGTCTAAGGCTTGTAATTCGGCTTCGCGAGCGTTGATTTTGGCAACAACTTTGCGGTATTGCTTAAGCAGCCTGTCGTTGCGGCTGCCGATGATTTTTTTTGCTAGTTTGGTCAGCATAATGGGATACCGCTTTACGGGCGGTTTATATAAGTGGAAACAGAATAACATGCAATTTTAGCACATCATCGCCGTGAAGATGTTTTGTTTCAAATTGATAAGATTGCCTGATGTTGAAACCCGATGAGCGGCTGTCGGTGTGGCTTTGGTATTGATTGTCGGCGGCGGCGATGTAGATGTTGCCGCTGCCGCTGTGGGCAAGGTCGGCGGCTTTCAGGCTGATGTTGTTGCCGCTTAAGATGAGGTTGCCCGCACCGCTGACGGTTAAATTCGCCACGCGGTCAATGCCGCTGCGGCTGCCGTCAAAGACGCTGCCGTTTTCGGATTCAATGTGTACTTGGTTGCGGTAGCCGCTGCTTTCGATGTTCAGGTTTTTACCGGCCAGGGCGGTTAATGCTTCTGCGGCGTGTATGCTGCTGCCGTGCAGGTCTATGTCGCCCGCCGCTTTGATTTGTATGTTTGCGCCGCTGAGCTGTCCGTGGGTGTCGCGGATGTTGGCGGCGGTTAAATCAATCAGTTGTCTGCCTAAAATGCTGCCGCTGTTTTGTATGTCGCCGCTGAGGTTGAGCAGTACCGCTTCGGCACTCACCAATGCGCCGCCCGGATACAGGTCTTGTGTCTGCGGTTTTAAATACACTTTGGGTACGAGAACGGTTTGAACGCTGCCGTCTGCTAAGGTTATGATTTCGCTGACCAGCCAAACGATGTCGCTGGTTAATTTCGCCACTTGCTCGGCACTTAAGGCGATGCCGGGGGTGAGGTTCATTTGTTTGGCAACTGTGGCGCCGTTGTCCATCAGGGCTTTGAACTGTTCTTCGTCGTTTTGATAGCCTTCTAAACGTCTCTGTCCGGTTAAGTTGGCGATTTGTTCGTTGATGAGCCGCTGCTCATAAAAGGCATCGCCTATGCGTTTTTGCGCCCGCTGCGGGTCAAGCTGCAGTTGCTGCAGCAGGTAGTCGCTGCCCAGCCAATGTTTGTGGTCGGTAAACTTCGGGTCGGTTTCAACCAGATAGCCGCCGGGCTGGGGGTTGATGTGGTACAGGCTGTTGTTGGGCAGAACGCTGCCGGCATGGGTTGGCTCGCCGGTATTGACGGCGATGTGGTTGCCGTTTTGGGTCTGAGAAAAATGGACGTACGCATCGGTCAGGCAGCCTGTGGCGGCGTGAATGACTTGATTACTCAATAGGGCGAGTAACGCGAATGAAAGCGGTTTTAAGTTCAAAATTTAATAACCATTTAAATTATTTTTCTATTATTCAATATATAAAACTTCTCTTTCTAATTGTGTATAAAATAATGTTAGCTTTTCTACAAGTTGATTTATCTCTATTTTTAGTTATAGCTATACTATTATTATTTTCAAAATAAATAAACACAGCCTATTCAGCAGATTTCAAGTAATTAACCGTAATCTTTCCGGTAAGTCGTTTTGAAAAATTTAATAGTTTAACTATATGTATAATCAAAACGTTTTTTATGAATCTGTTTAATTTTTGTATAATATTTTTTAAGTTTGGAAATATAATATTCTAGTTCATACTTTAGTATAAAAATTTCATCAATTTCATCAGATAGTCTATAATTAATATAGCAACATTTTTCTTCATCATAATCAGAAAGAAGCTTCCCCCCTAAAATTCTTATCATTTCTCCATTACTAACAGAAAATATTTCACCATATTCTCCATCTGTAAAATGAGATGATATAGCATTGTATGTATAATCCTCTTTTAAGTTATCTGAGTCTTCACGATTATCTTCATCCAAAATAAGAATATTTGACAACATAAACATCTCAACAATTGCCTGTTTTTTATCTATTTCAAATAATCTTTTATTAATAGGCATTTCTATAAAAGATGAGTTATTTAATAAATATTCAACATCTCTATTGAGTGTTACATAATGGTTAAATTTTTCTGGGTACATTTTACCATTGATATATATTACAAAAAAGCCTTCAATAAATGTTGGATCAACTGAAGCATTAGCATCATATTCAATTAAAAAGCCAAATTTTTCATAATCTCCAATAATCATTTTTACCAATTTACCTTATAAAATCTGCTGGCATTTTACTAATTGTATTAAAAAAAATTTCTTTTTTAAAAAATATCTCATTTATAGTTTTTCCTGAATCAGAACTCCATACAAATCGATCACCAGAGCTTGTTCCTAAAAAATAAATATCATAACCATTATCCCTCATTGTTGTACATGTTAAATCCAATATACCAGAAATTAAATCCTCACCAGTTTTAAAAAAATGATTATCAGCATTTTGAAATAACTCAAGGGCAGATATATTTATATCATTCTTAGGTACTTGTATTAAGTTAATATCAAAATAGGTAGCATATACACTTCTTAATTCAGATACACACACTTTATTAAAAATAGCTTCCCCATTTAAATAAAAATAAAACATGCCATTCTTCCAGAAATTATTTTCATTATTCCAATTTTCGACAATTTGAAACTGAAGTGCAAAATCATAAGGATCACCAAAAATCATTTTAATTTAACTCCTAATTTTCAAGGCTGATAGTCTTCAAACTCCCAAGCAAAAACACGGGAGAGTTTTTGGGCTATTTCCATCCAGTCATTGCCCTCACACTGATCAATATAATCAGTAATGGTTTTTGTGATTTCATTCAAATCATATTTACGTACCAGTAACGTGTGCCGCATTAGCTCTGGTAACCACTGATTTTTACAGAGCCATTCAGGAGTGCAGATGTGTAAATTAAAAGAATCTGCCCCTGTTTCATCAATAAATCCTATGTCTAAATTAACCAACAAGGTAAAACAATTTTTCTCTTCAGGCTTATAATTCTCTAAGCTGAAATTAGCAGAGTAAACCCACATACCTTTTAATATTGCTTTCATTTATTAATGCTCATATGTCCGTTGCTGATTGTTACTGATTTCCCAGTAGTAGGATTAACTTCTAATATTTGGAAATTAGCCTGTATCCCTGTAGGATTAAAATGAGTTGGAGTATTCGCTTTTTCTGTTGGTGGTCTATACAAACGAGAACCATCGGCACTAATCCAACAACCAGGGCAGTTTTTTTGGTTATCAACCAATCTAGCCCCATCTCCCACCCAAATTTTACCTAACCTATTTGCTTCATCCGCAGTTCCCATTCCGACAGAAAAATTGGGGTTTGTCGTGCCACTGCCTTTAGCTGCTGCTGCCAATCTCGAATCTTGCTTCGCAATATTGTTCAGGTTCTGCTGCATCAGTTCATCTTTTAGTTTCGGATAAGTCGCGACATTCTCTGCACCACTCGTTGTTTTATCACCCTTACCAGCTGCTGCTTTATCCGTCAGTACTGCACCACCCTTCACCTTAGTAACCACATTCAGAACGGTCTGTATCGCAAATCCTTCTGCCAACAACAACGCAACCTGTTCCTGAGGAGGCAAAGAAAATAAATAATCACGGGCAATTTGATTTTGTTGCAGCCGATTGGCAATTTGTTCATCACTTGCTCCCTCAGATTTTAGATCAGACAACAATACACGAGTATTTATCTCATCAAAATAAGGATTGTTTATAACACCGGCTGGCGACCATGTCGCACCGTTTTGCGTATAGATTTCTCCGCCTGTATTTGATGCTTGTTCACTGTCTCCTGCTCCCTGCATCATTTTATTTGCATACGAAGTAACCAGTATTTTGAATTCGTCTGCCGTTAATTGACCGCTGTTATACATAGCCAACGTAATTCTGTCGGCTAACTCTGCTGCATAACGATAATCAGCATTTACTTGTTGGCGGCAAGCATCAGTTTTACATTCATCATATCGTTGCTGATAATCATCAGCGCTTTGAACCCCTGCTGCTTTTAATTTTTTATTGAGCTGTTTTTCCTTATCGTTAAGTTTGTTTTCTCCTGAAGCGTTACTCAGCGCATTATTCACCACCGCATTATCACTCGCCACAGCCCCCGTTACCGCACCGGCACCTCCGCCCGTTACGCCACCAACCAAACCAGCCGCTAAGTTCGCTATATCGCGGATTTGGTCTTTCTCAGCTTCAGTTAATTTTTGGTTCGGTCTGTCGCCAAACAGGGTTTCGTGAACGATTTTTGCCATGACTTCGCCGCTCGCCGCACCCACCGCGCCGCTCACTGCCGCATCTGCACCGCCGCTGAGGTATGCCGCCGCTGCGCCCAAGGCGGCGTGGGCTAAGATTCTTGCCGCTTCGTTCGCTGCCGTTGGCTCTTGACCATTAAAATACTGACCGATTTGGTTGGCAGCATAGGGCATGGCGGCACCCGTTGCCGCTTGGCTGAGGTTGCCACCGGCAATACCGCCCGCCAGGGCTGCCAAGGCTTGGGCGGCGCGTTGGTAAGGGCTGCCGGTGCCGTATTGCTGTTCGGTTTGTTGGTACAGCTTGTCTGCCTGTTCGTAGTTTTGCCACAAGGGGTGGTTATTGCCCAGTTGCTGCTGTAAATATTCCGGGTTGTAGCCGTTGTTAGTCTTTCCGCGATATTCTTCCCATTGCTCGGGCGGGTGTCTTCCAATGCTTTTAACGCTTCATCGCGTTGCTGCCAACTCTCTTCTTTTTGAACATTGGCGGTGGTGGTGGCAATGGTGGACACAATCTCGCTGACCACCTGCGCCAGTGCCATATTGTCCTGCACTTTCTGCAAGTCAAATATGGGTTTTAATACCTGATTGGCGTGTTCGGTATCGCGGCTTAAGCCTGCCAATTGCGCATCGGTGGCTTGTTTGCCGTCGATGATGATAGTGGCTTCGCTGATTGCCGCTTTCGTGGTGCTGTCGGCATCACCGCTTTGGTAACTTGCGCTTGGCGGCGGTGCGCTGCCGATGCCGGCACTGCCGCCCACAGCTTGATATTCGGCATGATTGTTTAAGTCGCTGTATTTCAGTTCGCCGGTAATCAGGCTGTTTTTATCTTTGTTTGCTGTTGAAGCGATTACTGCACCTTGCAAATCGGTTGTGCCGTTTACTTTAATATTAAAGCCGCCATCGCCGGCGTAGATGCCGGTTTGTTCGTTTACCGAAGCGTAATCGCTGTCAATGCTTTGATGACCTGCTTGGGCATTGAAGCTGCCGCCGCCGTAGCCGTAAACCATGACTTCGCCGTAAACACTTTGGTCGTTTTGGCGGCTTTGGTATTGGTCGGTGTCTTGTTGGCTGATGAGGGTTAAATCTCTGCCAACGGTAACATCTGTCCGTTACTGATTATTACTGACTTCCCAGATGTTACCACCATCGTGGATAATCATTGAATGTGCTGTATATAATATCTCTTGATTCATTTGTAAGCATTTCTTCACCTTTCGCTAATGTTATACAAGCATCCAGGTTTTCTTTAGCACAGAACCATTGTAATCGATTTTGTGCTACGTCTATAGTCAATTCAAAAAGTCTATTTATATCCATAAGCCTAGCAATTTCACCTTTACGCATAGCTTCTATAAATAAATCAAATACACTACATTCAATCCATATTTGTGTATTTACAACCAATGAGTAACCAAATTTTTTGACATTAATTTTAATGTCAAATTTTATTGACGGAAGATGCTTATCAATTTCTAGGAGATCCATTGAGATATTTATTGGATTACTAATACTTATATCCATTTTAGTGAGCTCCCACATAACGAGCATGAATAATTGTAGGCAACTCATCACTAGAACGAGGAGGTTTAAATTCTAGCTGCCACCCATCTACAGTAATTCTTTCATTATAAGGAATTTTATTTTTAGTCGCCGTATTAACAGCAGATTGAAAGCTTTTAAGCTCAACCTGACTAGCTAGCCTTACAGCTTCTGGTGTATGTGTAACAGCTTTAGATGCTGCATATTCAACTATATGTTCTGTCGCGTTCTCATGAACCCATACTTTTTGTCCATTTGGCAAAGTCATTTCAAACGATTTAGGAATTACCGACCCAGGATACACAGGCTGAGTTTCTTTAATTGAATCAAAAATAGTTCCTGTCTTCCCTTTTCCCACCGACCCAGACTTACCAGTAACCTTAGCCACAATTTTTTCTGTTAATGTAGCACCACTTTTCACAGTACCCGCACCACCGGCAATTAATCCCACTATATCTGTGATCAGTTTGCCACCTTCAACGCCTGCATTAAATGAACCGCTGCTTCCTGCTTTCTCGAATTCCATTTCCATATGGTTAATACGGTCAATATAAGATTGTTTTACCTCATTTGAGATCTTGCTCAGTACATCATCGCTACTAAACAAGGCTTTTAGTGCCTCATAAGTTTCAATTGGACTGGTGGCTATCGATATAATACCTTTAGCTGTGTCATACAACTCTATCGGAACGCCGGCAATCACTCCCGCCGCAAAACTACTATCTTGCTTTATGTCAATGGCAGTCCATTTCGCACGCACTTCTACTCTACAATATAGGTTCTGACAGGCGGCGATTTCTTTATCTCTCTGATCCTGCTGTGCCTGGCTCAGATAATTATTCACCACCGCATTATCACCCGCCACAGCCCCCGTTACCGCACCGACACCTCCGCCCGTTACGCCGCCAACCAAGCCAGCCGCTAAGTTCGCTATATCGCGGATTTGGTCTTTCTCGGTTTCGGTTAAATCTTGGTTCGGTTTGCCTCCAAACAGGGTTTCGTGAACGATTTTTGCCATGACTTCGCCGCTCGCCGCACCCGCCGCACCGCTCACTGCCGCATCTGCACCGCCGCTGAGGTATGCCGCCGCTGCGCCTAAAGCGGCGTGGGCTAAGATTCTTGCCGCTTCGTTCGCTGCCGTTGGCTCCTGACCATTAAAATACTGACCGATTTGATTGGCGGCATAGGGCATGGCGGCACCCGTTGCCGCTTGGCTGAGGTTGCCGCCGGCAATGCCGCCCGCTAAGGCTGCCAATGCTTGGGCAGCGCGTTGGTAAGGGCTGCCGATGCCGTATTGCTGCTCGGTTTTTTGGTATAACTGATCTGCCTGTGCGTAGTTTTGCCACAAGGGGTGGCTATTGCCCAGTTGCTGCTGTAAGTATTCCGGTTTGTAGCCGTTTTTGGTTTTACCGCGGTATTCTTCCCATTGCTCTGGCGTAAGGGTGTCTTCCAATGCCTTTAACGCTTCATCGCGTTGCTGCCAGCTTTCTTCTTTTTGAACATTGGCGGCGGTGGTGGCAATGGTGGACACAATCTCGCTGACCACCTGCGCCAATGCCATATTGTCCTGCACTTTCTGCAAGTTAAATATGGGGGCTAATACTGAGTTGGCGTGTTCGGTGTCGC
>NZ_JQKE01000024.1 GCF_000745895.1 Stenoxybacter acetivorans DSM 19021 | reverse complement strand
CCAATTCCCCGTTGAAAGGCGTATTTTGCAAACAATACGTAAAAATTCGCAACCTAATCTTTGTGTATATTCGATTGATTGACTGACGACTGATTCCGGTTAATTTTGCGGTTTGAGAGGCAGTTAAATCAAGCGAAAAACACTTGATAATTTGCCGCATTTTTGCATCAGAAAGTGACGAACTTTTTTGGTACTTGCAAACCATTGCCATGACTCCTTTTTAGACATTTTAATGCCTTGTTTGGTTGTCATGTCCCTAAAAGTAATAAATACAAAAGGTATTTAACGCGCGTAATAAACCGTGAGACTTGCTTTCGCAATGGCGTGTGCGTTAATCACAAAACCGGCCATACTGGTAGTCGCGTCTTCGGCAATATCCGGTTTGTCCGTGTCCAGTGCGTACACAGTAATAATATAACGATGTGCCGGGTCGCCCACCGGCGGATAGCAGCCACCGTAGCCAAGCGCACCGCCTGTGTTGCGCATTTGGCGCACACCCGCAGGCATGTTCACTCCGCCTACTGCACCGGCATTGCGCGGCAATTCGGTTAATTCTGCGGGAATGCCAAATGCCAGCCAGTGCCACCAACCTGCTCCGCCCGTGGGTGCATCGGGGTCGTGCATGGCAACGGCAAAACTTTTGGTATCTGTCGGCGCGTTTTGCCACACCAGCGCGGGGGATTGATTGTCTTTGTCGGCTTGATAGGAAATATCTAATTTATCGCCGTCTTTAAATTCAGGGCTGGTGAGTGTGAAATTGGTTGTCATATTTTCTCCTGTAATGATGTTTTTTTGATAAGACGAGGGCGTCAATCATACCGCTTTTATTGGTAAAATATCCATAAGCCATACAAAAAACAGAGGCTACCTGAATTGTTCAGGCAGCCTGTAATCGCAGTTAATGTTCTTGTAATTTAGAGCTCTGTCAGTGCGGCTTTTTTCAAATAATCTGCACGTTCTTGTTCTTGCCGAAACGGACCAACGCGCACCAAATAACTATTTTTTTCTTTAACAACAGAGGCTTTTTGACTCAAAGATGCTGCCTTCAATTGATGAATGGTATCAGACAAATGGGCTTGTGCGTCTTTTAAGCTGTCGAAACGCTGTAAATCAACATAAATACCGCCGTCTTGAATATTGGCATGTATATTTTGCGCCGGCACAATTTGCTCCACGCTGACTTCTGCTGTGCCTTTATTTAAAAACCCCAGTTTTTGGGCAGCGGCTTTGGATACATCTAATACACGGTTGCCGTGAAAAGGACCGCGATCATTGATGCGTACCACCACGCTTTTTCCGTTGGTTAAGTTAGTCACTTTAGCATAGCTGGGAATGGGCAAAGTGGGGTGAGCCGCTGTCATCATATTCATGTCATAGCGCTCACCGGAAGATGTTTTACGTCCGTGAAAACCCGGACCATACCAAGAAGCATTTCCTTTTTCTTTGAACAATGAAAGTTCTTGTAAAGGGTAGTAGCGTTTACCCGCCACTTGATAGCTTTTATTTGCCGTTTTGTGCAAGGCTTCAAACTTAACGGCGGCATTTGGAATAAGCTCGGAAAGATCTGCTGTTTTCGGCTCTTGTTCCTGAGGGTTTTGTAAAGAGACACTACCGGATTTCGCCGATGCGGTGGTCATTAAGCCACTGCCTAAGGCAATGCTGCCGATAATGGTTGCAAAAAAGATATTTTTTACTTGCTTCAAACGAAACTCCTTCTGTGAGTTAAAGACGTCAGTGTGTGTTGCTTTGGTTAAAAAGCCGAATTGCAGTCAAAATAGGGCTACCTGAAAATTTCTCAAGCCTCATTTCTTTATTTAACAAGTATTTAACAATTATTTTCAAGGTATATTATTCGCTGAACCGACATAATCCAACTGCCGCCATGCTTCATACAGCATAACTGCCACGCTGTTGGATAAATTCATGCTTCTGCTGTTTGCCAGCATCGGCAAACGCAATTTTTGTGTTTCAGGCAGCCCATTTAAAATTTCAGCGGGCAACCCGCGCGTTTCCGGACCAAATAAAAAAACATCACCTGCTTGAAAAGCGGTTTGACTGGGGCGATGGTATCCTTTGGTGGTCAGTGCAAAAAAACGATGCCCGCTCAACATCTTCAGGCAATCTTCAAAATTTTCATGCACAACAACATCGGTAAATTCGTGGTAGTCCAAACCCGCCCGCCGCATTTTGGCAGAATCCAGAGGAAAGCCCAGCGGCTTCACCAGATGTAATTGTGCGCCTGTATTGGCGCATAAACGGATAATATTCCCTGTATTCGGCGGGATTTCCGGCTGGTATAAAACAACGTTAAACATATAAATCAGTATCTTAGATTGGGCGATATTATCCGTTGGATTGGCACAACGGTCAAAAATTTTTCACTTCGGATGCGCCAATGCCCACACCCAAATTCCTTTGACACCCGCTTTTATTAGGGTTTTGCTTAATTCATTGACTGTTGCACCGGTGGTAATCACATCGTCAATTAACAACAAATGACTTTTTTTAACATCAGCGGCTGCCTGAAAAATACCGCGTACGTTATTGAGCCTCGCTTTGCCGTTTAATGTGGATTGCGGTACGCGGTGCTGCCTCAATACGGCGGTGTCATCTAACAGCGGCAAAGCATAGACATCGGCAATGCTCTGTGCCAAAAAACGGCTTTGATTAAACCCGCGTTCAAGCAATCGCTCACGGCTTAAAGGCATTGCCAGTACTGCATCAATTGGAGTTTCAGGCAGCCATATCGGTGGGTTTTGAAGCATTAAGGTGCAAAGCGCGCGGCTTAAATGTATTTGACGCAAATGTTTGAACGCGTGAAGCAATTGTTTCACTGGATAATCATATTGAAAAGAAGCAAATTGGGCGCACGTTATCGGTGAATGCTGCTGACAATGCCCGCAAAGCAACCCGTCGCTTGTGTGCCGCAAACAGCCCTTGCAGACAGTTTCCTCATCAAACCACAAAGTATTGACATCTGCCAAACAATCTTCACAAATCGCTGTTTTATCAGTTGATTCTTGACAGAGCGCGCACGTGGGTTTACCCAAAACCGTGTGCAATCCTTTTTCCCATAATGATGCTATTCTTACCACTTCAAATGAATTCCCGAAAAATTTTAGAAATATCCCATACATTCATCGCTCACAGCCCAAAAAGTTTTTAGGCTGCCTGAAATTTTTTGCGATAATACTCAGCCCCTTTTCAATCCTGAGGAAAGTGCCATGAATACGCCAACAAACCCCGATTTTACCACTGCCGATTTAATTGACATCGCCCCTGACACGCCGTCGTGTGAATTGCCGTTTTTTTCTTATGGCTGCCGCCGTCATTTCTGCGGCAAAGCGCGAACCGTAAAATGTTTTCAAGACAACGGGTTGGTGAAACAAATTTTAAATACACCCGGAAATGGCAACGTATTGGTGGTGGACGGTGCCGGTTCACGATTCAGTGCTTTGGTGGGTGATATGTTGGCTGAAGCCGGACGAAAAAACGGCTGGGCAGGCATCGTGATTAACGGCGTGATTCGAGACAGCGCGGCAATCAATACCATGGATTTCGGCATCAAAGCCTTGGGTACTAACCCGAAAAAAAGCGCAAAAGATGCCGTGGGCGTGTTGGACGGCAACGTTCACTTCGGAAATGTTACTTTCCGAAGCGGCGATTGGGTTTATTGCGATGAAGACGGTGTATTGGTGAGTGCCGAACCCATTCATGCAAGCACAAACCAATCGTAAAACACAGAGAACTCCCATGTTCACACAAATACATCAATGGCTGCTGCTAATTCATTTATTGGCAGCAACTATTTGGGTGGGCGGTCATTTAATTATGGCCATTCAATTTATGCCGCGTGCGCTTAAACAACGCAATCCGCAAATTTTGCAGCAATTTGAACAACGCTACGAACCCATCGGTATGCCGGCGTTGGTGTTGCTGGTCATCAGCGGGTTGTGGATGGCGAGCGATTTTGGCGTTACACCAACCCGTTGGTTTCATTTTGACAGCGGAATGGAACGCGCTGTTAGTGCAAAATTGATTTTATTGCTGCTCACCGTGGGTTTGGCTCTGGACGCTCGTCTGCGGGTGCTACCAAAACTAACACCAAACCGTCTGCCCGACATGGCATGGCATGTTTATGGCGTTACGCTGATTGGGGTGTTGATGTTATACATGGGAGTCAGCCTGCGCTACGGCGGTTTATCCTAAATGACAGCACACACAAAACTCAGCACCCCGCCTCTTGCGCCGAAAACCCATGAGGCATTGGCAAATCTGGGCATTACTTCCCTTGCTTGCCTACAGAAAATCGGTGCGGTAACGGCATTTCTGTTATTGAAAAAGCAGGGGCTGAGCATTACCAACAGCACATTATGGCAGTTGGTGTGTCTGGCGGAAAACCGCCAGTTAAACAGTTTAAATTCAGCAGAAAAAGCAAACTGGCTCAATGTGGTCAAAAAGCACCCGCCCGTGGCGGTTTTTCCACCCGAAGCGGAAATGGCGTATTGGATGCAACAAGCGTTGGCACAAGCTCGGCAAGCGGCAGAAAACGGCGAAGTGCCTGTGGGTGCGGTGGTTGTGCGTCAGGGTGAACTTATCTCAGCCGCATTTAATCAGTGCGTCAGCCATTGCAATATCAGCCGCCACGCAGAAATGCAAGCACTGACTGAAGCGGGTATTACTTTAAATAATTACCGCCTGGATAATTGTGATCTTTATGTTACCTTAGAACCTTGCGCCATGTGTGCAGGAGCTATTTTGAACGCCCGCATTCACCGCTTAATTTTTGCCGCCGCAGAGCCGAAAACCGGCGCGGCAGGCAGCGTGTGTAATTTGTTTAATTATCCGCTTTTAAATCATCATACTGCTGTAAAAAGCAGCATTTTGGCAGACGAAAGCATGGCTTTGCTACAACACTTTTTCCGACAAAGACGCCATTCCGATACAAATTGAACAACAACAAATAAATCAATTGGCTATTAAATTTTATCGAATGAAATGCAGCAATAAAAATTGGAATAATGAACAAACCCATTGCCGCTCACATGGTTTTTGAAAAAACAAATGACCATGATTTTAGAACCTATGTTCAATAATATTTAAGAACCAATATTCAAAAAATTCTTAATAAAATCATATGGCGTATAATTAGCAGATAAACCAAGATAGTAGGTAATCCTTTTATGTACCCGAGTGATTTGACAGATAGCCAATGGGCGATGATTGAACCGTTTTTTGACATCATATGATTTTATTAAGAATTTTTTTGAACATGGGTTCTTAAAAACCCGCCGCTTTCCCGCATCAAAAATGAGCTCATTTTTCCTGTATAATTTTTCACCTTTTCCTTTCCTCATACACTTATGAAACACATTCACATCATTGGTATTGGCGGCACATTTATGGGCGGTCTTGCCGCAATTGCCAAAGAAGCCGGTTTTACCGTAAGCGGTTGCGATGCCAAAATGTACCCGCCGATGAGTACCCAACTGGCACAATTGGGTGTGGACGTGGCGGAGGGATTTGATGCCGAACAATTAGACCAGTACAAAGCGGATATTTATGTTATCGGCAATGTAGCTCGGCGTGGCTTACCAATCGTAGAAGCCATTTTAAACCGCGGTTTACCCTATGTTTCAGGACCGCAATGGCTGGCTGAAAATGTGTTGCGTCATCATTGGGTATTGGCTGTGGCGGGAACACACGGCAAAACCACCACCGCAAGTATGCTCGCTTGGGTATTGGCAGACTCAGGATTGGCTACGGGGTTTCTGATTGGCGGTTTGCCGCAAAATTTCTCTGTTTCCGCCCGCCTGCCGCAATCGCCCAAAATTCAATCCGACAATCATCTTTCAGGCAGCCTGACAACACAACCCACTTTTTTCGTTATCGAAGCAGACGAATACGATACTGCTTTTTTTGATAAGCGCAGTAAATTCGTCCATTATCGTCCGCGTACCTGCATTCTGAATAATCTGGAATACGATCACGCCGATATTTTTGCTGATTTAGCCGCCATTCAAACCCAATTTCATCATTTGGTGCGCACCATTCCGAGCGAAGGCTTACTGGTGCGCAATTGCCAATCACCCGCCTTGGACGCAGTATTGGCACAGGGCTGCTGGACACCGCTGGCAAATTTTGGCTGCGATGACGGCTGGTCAATCGGTCAAGTAAACGAAAACGGCGGATTTTCAGTGCGTTTTCAAGGAAAAACACTGGGACAAGTTGAGTGGACGCTGTTGGGCGAACACAATCGCATGAACGCACTGGCAGTGATTGCGGCGGTTCAACACGTCGGCGTATCGGTTCAGGCAGCCTGCTCTGCTTTGGCACGCTTTCAAAACGTGAAGCGGCGCATGGAAATCAAAGGTGAAATCAACGACATTACCGTTTACGATGATTTTGCCCATCATCCCACTGCCATTGCAACGACCATAGACGGCCTGCGCCGAAAAGTAGGCAGTGCGCGGATTTTGGCGGTATTAGAACCGCGCTCCAATACCATGAAAATGGGTGCCATGAAAGCGGCATTGCCCACAAGTTTGGCAGAGGCAGACCACATATTTTGCTATACCGGCGGCGTGGACTGGGACGTTCAGGCAGCCTTAAACGCACTGAGCGGTAAACTTTATGTCGATAAAAATTTTGATGATTTTGTTGCCGCCATTGTTACCGAAGCCAAAGCAGGCGATCATATTTTGGTGATGAGTAACGGCGGCTTTAACGGCATTCACGACATTCTTTTGCATCAAATCAGCCAAAAGGCGGTGTGATGCAATTTGAAAACCTGTCTGATGAAGCATGGCTTGCGCCTTTGGCACAAGCCATCGCTAAATTGCCGCTGCCTGTGGTGATTGTGGATTTGGAAACCACGGGCGGACATTTTGAAAATGACCGCATCACTGAAATCGCTGTCTTGTGTTTTTCAGGCGGCAAAATTGAACGGTGGCAATCGCTGATTAATCCCGAGCAAGACATCAGCCCGTTTATCACACGCTTAACGGGCATCAGCAATGAAATGGTTGCAGGCGCACCCACTTTTTCTCAAATAGCAGCAGATATTTTGCCTTATTTACAAGGGCATATTATTGCGGCGCACAATAGCCGTTTTGACTACACTTTCCTGCGCAACGAATTTGCCCGCGCCCAACTGCCTTTTGCCGCACCCACGCTTTGCACGGTTCAATTGTCGCGCAAACTCTATCCGCACGAACACAAACACAGTTTAGACAGCATCATCGAACGGTTTCATTTAAGCAATGAAGCTGAAGACAGGCACAGGGCTTGGGCAGATGTTCGTGTACTGAGCCGTTTTTTAAACATCAGTTTGACAGCGCACGGTGTTGAACATTGGCAGGCGCAATTTCGGCAACTGATAAAACCCACACCATTGCCTGCGTTTGTTTCTGAAAACATACGCCGCCATGTTTACAATTTACCCGATACCGCCGGTTTCAGCGTGTGGGCAACCGCCGATCAGCAGCTGCCCGCCGTGCATATACACGAAAAAGCATTCAGTGAAATATCTGTTTTACTACAGAAAAAAAATACCGAGAAAAATATCTCAAAGATTCAAAACATCGAATTTTTTCCGGCTTTAAATGTGTTACACGCATATCAATTATCGGCACAACATCAAATTAACGCTTTATCGGCAGCAGACAACCGCATCGACAGTGTTTGGTATTCGATACGGTTTGTACCCAATCACCACGGGCAGCTGCGCGCACAAATCTACGCCCTGCCCAAAAACGGCATTTTAAAACAACGCCCTTACGGCTTGTTTGCACACCCCAAACCCGCCAAAGCAGCCCTGCGTGAATGGGCGCGTGAATATGCTGTCTGCCCGGCAATACTGGATATATTGGACATCAGCATCGGTGCATCTGCGCCCTGCCCGCTTCAGGCAGCCCGTTTGTGCAATGGCCGTTGCCGCAATGCAGACCAAACAGCACAGCACAATCAGCGGGTATTAAAACACGCGCCTTTTTTACCTGTACACAATTGGGGAACTGCCCATGAAATCACTACAATGGAATACAATCCCTTCAGCAAAGAACAAACACAACTGCACAGTGCCGCTGCCGCATTGGATTTGGGCAATAATCAGTGGTATTTTCATGAAGCCTTGCCAAAATTATGGAAAAAACGATTAAACCAAAAAGACGGCATCACGGTATTGTCTTGATATTATTGATGTTGATTAAAACAAATCATAAACGTGAAATAATTTATTTTCAGGCTGCCTGAAATACAAGCACTGACAAAAAATCACAGGAAAAACACCATGCTGGATTGGCACATTATTTTGGCTTTGATTGCCGTTGGTTCTTGCGCCGGCTTTCTGGCAGGCTTGCTCGGCGTCGGCGGCGGCATGTTGGTGGTGCCGATTGTGCTGTGGACTTTAAAAATACAAGGCATTGAAACAGCACACTCACAGCACCTGGCTATTGGCACATCATTTGCGGTGATGGTGTTCACTTCTTTTTCCAGCATGATGGCACATTACCGCAATCAAGCCGTTAATTGGCATGTTGTTCGTTACATGGCACCCATGATGGTTATCGGTACTGTTTTCGGTTCTGTGGCAGCACGATTTATTCCCGGCAACGCTTTGCTGCTGTTTTTTATATTGTTTATTTATACGATGTCTGTACAAATTTTGCTTAATTTCAAACCCAAAGCAACGCGCCGGCTGCCCGATAAAGCCGGTTTAAGCACGGCAGGCAGTTTATTCGGCACAATTTCCAGCTGGATTGGCATTGGCGGCAGCTCGCTTACCGTGCCGTTTATGCTCTACTGCAACATACCGATTCATGAAGCAGTCGGCACATCAGCGGCTTTGGGTTGGTCGGTTGCCATTTCCGGTTCAATCAGCTTTTTGATTTCCGGTTGGTCAGCCCCAGGCTTACCCAACGGCAGCTTTGGTTTCTGGTATCTGCCCGCCGCTGTGGTGCTGGCGGCAACCACCGTATGGTTCGCTCCTTTGGGTGTACGTGCAGCACACCGCCTGCCGCCCGACAAACTGAAAAGGGTCTTTGGCAGCCTTTTGTTTGCCATTGCCTCAGCCATGTTGTATGAGTGGCTGACTCAATGAATATATTAAATACATGGACAAATT
This sequence comes from Stenoxybacter acetivorans DSM 19021, assembly GCF_000745895.1. GTDB lineage: Bacteria > Pseudomonadota > Gammaproteobacteria > Burkholderiales > Neisseriaceae > Stenoxybacter > Stenoxybacter acetivorans. The sequence continues at coordinate 29,641 of NZ_JQKE01000024.1, read as the reverse complement.
TTTGTCATCAAATCGGTCGGCTGCTTGAACGAAAAATACGCCAAACCCGCCGTTTTTCACGAAAAACCATTGCCTTGGTATTTTTGTTAATTGGTGCAATGCTGGTAGCAACCGTATCTTTACTCTTTGCACGAATGGCTGATTGGGCTTTGGAACAAAATGCGCATTGGGCAAAAAACACCCCTTTGCTCGCATGGATTGTTTTACCGCTTGGTTTGATGCTGATTGTCTGGTTCACCCGCCGATTTGCGCCCCACACTTCAGGCAGCGGCATTCCTCAAGTGATTGCCTGTCTCTCCTTGCCTTACGGTACACAAAAAACCCGCTTGGTACGCTTCGGTGAAACCATTTTAAAAATTCCGTTTACTTTTTTGGCAATATTGGTTGGTGCTTCGGTTGGACGTGAAGGGCCGTCGGTTCAAGTGGGTGCAGCAGTCATGTCGGCTTGGGGTGCGTGGTGCAAACGGCACAATCTGGCATTTAAGGGCTTACAGGAAAACGATTTATTGGCAGCGGGTGCAGCGGGTGGCTTGGCAGCGGCGTTTAATGCACCACTGGCAGGCGTTATTTTCGCCATTGAAGAATTGGGGCGCGGTGTAACTCTGCGTTGGGACAGACAAATTTTCATCGGTGTTTTAACAACCGGTTTAATCGTGGTTGCCATTGACGGCAATAATCCCTATTTCTCTCACTTTTTCGGCAGTGCGTTTACGAAAAACATGTTTCAATGGGTGTTGCTGTGCAGTGTTATCTGCGGCGTGAGCGGCGGTTTATTCGCACTATTCTTGTCTAAAGGTGTCGCCTGGGTAACACCGGTTCAGTGGCGTGGTTGGGTGCGTAATCACCCCATTTGGCTTGCCGGTGTGCTCGGTTTGATGCTCGCCGTCTTAGGAACGCTTACCCAAGGCAGCACCTATGGCACAGGCTACAATTTGGCAACCGCCGCTTTACAAGGCGAAACCACTGTTTTACCGGGCATGGCAACAGCCAAATGGCTGGCAACCGTATTGTCTTACTGGGCGGGCATTCCGGGCGGTATTTTTACACCGGCATTAACCACAGGTGCATTAATCGGCGTGCAAATCAGCCAAATTGCTGATTTGGTTACCGGCAGTAATGTTTTGGTATTGCTGTGCATGACCGCATTTTTAGCGGCCGCCACTCAAGCACCCTTAACCTCCGGCGTGGTGGTTATGGAAATGACAGGCAGTCAATCATTATTGTTTTGGTTATTGTTGGCAGGTCTGCTCGCATCGGTGGTTTCCCGTCAAATCAGCCCGAAACCGTTTTACCATTTTGCGGCAGAACGTTTTCGGCAACGTGTACAAGAAGCCGCCGACAAATAAACAGCTGCCTGAAAACATTTTTTTTAAATATTTTATACCCAAGGACATCATCATGTTATTAGGCGTTAATATCGACCACATTGCTACTTTGCGGAATGCACGGGGTACGGTTTACCCCAGCCCGCTGGAAGCCGCTTTACTGGCAGAAACCCACGGTGCAGATTTAATTACACTGCATTTGCGCGAAGACCGCCGCCACATCAAAGACGCAGATGTTTTTGCCATTCGCGCCGCTTTAAAAACACGCATGAATCTGGAAATGGCACTCACCGAAGAAATGCTGGAAAACGCCTTAAACGTAAACCCACAAGATGTGTGTTTGGTGCCTGAAAAACGGCAGGAAATCACCACCGAAGGCGGCTTAGATGTCTTGGCGCAGCAAAGCAAAATCGCTGAATTCACCCGCATACTGAGCGATGCGGGCATACGTGTTTCTTTATTTATTGATGCCGATGAAGCGCAAATTCAGGCAGCCCGTGAAGTTGGCGCGCCCGTGATTGAACTGCATACCGGCGCGTATGCCGATGCGGCTGCACCTGCCGATCGCGCCCGCCGGTTATTACGCATTGAGGAAGCCGCTCATTTTGCCGCCGAATTGGGCTTAACGGTCAATGCAGGACATGGGTTAAATATCCACAACGTTGCACCCATTGCCAAAATTTTGGCGATTCAAGAATTAAACATCGGGCATGCCATTATTGCACAAGCCGTTTTTCTCGGATTACCTGAAGCCATACGCCAAATTAAAGAAGCCATACACCGCGCACGCAGTCTGCCTTATTGAGCCGCATCCTTCACCACAACCTGCTTATTTAATATAGAAATCAACCATGTAACACAATAATAATGTTAAATTTATTTTCAAGCAGCCTGTTATCAAACACCCGTGATAATAAGCGTAAACACGGCAATTTATTTTAACGGCAGATTAATTGATAAAGGCGCGGTCATATTAATATGACCGCACCGTATGTTTTAATTGTCCGCCCGCAGGGTAATACTGCTGATTTTCTTTGGTACTGAACGTCTGTACTGAAAAATCAAAATTGGAAAGAAGACGGTTTTGTTGCTGCCGTGCTTTTTAAGCTCGGCACCACCGTTTCAAACAGGGTTTTTTCTTCAAATTGACCGTCTTTACGGGTAATTATCACGGCTTTCATCACCGGAGCTTCGCCCACCACCGCTACCAAACGACCGCCGTCAGTCAGTAATTCCGATACATTATCCGGCAAAACGGGGACCGAGCCGCCGAGATAAATCGCATTGAACAATGAATCATTTTTGACATCAACCAAGCCATCGCCTGTTTGATAAGCAATATTTGAAAAATCCAGCACGTCCAACACAGCTTTGGCACGGTTTTGCTGCGCGGCATCGCTGTCTATCGTTAATACTTTACCCGCCATTTTCGCCAAAACGGCTGTGGCATAGCCTGAACCCGTGCCAATTTCCAAAACACTGTCATTCGCCTTCAAATCCAAAGCCTGAATCAACCGCGCCGTCATTTTCGGTTCTAACATAAAACCGCCGTTCGGTAAAGGCAATTCGGCATCGGCATAAGCAAACCCCTTTTGATTTTCCTGAACAAATCGTTCACGCGGTATTTCGCTTAACACGTCTAATAAATCAAAATTCAAAACGTCCCAAGGGCGAATTTGCTGCTCAACCATATTGAAACGCGCAGTAGTGAAATCCATGTTTACTCCGAAAACGAACAGCGGCGTCTCAACGCCGACAAAACAACGAAAACAGACAACAAAACATTCAGGCTGCCTGAAAACAGAGTTTGCATTATAAGCCTTTTACCGCTACTTAACACAGTCCTCTCAACCGCGATTTCTCAAAATCGCCGCAAGCGTTTTTTTAAACAGATAGAAGCATGTGTCTTCTTAAATTCATGTGCCTGTTACCGTTTATTCAGCATTTCAGAATTTTTTCTTCCAATTCAGAAAATCTGATTCTGCTTGTACAGAACACGGTAACAATATTTGTGGTATTAAATATCAGTTCAATTCTGACACATCAATCACTTTTGCAAATGTTCCGTTCAACGCTGCCATGAATGTACGATGCACTGTTTCTGCCTGAATTGTTTCACCGCCGTAAATTAAGTCTCTTGTTGTACAGGCATCGGCAATAACGGTAACAACATACCCAAGCCGTTTTGCAGAACGAACTGTCGTATCAATGCACATATGACTCATCATTCCACAGATTACCAGCTCATCAATCTCGTTCAACACCAGCTTTTCCTGCAAATTAGTTTGGAAAAAACTGTCGGGTGTGTGTTTGATGACGACACTTTCGTTGCCATCCGGCAGCACACTTTTGTGAATTAAGCAACCGTCTGTGTTGGGCAGAAAAAATGCAGCATTTTCCTGCAAACTGATGTGTTGAACGTGAAATATCGGCTGTTCTTTCTGCCGAAAAAACATGAGTATCTGCTGCGCATTCAAAGCAGCTTCTTCTGCACGATAAAGCGGATTTCTTCCGCCGGGGAAATAATCGTTCTGAATATCTACTAACAACAGTGCTTTTTTCTTATTTTTGTTCATTTCTATCTATCTTCATCTTGATGATTTTGGTCTGTGTTTTTTAATTATACTGAATATCGGAAATAAGTGTTTTAAACGTCTTTTATAAGGAGTACGTTATAATGTCAAATATTTCACGCAGCGCGTGTGTCTATTTTTCAGGAGTGTGATTGTGTCTCGTTTTTATCCCCACCCCATTATTGCCCGTGAAGGCTGGCCTTTTATTATCATCAGTCTGATTGTGAGTTTGCTCATCAGTTTTTGCGGCGGCTGGTGGTCTTTGCCTTTTTGGATAATCAGCCTCTTTGTGGTGCAGTTTTTCCGCGACCCTGCACGGGACACGCCCGCAGATACCAACGCCATATTAAGCCCTGCCGACGGACGTATCGTTGTTATTGAAAAAACGGCCGATCCTTATCGCGACAATGCCGATGCACTCAAAATCAGTGTGTTTATGAATGTTTTTAACGTACATTCCAACCGCAGCCCCATTGACGGTACGGTAGAGCGGGTGGAATATTTTCACGGCAGTTTTTTGAATGCCGCTTTAGACAAAGCCAGTGTTCAAAATGAGCGTAATGCCGTTTTGGCGCGCACCAAAGCCGGACACGATATTACCTTTGTTCAGGTTGCCGGTTTGGTGGCGCGGCGTATTTTGTGTTACGTCAAAATCGGTGATGTGTTAAGTCGCGGCGACCGCTACGGCTTTATCCGTTTCGGCTCACGAGTGGATTTGTATCTGCCTCCGAGCAGCACACCTGTTGTCAGCATCGGCGATAAAGTACAAGCTGCCACAAGCGTTTTGGCTTATTTTGCAGACAAGCAAAATGAAGATACACCGGAAAATACCGATACCGCCTTGGCAACGGCACTTCCGAATAATGATGACATCATTGCCGCCGCGCAATTGGCTCAAAAAGCGGCAGAACACATTGGCGCGGAAAGCAATGAAGCCGCCAAGTAATTGATGTTTCAGTTTAATCTATTGCAAAGAAATGAAGCTGTTAAACCAATTTCGTTTCTTTGCGATAACTGTGCATAACATGATCAATCCCCTTTTTAAGCAACTTCAGGCAGCCTGAATAAAACCCATTTTCTGCGCAATCCCTCTTTGTATTCCATTCAAAAAAACAGTAAATAAACAGTAAATAAAGTGCAAACTGCTTAATTAAAATACATTGATGTTTTATAATGAAAAAATTGATTTTCAAGTCCCTTGCCATGAAACTAACTATTTTGTCCGCTGCAAAAAAATATCTGAACCGCGTCATCGTTCAATATCGGCAATTTGTTGAAAATCGGCAAATTAAAGCCTTATTGCGCCGCGCCGCCTATCCCAACCGCAACACACCCGCCGCAAAATGGTTCGTTGCCATACGCCGCATTCCTTTGCGCTGGGCGGCGGTTTTGATTGGCTTACCCATTTCCAGCGTAATGGCAGCATATGCCATCAGTGGGCAAGATCCTGCCCGTACAAAACATGCCGCACAAATCGTGGTTGAAGCCTTGCCCCCCATCACCATCACCGAACCGCCGCAAAGCAACAGCTATTGGCACGATGAAGTGGTGCGCCACGGCGATAATTTAACTTTGGTGTTAAAACGCTTGGGCGTGAGCGAGCGTGAAATTCAAAACGTATTAAAAGAATCGCCCATCAACAAAAAAATGCTGCAATTACAGCCGAGCCAAACTTTCGGCGTGCGCGTGGACAAAGACGGCAGTTTAACCGACATTCAATTCTTTAATGATGACGACAACGGCGAAAAACACCTGATTGCCTTGAAGAAAATTGCCGACACATGGACGGCAGACGTGGGCGAACTGGATGCCGACACCTTGCCCACATTCAAAGCCGTTGTGGTCAAAACATCGGCACGCGGCGCGCTGGCGCAAGCGAATGTACCGGTGGAAATACGCGAATCACTCAGTGAAATGTTTAAAGACAAACTTGATTTAAACACCCTCAAAAGCGGTGATACCATACGTTTGCTTTACAACAGCCTGTATTACCGAGGTCAGGAATTGGCAACCGATGATATTTTGGGTGTGGAAATCAGCCAAGGAAACCAGCTTTATCAAGCCTATTATTTTGAGGAAGACAACGACGGCAACGGTCAATACTACGATGCCAAAGGCAGCCCTTTACGCAAAGGTTTTGATATTCAACCGGTATCGAATGCCCGCATCTCTTCGTCTTTCGGCACTCGCTATCACCCAATTTTACACACCATTCGCATGCACACCGGCATTGATTATGCCGCACCAAGCGGCACACCCATTCACGCACCATCTGACGGCGTGATTGCGGAAATGGGCGCAAAAGGCGGCTACGGCTATGCCGTGGTTATTCGTCATAACACCAATATGGAAACCTTATACGGACACATGAGTGCATTTGGGGATTTCTCACCCGGCAGCCGTGTTAAAGCGGGAGACATTATCGGCTACGTCGGCTCTACAGGACGCTCCACAGGACCGCATCTGCACTATGAAGTACGCATCAACGGTCAGCCGGTTAATCCCACCAGCGTGGCTTTGCCCAGTAAAAAATTGAGTAAAACCGAATTGGCTGAATTCAAACAAGAGCAAGGTCGTTTAAATGGTATTCTCGCTTCAGTGCGTAACCTGCATACGACAATAGCGCAGTTAGATTGAAATCTTCAAATTAAGCCGCAAATTAGCACACACCTGCATTCCAGTATTTAAGTTTTCCCTTGAAATCGCCCTGCTGGCTTGATTTTAATTGGCAGGGCGATTCATCGTTTGTGAGCCACCCATGACAACAATGCAACAAACAGAATCCACTTGGACACTATACAAACGCATCTTGCCGTATTTACACGGGCTTTGGCGGTATTTTGCCGTATCCGTAATCGCCATGATCGTGGTTGCGGCAACCGGTCCTGCATTTGCCTATTTGATAAAACCGTTAATTAACGAAGGTTTTGTTGAAAAAAACATGGCATCAATGCAATGGATTCCCATGGCGGTTGTGTTTTTATTTATCGTGCGCGGCTCAGCAAACTACATCAACGAATACACCACCAGTTATCTGTCTTCCACCTTAGTTTGGCAGTTGCGCTCAGAATTATTCACCCGATTGCTGTCCCTGCCCGTTGGCTATTTCAACGAAAACAGCCGCGGACGCGTGATGAGCCGAATTACCAACGATGCCAACAACATCACCAATGCCGGCTTTAATGTCATCACCGTGTTGGCAAAAGACGGCGTTTCGGTATTGGGTTTGCTCGGCTTATTATTTTATTTAGACTGGCAGCTCACCTTATTTACCTTTATTACCTTTCCCCTGATTGCTTGGTGTGTGCGCAAAATCAGCAAACGCCTGCGCGGCTTATCGCACCAAAATCAGCAGGCCATGGGTGAAGTGGTACAAGTATTGTCTGAAGCCATAGACGGCGTGCGCGTTATTCGCGTGTACGGCGGACAGGAATACGAGCAATCTCGCTTAAACCGATATGCCAACGGCTTGCGCCGCAACATCATCAAACAAGCTTCTGCCAACGCAATCAGCAGCGCAGTTACGCAACTGCTGATTGCCATTTCTTTAGCGTGTGTCTTGTGGTTTGCCGCCCGCCGAGCCGCACACTCGGGATTTACTGCCGGAGATTTCATGTCATTTTTATCTGCCATGATCATGATGTTCGACCCAATTAAGCGCATGACCGGTGTTATGTCCACGCTGCAAAACGGCTTGGCAGCCGCCCACAGCGTATTCAGTTTTCTGGATTTATCACCGGAAGTTGATAAAGGCAGCAACAGGCTGCCTGAAAACATCGGCGATATTGAATTTAAAAACGTGGTTTACCGCTATCCCGGCACCGAAAAAAATGCCGTAAACGACTTTAATCTCACCATAAAACAAGGCAGTATGGTTGCCTTGGTGGGCGCGTCCGGTTGCGGTAAAACCACGACAGCCAACCTCATTCCGCGCTTTTTTGACGTAACCGCCGGTGAATTGTGCATCGCCGGAAAAAATATCCAAGATTACACACTGAATCATCTGCGTGAACGCATGGCATTGGTCAGCCAAGATGTCGTGCTGTTTAACGACAGCATTGCCAACAACATCGCCTATGGCCGTACCGACACCGATGAAGCCACCATTATCGCCGCCGCCCGCGCCGCCAACGCTTGGGATTTTATCGAAAAGCTGCCTGAAGGCTTGCACACCCACATCGGTGAACACGGCTTAAAATTATCGGGCGGACAACGCCAGCGCATCGCCATCGCCCGTGCCCTGCTCAAAGACGCACCGATTTTAATTTTGGACGAAGCCACCAGCGCACTGGACACTGAATCCGAACGCCAAGTTCAGGCAGCTTTAGAAACTCTGATGCAAAACCGCACCACCATTGTGATTGCACACCGCTTATCCACCGTAGAGCAAGCAGATACCATTGTGGTCATGCACGAGGGACAAATTGTGGAACAAGGCACACATCAAACTTTATTGGCAAAAAAAGGACGCTACGCGCATTTATATGAAATGCAGTTCAATGAATAAAAATCATTGCAAAAACCGGCAAGAGCGATAAAGATAAAATCAGAGTATCTGTTTTATATTGCTTTGTTTTTACGTCCAAATACAAAAGTATTCGCACCTAAAAACAGCATCAATACCCGCTTTAAGCAAGTACGCAAAGAGCGGTTTAAAGACTGTGAACATCGGAAATTAGCATTAAACCGCTTCATCAATTACTATAATGCTGTGAAGGTCGCACAAATCACTTAACGGCGAAACGCCGTATGAGGTTTTGGAGAAATATTTTTATTCTGATGAAAAAATGTAAACAACGCGGGTAATTTTTACACTTTAACCGTCTTTGGGAACGAATTTAGAATTCGCCACTACGAAACCGATAAGATTGATATAACTGATTATAGACATTACGATTATTTGTTCAACCGTTGCCTGTCGCTGATTGCAGTAGCAATCCAATATTTGAAATGAGAGGGTGAACGGCGCGATGCTAGGGTTTGTGGACATTCCACCAAACGCCACCCAATCCCGACTTTATGACTGTACTGCCAGCACTCGCCGCACCGTGTCCACTACTGCTTGAGTCTGAGCGTCGATTTCCACATTGATAATGCCGCCTGTTTGACGTTGTCCGAATAAAGTACGGTTCAGCGTTTCCGGAATCAGATGCACATTAAATTCAGTTTCGGTTACCTCGCCTATTGTCAAACTACAACCGTCCAACCCCACAAAACCTTTAGTCAAAATATAGGGTTTAATGCTTTCAGGTAGCCTGAACCACAATGTACGATTATTGCTGTCGGTATCAATTCGGGTAATTTCAGTGGTGGTGATAATATGACCGCTCATCATATGCCCGCCGATTTCATCACCAAAACGCGCAGCGCGCTCAATGTTTACCTTTTCTCCCGCTTTCAATGCGCCTAAATTGGTTTTTGCCAACGTTTCTGCCATTAAATCAAAGGAAACCACATCGCCTTGAATTTGTGTGATGGTTAAGCAACAACCATTATTTGCCACTGACGCACCAATTACCAAGCCATTGGCAGCATTTTCAGGCAGCCTGACCCGATGTGTACGGAACTGTGATTTTTCTTCAATATCAACAATTTCACCCACACCCTGCACAATACCGGTAAACATGGCTCAACTCCAAAAATTGGTTCAACAACAAAATCATTCAGAAGTCTTGACTTTGCGGCACAATAAACCGTTTCCGATTGACTGAGCAAAATCATTTCCCGCAATCACAACCGTTTATCTTTCAGGGCAACACATCAAACTGTCTGAAAAACCGATTAAGGCTGCCCAAAAATGCCGATACTGTATCAGCCGCCATGATGAAGCGCAATATTGCGTGTTTCTTAAAACACAGCTGCATGATTAATTTAAAAAGGCTGCCTGAATCAATTCAGGCAGCCTTTTCTTATTTGCCGCATATACAATCAAACTACCCGAATTTACCAGTGATGTAATCCTCTGTTTCCTGACGATTGGGTTTAGTGAAAATCTGAGTAGTTTCTCCAACTTCCATGAGTTCACCCAGATACATATATGCGGTGTAATCCGATACACGGGCTGCCTGCTGCATGTTGTGGGTAACAATCACAATTGTATAGTCTTTTTTCAGCTCAGTTACCAATTCTTCAATATGCGCAGTGGAGATTGGGTCAAGCGCGGAAGTGGGTTCGTCCAACAGCACCACTTCGGGTTTGCTGGCAACCGCGCGGGCGATGCACAAACGCTGTTGCTGCCCGCCGGATAAGGAGTTGCCCGATTGCTTTAATTTGTCTTTCACCTCATTCCACAATGCTGCTTTTTTCAACGCCCATTCCACACGGTCATCTAAATCACTTCGGCTTAATTTTTCATACAGTTTGACACCAAAAGTAATGTTGTCGTAAATTGACATTGGAAACGGAGTCGGTTTCTGAAAAACCATGCCGACTTTGGCGCGCAATAAATTCAAATCCACGCTTTTATCAAGAATATTATTACCGTCAAGCAATACCTCACCCTCTGCTTTCATATTGGGGTAGAGGTCATACATGCGGTTGAAGATGCGCAGCAAAGTGGATTTGCCGCAACCGGACGGACCAATAAAGGCAGTCACTTGATTGGCAACAATATTCATATTGATGTTTTTCAGCGCATGGAAACGACCATAATAAAAATTCAAATGTTGAATGGCGATTTTGACTTTATTTTCAGGCAAAGTTTGCATGATGTCGGTGTCTTTCTGGTTCATATTCAATTCGGTTTCAATTGGTAATTCAATTTAATGCGTTTTGCTGGACAAATAACGCGCCGCAATGTTGGCTGCCAGCACAGTTAAAGCAATCAGCAATGCTGCCGCCCACGCGAGCTGATGCCAGTCTTCATACGGGCTCATGGCAAATTGATAAATCACATTGGGCAAGTTTGCAATGGGCTGATTCATATTGGTGCTGAAAAATTGATTATTAAGCGCAGTGAACAACAGTGGCGCCGTTTCGCCGGAGATGCGGGCAAATGCCAGCAAAATACCGGTTAATACTCCTGTTTTGGCAGCGCGCAGCGTAACCATGGTTACCAATTTCCATTTTGGTGTACCCAAAGCAAAAGCGGCTTCACGCAGGCTGTTGGGAACAAGACGCAGCATATTTTCAGTGGTGCGCACCACCACCGGAATCACCAGTAGCGACAACGCCAAAGAACCAGCCCAGCCCGAGAAATGCCCTTGATGCACCACCCAGAGCTCATAAATAAACAAACCAATCACAATGGACGGTGCCGACAATAAAATATCGTTCATGAACCGAGTAGCGGGTGCAATCCAGCCGCGCTGCCCGAATTCTGCCAGATAAATACCGCACAAAATACCGGCAGGCGTACCAATCAGCAAACCAAAAAAAGTAATCAGCAGGCTGCCGATAATGGCATTGCGCAAACCACCTTCCATGCCCGGTGGTGGCGTATCCAAGGCAAAAATATGGCTGCCTAAGCCGCTTAGACCTTCGCTGAAAAGGGTGAAAAAAATCCAGCCCAGCCAAAACAGGCCAAACAACATAGCAAGGCAAGAGACCAGCAGACAAAAGCGGTTCAGTAAACGACGGCGGTAGTAAAGTGTGCGATTCACGGCAATCTTCCTTTTTTAATGACTGCGGCCTTCATTGCGCTGCATACGCAGCAGCATGAGGCGGGAAATCACCAAAACAACAAAAGTAATCACAAACAACAGCAAGCCCAAATACAGCAAAGAAGACAAGTGCAAAGTATCCACCGCTTCAGCAAATTCATTGGCAAGTGCGGAAGTAATGGATACCCCCGATTGATACAGGCTGGCTGAAATATTAAAGGTATTGCCGATGACAAAAGTTACCGCCATGGTTTCTCCCAAAGCGCGCCCCAAACCCAAAATAATGCCGCCGGTAACCCCTGCTTTGGTATAGGGCAACACCACATAACGCACCACTTCCCATGTGGTCGAACCCAAACCATAAGCAGACTCTTTGAGCATGGGCGGTACAATTTCGAACACATCACGCATTACCGAAGCAATGAAGGGAATAATCATAATTGCCAGTATCAGCGCGGCAGTAAATAAACCAATGCCCATCGGCGCACCTTGAAACAAAGCACCGATAATCGGAATGGGACCAACGTGTTCAATCAGCCAAGGCTGAATATATTCACCAAAAAACGGCGCAAACACAAACAAGCCCCACATGCCGTAAATAATAGACGGAATCCCTGCCAAGAGTTCAATGGCAATACCCAAAGGACGTTTCAGCCACGGCGGGCTTAATTCCGTTAAAAAGACCGCAATACCAAAGCTCACCGGTGTCGCAATCAACAATGCAATAGCGGAAGTAACCAAAGTACCGTAAATGGGCGCAAGTGCACCATACCGCCCTTCCACAGGGTCCCATTCATCACTGACTAAAAAACCAAAACCAAACTCTTTCATCGCCGGAATCGCACCGACAAGCAGAGAAATTAAAATACCAACCAAACTTGCCAAAACCAGAAAAGCAAATAAGCGGGTTACCCCCACGAATACGCAATCTAAGCGGTGTTGGGCAGCCATTTTTTGAGAAAGTTGCGTCATGGTGTTCTCGTGTATTCAGGCAAACATTGCTTTTATTTTTCAGGCAGCCTGTTTATATCACCTCAGGCTGCCTGAAAATGGATTAAATAACCTTATTGCGCTTCGTAAATCGGTTTACCACTTGCATCAGTGATTTGCCGCCATTCTTGGCGAATCAAATCTTTCACACTGTCCGGCAGCGGCACATAATCCAATTGAGCGGCGGATTCATTGCCGTTTTTAAATGCCCAATCAAAGAAAGACAACGCGGCGCGGCTTTGTGCAGCATCTACCGCTTGCTTGTGCATTAAAATAAAAGTTGCCGCTGCCAACGGCCATGCTTGCGGCGCGTCTTGATTGGTCAGCACCAAATTAAAACCGAGTGCAGATTGCCAATCGGCTTGAGCGGCTGCCTCAAAACCCTCTTGCGAAGGCTGCACAAACTGCCCTGCTTTATTTTGCATAGAAACATGCGCCATGTGATTTTGTTTTGCGTAGGCATATTCCACATAGCCAATGGCATTTTTTACGCGTCCAACATAAGCAGACACACCCTCATTGCCTTTACCCGCCGCACCGCTTCCTGATGTCGGCCATTTCACTGATTTATCTGCACCCACCGCATTTTTCCAATCCGCAGAGGCTTTACTCAAGTAATCAGTAAACACAAAAGTTGTGCCTGAACCATCGGAGCGGAACACCGTTGTAATCAGCGCATCGGGCAGATTTAAGCCGGGATTCAGAGCCGCAATTGCCGCGTCATTCCATTTATTGATTTTGCCCAGATAGATATTTGCCAGTATTTCACCGTTGAGTTTCAATTGCCCTGCATCAATGCCTTCAATATTTACTACAGGCACTACACCGCCAATCACGGTAGGGAATTGAATCAGTCCTGCTTTATCCAGCTCTTCTTTACTCATCGGCGCATCGCTGGCACCAAAATCCACGGTTTTAGCGGTGATTTGCTTGATACCGCCGGAAGAACCGATAGACTGATAATTCACTTGCACGCTACTGGCACTTTGATAAGCGTTCGCCCATTGCACATAAACCGGCTGCGGAAAAGAAGCACCCGCACCGGTAACGTGCGCGGCATCACCGGCGGCACTTGCCGTAGTACCCGCAACAGGCTTATTTGATGCTTGATCAGAACACGCCGCCAAACCCACAGCAGCCAGCATAACCACAGAAATCAAACGCATATTCATCATTGCCATTCTCCGTCAATAACATTCAGGCAGCCTGAAAGCCGCCAAAACAATCAGTAAATTTATTACTTGGCAGTTTATGAAATATATATTGCAGAAATATGACAGCGGTTGAAATATTTTTGAATCAAAAAATACAGCCAAATGACTATTTTTTGTACATGGATACGACTTTTCATTCCGACTTATACTGTACAGGGCTTGATTGCTTCGGATTGCTGTGTGATGAAAGAAAAAGTCGTTTGGCTGTATTTGCCAAGTTCAGGGAGGTATTTTCAATACGTGCGCATTGCTTATCACACTGCCCTGCATAAAGTCTGTTTGTCTTTTCTGCTGAACCGCTTATTTTCTTAACCTGTATCAACATTTTCAACAAAAGGATTATTTTTTCTATAGCCTTGCAAATTCCTTTCTGTTAGAATGCGCTTACGCCCTTGGGTGTTGCGTAGCAGTTCAGTCAATTGAAGGCTGGTGGCTCTTGGCACAACCTCACGGGCTTTTTCTTTGTCCGCGTATCTTAAATAAACCATTGTTCAGCCAATGTCTGCAATGATTTTCACCCTGCCTGCTGCAGGGTCATACCAACCCGCTACGCCGTCTAATTCCGACAAACTTTATCTGGTATTATTGCCGTTTATTAATTTCATTTAATGCTTGTTGTTGCGTTAAAACATCAATCTGTTTGGCGTGTTCGCCCACGGCATCACGCACCGCTTGGGCTATTTGGTTGCGGTGTGTTATACTTTTATCAACATCAGACGCTCCCATTCTTTGACGCGCCAGTGTAGGCTTAGAATGTGTAGCTTTATCAGTATCTACGCTGCCTGCTGGTTTAGCACCGTCTTGATGTAACTCAAAAGCTGCAACTATCCACACATTATTTCGGTGTGCTATACTTTCAGTGCTTTCAGCAACCAAGCCCCTGCCTCTTTGTGAGTGAGCTTGCGTATCGGTTGCTTCGGTAGCATTAGATGCTGAACCGTCCGCGATTAAGTTTTGTTTCCCTTGTGAATTAACGGCGGAATTGGCTGATGATGTGGCTGAACTTCTTGAACCTTGAGCCGCGTATGAAGCACCTGTATCAGTACGGGGAGTTGTAGCACTGGTATCAGTAGGAACGTTCTTGACATAACCCTTGGCGTTCGCATCTTCATACAAATCAAAGGCGGTAACTATCCAATCGTTACTGCCTTTTGCTTTAGTTAAAGCAACAAGGTTTCCATTAAAGACATACTCTTTTCTTGTACTGTTTTTAACCGTAATCGGCGCACGATACAGACTGCCTTTTGAAATGGTTTCAGGTATTCTAACAGTGAGCATTTCAACCACATCACCATAATTCATACCGTCATTTCAAACACAAGTGTATGGAGCGGATAACGGGATTCGAACCCGCCCGAACTGCTTGGGAAGCAGTTATGCTGCCACTACATCATATCCGCTGTTTGGCTGTTTTGCCTTGCTTGAAAGCCGAATGATACGTGAAACACCACATCATTCGGTTTTTTTTGTACCATTAATCACTCACGTGATAACGCATCAATGGGATTTAATCGTGCGGCTTTTTTTGCCGGCATAAAACCAAAAAGTACGCCTATTATTGTAGAGCACAACACCGCCATAATAATAGAGGCAGGCGAGAACACCATGCCGAAATCAGTGGCGAGCCAATTAAACAACATGCTGATAATAAAAGACAATAACACACCTGCTAAACCACCGATTAAACAAATCAACACGGCTTCAATCAAAAATTGCTGCAAAATATTGCTTTGCCGCGCACCGATTGCCATGCGAATACCAATTTCTTTGGTGCGCTCAGTAACCGACACCAACATGATATTCATCACACCAATGCCGCCGACAATCAATGAAATTAAGGCAATGCAGGAAATCAATAAAGTCATCGTGCCGGTGGTACTTTCTATGGTTTGTTTAATGCTGTCGGTGTTGCTGGTAAAAAAATCTTTCGTACCGTGCCGCACCATTAAAAGCTCAGTGATGCCTTTTTCGGCGGCTTGTGAATTCACTGTGTCTTTAACCTTCACCACCACCGAGCTGATGTGTTTTGCACCGGTGATTTTGTTCATCAGTGTGGTATAGGGCGTCCACATTTGCAAAGTATCACTAATGCTGAATGAATTGGTGTCTTTCTCTGTGAGTCCGATAATCGTGAGCGGCCGTTTGTTGAATAAGATGATTTTGCCCAGCGGATCAACGCCATCGGCAAACAATTTGTTACGGGTATTGTCGTCAATTACCACCACTTGATAATTCTGGCTGACATCATCGCTGTCAAACAATCTGCCTTGCGCCAATTTTAAACCGCGCACGTCAAAATATTGGTCGCCCACGCCGTACAGTTGTGCGGTTAAATCTTGATTGAGGTAAGTGAGTGTGCCGTTGGCGGAGGCAACCGGCGTAACATTTTCTACATAATCCTGTTCTTGCAAGGCGCGGGCATCGGCAACCGTCAACGTTCTAACCCGCCCTGAACGACGGTCACCAAAACCGGTACCCGGGTAGATACTGATGGTGTTCGTACCCATTAAACTGATGTTTTCTAATATTTTTTCCTGCGAACCTTTACCTAAAGCCACCACAGACACCACCGAAGCAATGCCGATAATAATGCCCAGCATGGTCAGCAAAGAGCGCATTTTGTGCGCCAAAATCGCCTGCACCGACATTTTGAACGATTCAACAAATTGGTCTTTCAAAAAATCCCAAGAAGTGTTTTCCTGAATGCTGTGAACACGGCTCTCGGGAATATGCGGGTTTTTGCTGGTATCGGAAATAATGCAGCCATCGCGGATTTCAATCACACGGTTGGCGTTGGCTGCAATGCCCGGGTCGTGAGTAACCATAATGATGGTATGCCCTGCATCATGCAGTTTATGCAAAATTTCCATCACATTCTGCCCGCTGGCGGTATCCAGCGCACCGGTCGGCTCGTCTGCCAAAATAATTTCACCGCCGTTCATTAAGGCACGGGCAATACTCACCCGCTGCTGCTGCCCGCCGGATAATTCACTTGGTTTGTTGTTTTCTTTGCCATCTAAACCCAAATCGTGCAATAAATTATCGGCGCGATGATTGCGTTCGGCGTGCGTCATACCCGCATAAACCGACGGCAAAGATACGTTGTCGCGTGCATTCAGGGAGCCTAACAGGTTGTAGCGCTGAAAAATAAAGCCGAAGCGTTTACGCCGCAAAGCCGCTTGTTCATCGGCACTCATGACAGCGGTTTCTGTGTTATCAATACGATACGATCCGGACGTGGGCGTATCCAAACAGCCGATAATATTCATCAGCGTGGATTTACCTGATCCGGATTGACCGATAATCGCAACAAAATCACCTTTTTCTATGCTCAAATTGATGTCTTTAAGCACATGTACGCGGTTTTCACCCTCGCCAAACCAGCGATTGATATTTTTAATCTCAAGTAAACTCATGATTACATTCTCGGTCCGCGCACTTGCACATTGCCGCTTTTTGCCGCGTCTTCCGCACTCATTTCCGACAGCACCACTTGCTCACCCGCTTTTAAGCCTGTTTTCACTTCGGTGCGCATGCCGTCGGTGATGCCCGTATTGATTTCTACCTCACGGGTTTGTTTTTTCACGGGATCGAATACCTGCACGGTTTTTTTGCCGTCCCGTCGTTTAATAGCTTGATTGGATACGGTTAAAACATCATTTGCTTGGTTGATTAAAATACTGTTTTGCGTGGTCATGCCAATGTGCAGCTTACCGTCTTCGTTTGGAACAAGGGCTCGGGCATAGTAATAAATCGCCGAACTGGTGGTATCGGTACGGGTGGTATAGCTGCCTTGCGACATGGTGGTTAAACCCGGGTCAATCACATCCAGCTTGGCTTTGCGTGGATGTTCGGTATCTGACAAAATGGTAAACGTAAGCGGCATACCGGCTTTCACTTTGGTGATGTCGCCTTCTGCAATTTGCATCTTGTTTAACATTTGGCTTAAATCGGCTACCTGAACAATGGTTGGCGTACTTTGGTTGGCATTTACGGTTTGCCCCTCTTCCACCGGAATGGACACCACTGTGCCGTCCATCGGCGATATGATGCGTGTGTAGCCCAAATCGGCTTCTGATGTGTTAATCGCAATTTGTGTTTGCCGAATTTGTGATTTCAATTCTGCCACCGATGACTTGGCGGCAGCGTGGGTGTCTTCGGCATTTTCCAACTCTTGCTTGGAAGTGGCATCTTGCCCCCACAGGATTTGCTCACGCTGTAATGCCCGTGCGGCAGTTTGTAAGCGCACTTGCGCCGAGACCAACTGTGCTTGGTAGGTATCCAACCGTGCTTTATTGGTGTTCAGCGTATTCAGCTGCGTTGTGGAATCAATCTCTGCGATTAAATCGCCTTTTTTTATTTGCTGCCCCAAAGTAACATGCAGTTTTTTAATCTGCCCCGATGCCTGTGCACCCACGTCCACCAATTGCGCGGCGGCGATGTCACCGGTGGCATTGACGGTTTGCGCTATGCTGTCTTTACGCACTTTATCGGTAACATAATTCATCACCGATTTGGGTTGCAGCCACCACCACAATACCCCAGCCAACACGCAAGCCGCTGCCGCCCATAACAACCATTTCAACCATTTTTTCATAAAACGCCACTCTTGTTCTGTCTGCGATGCGCAATCGCTTTATATTTATTGATGCAGGATTCTATCCATAAGTTGTGCAAAAATCATTAAAGCAACTCAAAATAAACATGATTTATCATAAGCCAACTAATTTTCAAATTAGTGTTCAGCTTGTTATTGCTGCATTTCAACCGAATAATTAAAATAAAAAACAATTGATTTTGTGTTTTAATTCGCCGAACAATACTGTTTATTTTGATTATATTCGAGTACACGCTAACCTTGTTTTATCGTTTTGTCATCAATTTGTCATCATTTGAATTTAGGCTTATCTGAATTAAAACAGCAATCAATCGTGGGAGTATCTGCATATGGCGGTAGTCAATATCTTGGTTGTGGAAGATGAAACGTCCATCATGACCTTAATACGGTTCACTTTAGAACAAGCCGGTTTTCAGGTGCAATGCGCCTACAGTACAGAGGAAGCCCGTCCGATACTGGCAGAACAATTGCCGGATGCGATTTTACTGGATTGGATGTTGCCGGGTGTTTCAGGCGTACAATTTGCCAAACAATTGCGTAGCGATAAGCGCACCCGTGATTTGCCGCTGATTTTGCTGACGGCGCGCGGCGAAGAAGCCGATAAAGAACAAGGTTTGAATCAAGGTGCAGACGACTACATCGTTAAACCGTTTTCACCGCGCGAATTGGTGGCACGCATCAACGCCTTGCTTCGTCGCCGCGCCCCGCAAAAAACCAATACTTTAATTGACGTGCAAGGTTTGGTATTGGATCCCATTGAGCAACGCATCCAAGCCAACGGCAAAACCATTGCTTTCGGTCCTACAGAATTCAAGCTGCTGCACTTCTTTATGACACACCCTGAGCGCGTGTACAGCCGCCGCCAATTATTGGATTTGGTTTGGGGGGATCATATTTTTGTGGAAGAGCGCACCGTTGATGTGCATATTCGCCGCTTGCGCCGTGGTTTGGAAGAAAGCGGCTTTGACCGTTTGGTACAAACAGTCCGCGGTTCGGGCTACCGTTTTTCGCAGAAGCCGCCGCTTTAAGTGTGATGCAGCCGCGCTGAACCATGAAGCCGTTTTGTTTATGATAAGGTAAAATACTTTGTCCGCTTCAAGGAAAAATCATGAGTTTGATAACATTAATCGTTGCCGGTGCGGTTCTGGCATTTTTTGTCCTGCTGTGTTTTCTCTTGCCGACACCGATTACTTGGTTAATCACCGCCGCATTTGCTGCCTTATTTTTTATGGTATTACTGCCAAAATATGAAGGGGAGCAAACCGCAAAGAAACAAGGAGAAACGGTTCAGGCTGCCGTGTCCGACATTCGCCACTGGCAAATGCGTTACGGTGATGGTAATTATCAAGACAAATACGAAATCATTGCACTGTGGCCTAATCCGCGTACCGGTAAAATGGTGCAATTTATCAGCCCGCCCTTATTAAAAGATCCCAAACCGCATTTGCTGCCCGCAATCAGTGTAACCGTTGATACCAATAATCCCCGCAACTATGTTATGGACTTATCATTTTTGCCGGAAAAATCCCAATAACCTCAATAATTAAGGCTGCCTGAAAATTTCAGGCAGCCTTAATTGTTTCTTGCCAAACAGCTTTATTCAATGCCATTCTGTTTTAATAAAGCCGCAATCTCTTCTTGTGCTTTTTCTTCCTTAATCTGTGCGGCAACCTGACCTTTTACCTCCGCAAACGACGGTGCTTTACGTCCCGGACGTGTACCCGCCAGTTTCAGTAAATAATAACGACCATCCAAATCAATTACCTGACCTGTGATTTGACCCACGTTTAATTGACTTGCCAAATGTGTAATCGGAGGCGGCAAATCACGCGGGGTTATCCATACGTCAGTGGGGGCATCGGGATTGACTTGTTTAAGCAAAGTTTCAAACGCCATGCCTTTTTTCAGTTTACCCAAACCCGATTCCCCGGCGGCTTTATCAGGAAATTCAATGACCAATAATTTCACTTCACGCGTTAAAAAATCATAACGCTGACGCACATCTGCTTCATCCACTTCTATTTTTGACTGCAAATACGCCACATACTCACTGGCATAAAATTGCGCTTGCAAATTTTCCAAAGCAGCCAGTGTTTCGGCTTTTTTATCTAAGCCCGCTTTCAGTGCTTCTGCTTTTAATACATCTACGGTTTGCAGCTGACGAGTCGCCTCTTTCGTTAATTCTTCATTGCTCGGCACCGGCTCATCAGGCTGATACATTTTTTGCATTTGCACTTTCGCCTGCATCTCTTTGAGCAACACATTGACGCGCTCAGGGGAAACAGTCGGCGCATCGGCAAATGCCAATCCGGCGACGATTGCACCCAATACCCATATTGTTTTTTTCATTGACTTTCCCTTCATTGTTTTCACAACGCTTATTTAATGTTTGCCTTTTTATATAAAGCATCAATAACCGCATTCGCACGCGCAGCCTGCAAACGCTCCGTGATAACCGGAGTCATTTCTGCCAAAGGCGGCAAAGTTACATTGCGTTTATCATTGACATAAAACACCACATAAACATTATTACCTTGCAAAGGCGCGGTAGTGTATTGACCTTTTTTCAAATCTTTAACAGCTTCATAAACTTGCGGCGCACCTTCTTGCAAATCTTTCAAAGGTACATAGCTTTTGGGAATTCCGCCTGCTTCTTTACCCGTTGGATCAATGGTATATTGTTTTACCAAATCAGCAAATTTCTTATTGGCTTTCAATCCGCTGATAACTGCCTGTGCGTCATCGGCACTGCGCGTTACCACCTCACCCAATTGCACTTCTTGAGAGCCTTGATAGTATTTTTGCAGGTTTTGGTAAGATTGTTTGATTTCGTCTTCTGCAATCGGTTTGCTGCTCACTGCATCAGACACAACGGCATCTGCCAATAAATTGTCTTTGAAAGTTGCCCAATCTTCATTAAAACCTGCTTTCTTATCATCACCCAAACGCTTGGCTTCGGCGCGTGCTTGTTTTAATAAGTCAAGATACTGCGGATCTTGATCCAGTTTTAAACGCTGCGCTTCTTGAAGTAACAGCGTCCGCGTAATCAAACGTTGCGTGATTTGATCGCGCAGTTGCGGTGTATCCGGCATTTTGCTCAAAGCAACTTGTGAATCAACAATTTTGCTGTCGATTTTAGTGCCGTTTACCGTTACCACAGTTTGTGCCAAAGCAGATACAGAGAAACCCAGTAATACAGCGGCTGTCGCCAAACGTTTTTTCATATTTTTTCACTTTCCTCTTAAAATAATTCTCTTTAAAAAATCCATTTCAGGGCTTCCAACAAATTTTCAAACAGCCGCCCCATTTTTCAGGCTGCCTGAAATTCTTCCGGCGTTAATGCTTTTATGTTCAACGCATGGATTTGCTGCACAAACAGCCCGTCTAATGCGTCTTGGACCAACCGCTGGCGGTTCACTCGGTTTTCACCTGAAAAAGTCGCACTCACAACAAGAACCCGATAATGCCCGCCGCCTTGTCGATTGCCGGCATGCCCCGCATGAGCGGCACTGTCGTCCTCAACAATTAAATGCGCGGGTTTTAAAACAGCTTGCAACCGTTTTTCAATTTCATGGGCGGTATTCATGCAGGTAATACCTGTTTAAACGGGCGAATTAAAATTTCTTCATATACGCCGGCGTGAAGATAAGGATCATCTCCCGCCCATGCCTGCGCTTCGTCCAAAGATGCAAAATCCGCCACAATCAGGCTGCCTGAAAATTGTGTATCGTTATCAGGCAAAGGATTGGGACCCGCCAGCACCAAATGCCCTTTTGCTTGCAACACGTGCAATCGTGCCAAATGTTTTTCCCGCACCGCCGCACGTTTTTCTGCCGAATTTTCAGCATCGGTTGCCAACAACATAAACAGCATCTATTGTTCCTCTTTAATGGATACTTCTTTTTCAACAAAACGGCTGATATACACGGTTTGCACAATCACGAAAATAATCAATAATCCGGTAGTGCCGAATAATTTATAGTTCACCCATTGCGCTTCGGTAAATTGATATGCCACCCATAAATTGACGACGCCCAGCAACAACAAAAACACCGCCCACGCCGCAGTTAATTTCAGCCATACTTTTTCCGGCAGAGCGATTTCCTTGCCCATCACTGCTTTTAACGCATTTTTACCCATAAGCAATGAGACCAGCAATATCAACGCCATCAACCAAAACAGCAAAGAGGGTTTCCACATGATAAAACGCGCATCTTTTAATACAATGGTGGCTCCGCCCAAAACCACAATCAGCAACAAACTCACCCATTGCATGGTTTCCAGTTTTCTGTGTTTCACCCAAGCAAATGCTGCCTGAATAATACCCGCCGCCACCGCTACTGCCGTTGCTGCAATGATGTTTTTTGTTAAAACATAGGTAACAAAAAACAAAATCACCACCAACAATTCAAAAACTGCTTTCATAATCCGCTACCGTTTGCCGAACGCTTTTTAAAGAGACGAATCATACCCTGAACCCGATAAAAGTAACACCCAAAGAATGTGAATATGTGTCATATTTTAATGGCATTTTCGATAACTTATTCGCGCCTAAACTCTATTTTCTGATTTTTTCACCCGCTTAATACACACGTAATACTTTGCTTTTTCCTTTGAAAAAGCTATGATAGAGCATTATTCTGAATAAGATGCGCTGGTTTTACGAGTACTTCAACTGTTTATGAAGCAGTTATATCGGCTGACTGAAAGACTTGTATGACTAGATTGGGAGACGGGTTTGAAACAAGGTAAACCTTTGAAAAAAATCGCATTATCTTTATGTGTATCGGCTCTTGCTGCGCCATCTTTTGCTGGATTGGGCAATTTGCAAGTGCATTCGTCTTTGGGTGAACCCTTTTCAGGCAGCATCATTGCCAGCGGTGAGCAAGCGCAAACCTTGATGAATCAGCGGCGTTTAACCATTACCGGTGCGGTTTTTCAAGCGCAAATTGTACCGCAAGGCAATAATGTACTTATCCGTTTACGCTCCAATCAGCCCATACGTGAACCCATGCTGGCGTTCAGCGTATCGGTTGACGGACAATCTCGTCAATATACCGCATTACTCGACCCGCCGGCTTCTGCCGCCGCCATACCAGCACCTGCCCAAAATGTCGGTGGAACAGCGGTTTTGCCGAAAAATGCTTCGTCCACGCCGTTTATTCCACCCACACCCATCAGTAATGAAGCCAAACGCAGAGCCGCTCAAGCCGAAGCGTTAAGCATGCAAGCACCGAGCAGCGCTGCCCGCTCTCAAGCCGCTACCGAACAAGATTACCGCGTTTTGCCAAATGAAAGCCTGAGTGAAGCCAAGCGCAGGGCTGCCCAAGCCGAAGCATTAAGCATGCAAGCACCCGTCAGCTCTGCACGCTCTCAAGCCCTTGCAGGGCAAAACTACCGCATTTTGCCAAGCGAAAACCTGATTGATGTTGCCCGTAAAGTTCAGCCCGCCGGTTTAACCTTAATGCAAACCGTTCGTGCACTGGCTCGTGCCAATCCACACGCTTTCCGCAACAACAATCCAAATTTAATGTACCAAAACGTAACATTAAATATTCCCACTGCCGACAGAATGCAGCAATTGGCATTTAACGATGCCCCTGTCTCTCCCGTTGCACCTCGGAATCAATCCGCACAAAAAAACAAACCCGCTGTTGCAAAAGCACCACCTGTACATGCTATTGCAAAAACACCAATTGTGAACACGCCGCCCGTACAACCACCTGCCGTGCCGAGTACACCACCCAAACCGACAAACACCGCGCCCGCGCAGACTGCTGCACCAGCCGTTACTCCTCCGCCGCAGCCGATTTTACCTGCACCGATTGAGCAGCCCGCAGCACTGCCGGCTTCGGCACCTCAAACAACGCTGCCTGCTTCAGAACCGTTTGAAGCAATTGTTACCTCAGAGCCGATTATCGCGTCAGCACCCTTAAGTGCTTCCGCTGAAGTAGCGGCTTCAGTGCCTGTGGTTATTGAACTTGAACCCATATCCACGGCGCAGCCATTGCCCGAATCGGAAGAAGGTGCTTTCAGCACCGCCGATATCAGCAAGACATTGTCCGGTTTATTGGACAACGACATGGTGCGTTATGCACTGATGGGCGGCGGCGGTCTCATTTTATTGTTGCTGCTTTTATTGTTTTATCGCCGCCGCAAAGCTACTGCTCAAACAAACGATGATGGCGGAACGGAAATTCCTCAATCCGATGATGATTTTGACGATGACGATGATATTTTGTTCTTAGATGAAGATGCCGGCACAGTGACTGCTGTATCGGTTGCGGCGGCAAAACCGTTTGTTGCCGACAAACCCGCAACGCCGCCGGTAAACAAAACAACCCAACCGCAAAACGACGAAGAAGATTGGTCTTGGCTGGAAGGCATTACCGACAAAGTTATTAAACCCATTAAAGGTATGCCTGAAAGCCATGAAGCATTGCCGACAGCAAAAGAAGCTGCTCTGCCCGCTTTCGATGCCCCAATAACCAAGCCCAAGCCATCCAACGAACCTGCGCAAACTGAATCAATAGATGAATTTGATTTAACTTGGGACGAACCGGTTAAAGCGGCCTCTGCCGCCATCAGTACCCACGTTGGCAAATCTGCCGAACCTGCCGGTATTGACGACCAGTTTGCCGAGGAAAATTTTGAATGGACTGTGGAAGAACCGGAATCAGAAAGCCACACACCCGTTGCCATTGCCGTAGCCGATCCGGAGAAAAGCACATCGGCAAAAGAAGATTTATCGTGGCTGAATTTCGATTCTGACAGCAGTAATATAAACATGGCTCAACCGGCAAACAAGCAACCTACCGTTGATTCAACCCAAAATATTGATTCGTCCGCATATTCCGATTTGACATGGGATGGCGATATCGGCTTTGATTCGCCGTCTGCCGCTGCTGAAGCACCTTCAAACAGCCTGGGTGCGTTAGACATCACGCCACATGATACATTCGCCGAAAAAGCGGATATACAAGGCATTGATTGGGGTTCTTTGGGCTTTGCCGAAAGCAACAACATCAGTGCAGACAAGCCAATAGCGTCTGCAGCAGAAACTTCTTTCACAAAAACCGTTGATAAACAAATCAGTGAACCGATACTGCCCGATTTAAATGACCAAAGTTTCAGCTGGGATACCATCACTGCCACAGCGGCAGAACCTGCTTCCCAAACACAAACGGTTGAGGTTGAATTGACCACACCCAACGAATTTGATTTGGCAAAACAAACTGATATTGATGTCAATGAATTTGATCATTGGAACAGCACCGATACCGACGCACTCATCGAATTGAACGATGACGAGCGTATTCCTATGGAAGCCAAATTGGAATTGGCGAAAATGTATTTAGAGCAAGACGATGCCAAAACCGCACGTACCACATTGCGTGAACTCATTGACGGTGCCAAAGGAAAACCACTCTCCGATGCCCGCAGATTATTGCGGCAATTGGGCGGTTAGCGTACAGCAAGCAAATCGGCAGACTAATCCTAACCGGTTTAGTCTGTTTTTATTTTGCTGCCCAATTCTCATGATTGCCACATCGTCATCATCCTGCTTTTCGCGTATAATCAACCGTTTTGTCAATTGTTATTATCAGAAACCTGAGTATGGAAACCGAACAAATCAACCAATTACACAATATCCTCACTGATTTAGCACAACGCAACATCGATATTCGGGGGTATCTTTGACTACGATGGCAAAAAAGATCGTTTAGAAGAAGTGGTTGGGCTGTCTGAAGATCCCGAATTATGGAACGACCCAAAAAAAGCGCAAGAAATCGGTAAAGAGCGCAAAGTATTGGAAAGCATTGTCTTAACCCTCGACAATCTCCAAATCGGCATTGAAGACAATCGCTTATTGCTTGATATGGCGGTAGAAGAAAACGATAACGACAGTTTTTCTGCCGTAGAAGCCGATATTCATAATCTGGAATCCAAAATGGCAGATTTGGAATTCAAGCGCATGTTTGACCAACCTGCTGATGTCAATAACTGTTTTATTGATATTGTTGCCGGAGCCGGTGGTACTGAAGCAGAAGATTGGGCAGGCATGCTGTTGCGCATGTATCTGCGCTATGCCGAACGCAAAGGCTTTAAAGTAGAAATTTTAGAAGAAGACGAAGGTGAAATTGCCGGCGTAAACCGCGCCACCATCAAATTAGATGGTGAATATGCCTACGGTTTATTGCGTACCGAAACCGGTATTCACCGTTTGGTGCGCTACTCCCCGTTTGATGCCAACAACAAACGCCACACTTCATTTGCTTCCGTGTTTGTTTATCCTGAAGTTGATGACAGTATTGAAATTGAAATCAATCCTGCCGATTTGCGCATTGATACCTACCGAGCATCCGGCGCAGGCGGTCAGCACATTAATAAAACCGATTCCGCAGTGCGCATCACCCATGAGCCAACCGGCATCGTGGTTCAATGCCAAAATGATCGCTCTCAACACCGCAACCGCGATGAAGCCATGAATATGCTCAAAGCCAAGTTGTTTGAATTGGAAATGCGCAAACGCAGCGAAGAAAAACAATCGCTGGAAGACAGCAAGTCCGATGTCGGCTGGGGACACCAAATCCGCTCCTATGTTTTTGATTCCTCCCGTATCAAAGACTTGCGCACAGGTTATGAAGTCGGCAATATCAAAGCAGTGATGGACGGTGATTTAGATGGATTCATTGAAGCCAGCTTGAAACAAGGCGTGTAATTGAACAAGGTTGCCTGAAAACGACTGTATGGCAATATTTCAGGCAGCCTGTTATTAATTCAAAATTTTACCCAAAACCGTTTATGCTCAATGGCAGCAGCATTTATTTTTACGCTAAAAAACACAATCAAGGCCTTGGCTGATCGCAATAATGAGTTGTTTGGATAAATTTTCTGATTTCCTGAAACCGATTTTACTTTGCAGCAAAATTTACAAAAAATATTTCCTAACAACCAACATACTAAGTCAATAACTGCAAATTTTAAGAGACAAGAATGCCATTGAGTTATTGGTTGCAGAAATTATTGAAAATTAAATTAAATTGATACTGTTTGATTTAAAATCTCATATATATCTCCGCCCAGCGAATGCCATTGCCATCTATAAATATCGCCAATTTTAGAGTGGCTGAAATCACTTTTTACAATTACACAAAATAATACTATTTTTAAGCAACTTAAAGAAAAACACCATGTTAAATCCCCTATCTGCCCTTTCCCCTCTAGATGGCCGCTATGCCGCCTCCGTTGAATCTCTGCGTCCTATTTTTTCAGAATACGGCTTAATGCGCGCCCGTGTTCATGTTGAATTGGGCTGGCTGAAAACTTTGGCTGCCGAACCCGCCATTGCCGAAGTACCGCCGTTCACCGATGTGGTTTTAGCCGAAATCGACCGTGTGATTGCTGAATTTTCCTTAGATGACGCAGCAGCGGTGAAAGCGATTGAAGCCACCACCAACCACGATGTCAAAGCCATTGAATATTGGCTGAAAAAATGTTTTGCTGCCGTGCCTGAAGTATTGGCAGTCAGTGAGTTTATTCACTTTGCCTGCACCAGCGAAGACATCAACAACTTATCACACGCCTTAATGCTGAAACAAGCACGTGATGAAGTGCTATTGCCAAAACTATCTGAAATTACTGCCAAATTACGTGAATTGGCACATGAACACGCTGCCCTGCCAATGATGAGCCGCACCCACGGACAGCCCGCTACACCAACCACACTGGGCAAAGAATTTGCCAATATTGCCGCACGCCTGTACCGCCAAACCGAATTATTATCCAAACAAGAATTTTTGGGAAAAATTAACGGTGCAGTGGGCAACTACAATGCCCATCTGGCAGCATACCCCCAAGCAGATTGGGAAAACATTTGCCGCCGTTTTGTTGAACAAGATTTGGGTTTGACATTTAACCCCTACACCATACAAATTGAGCCGCATGATTATATGGCTGAATTTTTTCAAACCATCGGGCGCATCAACACCATATTGATTGATTTTAACCGTGATGTTTGGGGCTATATATCATTGGGCTATTTTAAACAAAAAGTCAAAGCAGGTGAAGTGGGCAGCTCTACCATGCCGCACAAAGTCAATCCCATTGATTTTGAGAATTCCGAAGGCAATTTGGGTATGGCAAACGCCGTATTAAACCATTTAGCAGAAAAACTGCCTGTTTCCCGCTGGCAGCGCGATTTAACCGACAGCACAGTATTACGTAACATGGGTGTGGGGTTTGGTTATACCGTGCTGGGTTGGTCGGCACACATGCGCGGCTTAAATAAATTGGAAATCAACCCTACTGCCTTGCTTGCCGATTTAGATGCCACTTGGGAGCTCTTGGCAGAACCCATTCAAACCGTGATGCGCCGTTATGCCGTTGCCAACCCCTATGAACAGCTCAAAGAATTAACACGCGGCAAAGGCGGCATCACACCGGAGACCCTGCACGCTTTTATCCGCCAATTATCCATTCCGGAAACTGCTAAAATCGAACTGCTCGCCTTAACCCCTGCTTTATACATCGGCAAGGCAGAAGTATTGGCGCGGCGAATTTAATACAGATTAGCTGCCTGAAATTTACCGCACAATGAACACATCAGCTCATGCTCAATTAAAAGCCGATCTGCGCCGCCGATTGCGTCAAGCACGAAAAAATTTGCCGAAAAATGAACGTTTTCGTGCTGAAAAACGAATCAATCATCAACTGTATCGGCTGATTAAACGCGGTAAAAAAATGGCGGTATATGAAGCCATGGGCAGTGAATTATCGTTGCATGATTTTGTACAAAAAGCACGGCAGCGCGGTGCAAAACCCTATTTCCCATTGATTGAACGCAAAAAATTGCGGCTGTGGTTCACCCCCTGCACAAAACTGTCTGAAAAATGCGGGCGGCAAAAACAAACATGGCGGCAAACACCTAAAATCCGTGCCCACCGACTGCACACCATTATCGTGCCGCTGCTGGGCATTGACCAACAAGGATTTCGGCTCGGACAAGGCGGCGGTTATTACGATGCCACACTTTTTCAGGCAGCCCGAAGCCATCTTCCCCGCATCATCGGTGCGGGGTTCTCCTGCCAGAAAGTGGACACTCTGCCCACAGAACCGCACGACCAAGCCTTGAGATCATTTGTGAGTGAACACGGTTGGCAAAAATTTTCTCCGTGAACACATACCCAATTGATCAGGGCAATCGCATGAAAGATTTAACACAGTTTCAGTAGTTGCTCACGGTAATTATCAGAGGTAGCCGCCAGTAATCGCTGTACTTTAATGCCACCTTTGCGCTTCACAGGTGATAGGCGGATTA
>NZ_JQKE01000023.1 GCF_000745895.1 Stenoxybacter acetivorans DSM 19021 | reverse complement strand
TCACCGTTTCGGTCTCGCGGTGTTTCCAATTCAAAGCTGCCGGAATTTGCCTTGACCGTCTTTTTGGTGTAACCGTTGCGGCGGTTGGGCTCTTGTGGGTTCTGTTCGAGATAATGTTCGATTTCGGCATCAAGAGCAGCTTCGGTCAGTTGTTTGATAAGCGGGGTGAGTATGCCGTCTTTGCCTGTCAGTGCTTGACCTGATTGAAGCTGTTTAAGTGCTGTTTTAAAGTCGAATATGGGGTTGTTCATGTGTTGTCTCCTATTTGGAATAGTTTAGGGGATTGACACAGATTTTTGAACACTAAAGATGTGGTACAAGCAAAAGTATCGCCGGCGATACTTTTGCCGAAAAGCTGCCCTTTCTTCAGGCAGCCTGTTTTTTTCTCTCCTCCCCGTTCTGTCAGCTATCCTCCGTATTTCTTACTGAGCAATAACGGACGATTGCCCCGTTGCGCCCACGCACATAAAAGCCACCTGAAGGTTGTTCAGGTGGCTTTAGTATTTGAAAAATACAATTACTGAATAATGCAATTACGCGCAACAGGTGAACCCATTACTTCACCATCGCCGATGCATATCACGGTCAACTGTGTATTTTTTTTCAATTTCAAGGCTTTTTCTTCTTCAGAATCTGCCAAGTTGGCCATAACATGGGAAAAATCTTTACCTTTGAAATTAATCACTGTGTTGTCCGATATGTCTTTGTTAATGCTTTCAATTGTACCGGTAATGGCCAATTTTTTACCTTTGTACGCAGCATCGCCTGCGGCCTCGTTATCATCGTAGGTTTTAACCATTTGTGCAGCTGTGACTTTCAACATTTCCTCAACGGGAGCAGATTCAGCGTTTTGTGCGCTCGCAGATTCAGCGTTTTGCGCGCTCGCAGCGCGATTGCCGGTATCTTGTGTTGTCCCTTGTTTATTACCACCAAAGAGCAAGCCCAAAACAAATAAGCAAGCAATACCAATCAAAACCCATTTAATTACTTTTTTCATTTACCTCACCTCTTGTACTTAAAATTTAAGAAAGAGCGCGCATTGTACAACAAGCGCCCTTTTTCAGGCAGCCTGTTTTCTTTTCCCCTCTTGCTCTATTCGCCTTATCTCATCCGGCGCGAATTTATAGCTGTACTATTATTTTTTCAAAAAAGAAGACATAGCCTATTCAGCAGATTTCAGATAATTAGCCGTAATTTTTCTGGCTAGTCGTTTTGAAAAATTTATTAGTTTAGCTATATTATTGCGCAATAACAGACTCTCCCGTTCCGTTCCCGCACAATAGTCACAAGTGCGGCGATGCAAATTCTTAAACCGCTTTAAGAACCCATGTTCAAAAAAAAATTCTTAATAAAATCATATGATGTCAAAAAACGACTCAATCATCGCCCATTGGCTATCTGTCAAATCACTCGGGTACATAAAGGATTACCTACTATCTTGGTTTATCTGCTAATTATACGCCATATGATTTTATTAAGAATTTTTTGAATATTGGTTTTTAAACATTATTGAACATAGGTTCTAAAAGATTTCCGCCGCCGGTTCTTACACAATAGCGGCGACGACTGAACAACGGAGGCGGTATGAGTAGCCTATTGCCGGAACACGAAGCCGAACTGGAAGCCTTAATTTTGGCGGAAGCAGAACGCAACGCACCAATGAACACGGTGAAGAAATAAATCACTGGCGCGTATTGGAACAGTTGATAGCGATACACCGAGAACACAACTAAGCAATACGCACGCTTACTTGCTGTATTGGTTTGTTTATACCTTATTGGATGGGTATTCGATAAAAAGAGAGGTGAATAATGTCAGCTTTTGATGTATTAATCGGCCGCATACTCGACCATGAGAGCGGCTACGTGAACGACCCCCGCGGCGAAACCCACAGGGAATAACCAAGCGTGCTGCTGTGGAAAACGGCTACACCGCCTCCATGCGCAGCATGACCCGCGAGCAAGCCCGTCGAAATTTACCACCCGGCTTTCTGGGATCGGTATTGTTGCGCCCTAATGCCCGCGGCGGAGGCCTATCAATTCTTCGATGGCTGGGTTTCATCAGCCGCTTAGAAAAAGCGGGTAAGCCAAAAAGTCATCATTATTGCTTTAATGCGCAAATTGGCTCAGCTCGCATTCACTATGTGGAAAAATGGTGAAATATTCGACAAAACCCGATTTAAGTTAAACGATGATTCAAGCATAGCCTGAATTATTTGAATTAAATCAAAGTAAAACCCCGAACAGCTCTTAAATCATGGAATTTAAGGGCTAAGTGTTTGTTAAATTTTGAAAACTGTTATTAAGAGATAATAATATCTAAAAACATTTTAGGCAGGGCTATACAATGCTGTTCTGATCGGTTTTTGTAATCACGCCGCCACCCAAGCAACAATCACCGTCATATAGCACCGCAGATTGACCGGGTGTAACCGCCCATTGTGCTTCCTGAAATTCCAATTTGGCGCAATCTTCATTCAAATATGTTAATTTTGCTGCGGCATCTGCCATGCGATAACGGGTTTTGACACCGTATATGCCTTCTTTGGGTTTTTCAGGTAGCGTGAAGCTCAGGTCGTGCATGATTAAACTCCGGCTTTGCAATAAAGGATGCTGATGCCCTTGCACCACCACCAATTCGTTGGCGGATAAATTTTTACCCGCCACAAACCAAGCATCGCCCGCACCGCCAATGCCCAAACCTTTGCGCTGACCCAGGGTGTAATACATCAAACCTTCGTGTATCCCCATTTTTTTACCTTCAGGAGTGATCATATCACCGGGATTGGTCGGCAGATAACGCTGTAAAAATTGACGAAACGGACGCTCGCCGATAAAGCAAATACCGGTGCTGTCTTTTTTTGCGGCTGTGGGCAAATGTGCTTTTTCAGCCAGCTTGCGTACTTCGGGTTTGGTTAATTCCCCCAAAGGAAACAGCGATTTTTCAAGCTGATGCGGCTTTAACCGATATAAAAAATAGCTTTGATCTTTGTTGGTATCCGCACCTTTAAGCATGTAATGCACATCACCGCGCACCACTTTGCGGGCATAATGTCCGGTGGCAATGTTGTCCGCACCCCCGCTGACCGCGTAATCCAGAAAACATTTGAATTTGATTTCGGCATTGCACAATACATCGGGATTCGGCGTTCGTCCTGCTTGGTATTCTTGCAAAAAATAGGCAAACACATTGTCTTTGTATTGTGCGGCAAAATTGACAATATCAATATCCATGCCCAGTAAATCCGCCACGGCAACGGCATCTAACGAGTCTTGTTTAATTGAGCAATACTCATCATCGTTATCGTCTTCCCAGTTTTGCATAAACACACCGCGAACGGGGTAGCCCGCTTGTTTTAATACATATGCGGCTACCGACGAATCCACGCCGCCTGACATGCCCACCACGATATTGGGCAAGGGCTGATGATTGATTTTCATGTGTGTTTTCATTTATTGTTCAGAATGCACCGACACGGCAGACAATGCCGAGCGCATGGCAGCAATTTGCGCCGCATAATCGCTGTGTCCGAAAATGGCAGACCCCGCAACAAAGGTGTCTGCGCCCGCCCGTGCAATATCGGCAATATTATCGGCTTTCACACCGCCGTCCACCTCCAACAATATCCGCTGTCCGCTGTGCTGCTGATGTGTGTCTAACAATATACGGGTTTGACAAATTTTGTTTAAGGTTTGTGCAATAAATTGCTGCCCGCCGAAGCCGGGATTGACCGACATCAACAGCACCACATCTAATCGGTCTAATACATGTTCCAGCACAGATATCGAAGTTGCCGGATTTAATACCAAACCGGCTTTGCAGCCTAAATCGCGGATTAAACTCAAACTGCGGTCAATATGGCGGCTGGCTTCCGGGTGAAAAGTGATGATGTTCGCGCCGGCTTTGGCAAAGGCTTCAATCATCGCGTCCACCGGTTCCACCATTAAATGCACATCCATGGGAACAGCAGCATAGGGCTTCAAGGCTTGGCAAATCATCGGACCAAAAGTTAGATTGGGAACATAATGATTGTCCATAACATCGAAATGAATCCAATCCGCATCGGCTGCAATCACCTGTTGAACCTCCTCACCCAAACGGGCAAAATCGGCTGACAAAATACTGGGGGCAATGCGAAAATCTGTCTTACTCATCTATTTGTGTTCTCAATCAGGGGGCTGTTTGAAAAATAATATCGAAAATTAAATACTCAGAGGAATTGACACCAAAATAATGTTGATTCCTTACTAAAAAATCAGTAATTTACTCAAATTTTCGGTCATTATACATCGTTTCACCCGTAACAATTTTACAATCCAGCCCAGTCAGATAATGGATTGATACATTGTGGTTAAGCTTGCTTTTTACTTGAAACTATTCAGCTGTTTATTTATTGCGGCAATGGCAACTCTGTTCAATATGGCATCGGCTGCCGAAACACCCAGCTGTGATGTGCGTCGGCTTAATTTGAGTGAGCTGCAAAAATCCCGTTTGCATTACGTGCGCACCCGTTACAGAAACGGAGTACTTGCTTCCGTAAACCAAGATGCTTTTAATAAAAACAAAGAATTAAAACAAATGACTGAGCTATTATCTCAACCTGTGTTTGATGAAGAGCTCGCCCGGCAATATGTTTTAAACACCTATGAACAGCGAATTCAAATAAGGGTTCAAGAACTTGAAGGGCAATACGATTTTTGGCAGATACTCAATCCGAAACAGCGGCAATATTGGATGAACAGCTGCTTGAAAAACAGTTACTGAAATTAAATACAATATGAAAAAAAAAGTTCAGGTAGCCTTAAGCAGTGTCAGCACAGTTTTGTATTTATCTGCCTGTGCTGTCAGCACCCCTTACCCGCAGCAGCAACTGACTAAAGCCGGTATGTTGAGTGAGCAAGAAGCGGCAGCGCAATATCAAACAGACAGGCAATGGTGGACAATTTATGGTGATTCGCAGCTTAATCATCTGGTTCAAAGTGCTTTAAATAATAATGTTGATTTAAAACAAGCAGCTATCAATGCTGAACGTGCGCGTTTTCAGGCCAATGATGCCGGTGCTGATTTGTGGCCGCAAGGCAGTGGTTCAATCGGTGCTTCAGTAAATAAAAACCTGAAAGACGGCAGTCATTCTTCGCACAGTTTTTCGGGAAAAATTGGCTTAAATTATGAATTAGACCTTTGGCAAAGAGTGCGCGATACTGCCGCGGCGGCTGGATGGGAATACCGCGCTGCCGAAGAAGATGTCGTTGCTGCTCGCTTGTCTTTGGTGAACAGCCTGATTGATGCTTATTTTCAGCTCACTTATGTAAACGAAGCCATTGCACTCACGGAGAAGAGTATTGCGCAATATCAAGAAATTACACGTATTGCCACTACCCAATACAAAGTAGGCAAAGTATCCAGCATCAACCCCACCAATGCCAATCAATCTTTATTGAGTGCCGAAAATGCTTTGATTGGTTTGCGCCAAAACCGACAAAATTTAGAGCAAAATCTGCGTAATTTATTGAATATTCATCCGAATGAACCCCTGAATCTGCAACCGATTCGTTTGACTAACCTTGCCATTCACACGGTTGATTTAAATATTCCTTTGTCGGTTTTGTCTGGCCGCCCCGATTTGCGTGCTGCCGAATATCGTTTACAAAAAGCATATACCAATCAACAAGCCTCACAAAAAAGCTGGTATCCAAGCATCAGTTTAAGTGCGGCGGTCAATACCTCATCTGATGAGTATCGCAGTGCATTTAATATTCCGATTGGCGCAGGAGCAATATCCATCAATTTGCCGTTTTTGGATTGGCAGCATCTGCATTGGCAAAACAAACAAGCCGAAGCGGCATTTGAATCAGCCAAATTAGACTTTGAAAAAACCTTAACCACTTCATTAAATGAAGTCAGCGGTTTTTATACTCAATATCAACTCAGCCGTGATACCTTAGCCAATATTGAAGAAAAACATCGGTTTGACCAAAAAAACAGCCGTTATTACCAAATTCGCTATCAATATGGAGCAAACCCACTCAGCGATTGGCTCAGTGCTTTGAATACCGAATTGTCCTCGGCGCAAAATTTGTTAAATAATCGCTATACTGTATTGAAAAATGAAAACTTAATTTATCAAGCTATGGCGGGGCGTTACTTGCCTTTGCCTCAAGTCAATAATATAAAATCATCGGTTATTTTAAAATCTCAAGGCGGTTACTTTTAAATAAACTATTGTAACTAAAGGTAAATTTATATTTTCAAGCTGCGTAGCAGTAAGTAAAACGCAAAGCGTTGTTATTTACTGTTTGGCACTTTAATAACGAAGTAGTCTGTTACAGCACTTCTCTCTTGATGATGCTTTTTATATTGAACAAAGGGTTGTTCCGGCTGTCCGGCACAACCCTTTGCTTTTAATCAGTCAATAAAAGCGGGTATTTTCATAATCGCAGATGTTAGGTAGTGTAAATTTATGAAAATAAAGTAAATATTTATTTTAAACAATTATCTATGAAGTTCGCGTATAATCAAATCAAATAATAAACAACGGTAGTAATTATTTGATTTGATTATATAATATAATATAGAAACAATAATCAAAAATATCAGTTTATGCAAAACAGTGTTATTTATTTGTTAGGTATTTAAGCGCGTTGTCTTTATTTGTAAAATGTTGTGTAATAATAAACATACAGGATGCAGGTATAAGTGCAACTGTTACCAGCTATGCATATGGCAAACGCAATAATATTTTATGGGAGTAAAACACATGGATTATTCAGTAAATCTTAATAAGTTATTGGACATTGACGGTGCTCTTGCAGCTGCTATCGTTGACTACGAAACAGGGATGATTATTGTAGGAGAAACGCACACGAATCACATTGATCTGGAGTATGCCGCTGCCGGTGCGGCAACGATAGTGAACGCCCAAGTAGCTACGCTTAACAGGTTAAAAATTGATGAGGAGGTGGAAGATATTTTGGTAACTTTGGGAAATCAATACCACCTCACTCGTATTCACCTTCATGGTAACAAAACACCCAACTCCGACTCTTTTGAATCATTGTTCTTTTATGTTGTGGTGGATAGGCATAAAGGGAATTTGGCATTGGCAAGACGAACTTTGTATGATTTGGGTCGATAAATTATATTTCATATTAAAAACAGATACTTGAAAATAAGTCGTTCATCAATGCAGTGGGCAAATCAAAACATGAATAGAGTATTTTTTGCGAATATATTGCCCAGCTGATTGATGTGTTTGTGTATTAAACAGATAGAAAAAGCAGAACTAAAAAATGAGTAAAAATATTGATACAGCGGCAATAATTGCCGGTCATGAAGCATGGATTCAAGAATTAAAAGAACCAAAGTCCAGTAAGAGACAAGAAAATCCTGAACGATACAAACCTGAAAAGGCGAGTGCGGATAATCTTTGCCCTTTGGGTGTTTTTTTGTATGGAGAAGGCAAACAATACGAAGCATCGCCTGAATATGCCGCTTTGCTTAAAGCACACGCCGAATTTCATCTGTGTGTGGGTAAAATTTTGTCTTATCAAGAAGTGGCGAGATTTTTAGATGCTACAGAGGCATTGAGAGAAGAAATGCCGATATTAAGTCAGCGGGTAAAAGAAAATGTGCTGGCATTTGCTGCTGCATAGTGCAATTAGCCGTTTTAAGCATATTTGATTTTACAGGCACGCTTTCAACACCATCAGAACTTTCTTTGTTTTTGATGGTGTTGAATAATATAATGGAACAGCTCAATACACTGTATTTTTTTCAATAACTTAAACCGATTGGTATTTTTTAGTAAGGTGATTCACGATGTGATTCACATAATCAGTAAATCTCAAATATAGTTATGCTATTATTTTTTTTCAGAGAGAAAAACCAGGTACTATTCAATCAAATTCACGGCTAATTTCTTGTGAACGTGCCACACACGCGCGTACACCTTCGCGAATGGTGCTGTTTATATTGCCGCGTTCAAAAACGGCAATGGCTTCAAAAGTGGTGCCGCCTTTTGAAGTAACATTCTGTTGTAATTGATGAAAATCTTCGCGGGAAACTTCCGCCAATGCAACTGCTCCCTTAAAAGTTGCCAAACTCAATCGTTGTGCTGTCTCCGCATCAAACCCCTGCTCTTCGGCGGCTTGCTGCAAAGCAGCTAAAAAATAAAACACATAAGCCGGACCGCTGCCGCTGATGCCGGTAATGCGATGCAAATCATTTTCTTCAGGCAGCCACACGACTTCACCGCTGCTGCGCATGATATTTTCTGCCCGCTGCTTATCTGCATCACTGATGTGTTCTGCGGCATACATGCCTGCCACCCCAAGACCAACTTGTGCCGGTGTG
Source organism: Stenoxybacter acetivorans DSM 19021 (assembly GCF_000745895.1). Lineage (GTDB taxonomy): Bacteria > Pseudomonadota > Gammaproteobacteria > Burkholderiales > Neisseriaceae > Stenoxybacter > Stenoxybacter acetivorans. Next base: position 32,454 of record NZ_JQKE01000023.1, on the reverse strand, counting down.
TTGGGCATAATGCGGATAATGCGTGTAGCACCATTTAAATAGCGGCTCAGTGTGGCAACAGTCAGCCCTGCTGCCACGCTCAACACCAAAGCACCCTGCGTATTGACTTCTTGCAAAGTAGCCTGCATGTCTTTGGGTTTTACTGCCAACACCAACACGTCATCTGCACTGATTTCAGGCAGCCTGTCCGTGGTTTTGACTGCGTATTTTTCTGCCAATGCTTGCTGTTTTTCCAAATTGCGTTCAACCACACAAATATCATCACTGCCTTTGCTGCGCATACCGGCAATAATCGCCGTTGCCATGTTGCCGCCACCGAGAAAATAAATCATCACTTTGTTTCCTTGTTATTTGCCGTTGCTCGGCTGCCAAAAATCGCACTGCCCACACGAACATGCGTTGCACCGCATGCAATGGCGGTATCCATATCGGCACTCATGCCCATAGACAAGACATCAACCTTCAATCCGGCTGCCTGAAGGCTGCGCAATAATTCGCTCATGCGTAAAAATTGTTGGTTTAATTCTGTTTGATTGCTGCCTGCTTTCGCCACGCACATCAATCCGCGCAAGGTTAATTTCGGCAGTGCTTCAATGGCTTGTGCCAGTGCCAACAATTCGGCTTCATCAGGTGCAATACCGTGTTTGTTGTCTTCGCCGCCGATATTGATTTCGATGCACACTTGTAAAGGCGGTAAATTATCGGGGCGCTGTTCATTGAGTCGCTGTGCAATTTTTGGGCGATCAATGGTGTGTACCCACTGCGCTCGCTCGGCTACCACACGGCTTTTATTGGATTGTATCTGCCCGATGATGTGCCAGACAATCGGCAAATCTGCCAATGCTTCACTTTTGGCAGCAAATTCTTGTATGTAATTCTCACCAAAATCACGCTGCCCATCGGCTGCCAGAATACGAATATCCTCGTCCGGAAAAGTTTTACTCACGGCAATCAACTGCACCGGCTGCTGTGCCGCTGCACTCTGCCGCTGTGCTTCAATTTCTGCCAATACAGCTCGGCGGTTGGCAATAAGACAATGATTGGATTGGATTGTCATTTCGGAACACACTCACAGCAAACAAGCTGTCTGAAAACGGGATAAAAACTTAAAAAAATCATCTTGAAACCGTTTCCCCAAAAATTTTTCCAAAAAATGATGCGCTTCGATCAGTAAATTCACGCGCCGCGCTCGCACAAAATCATTGAACCCACACCTTCATCGGTAAAAATTTCCAACAGCAAAGCATGTGGTACACGTCCGTCGATAATGTGCGTGGCTTTGACACCGCCCAGTGCGGCATCCAGTGCCGAACTGATTTTCGGTAACATACCGCCGTGCAGTGTTCCGTCTGCAATCAATTCATCAATTCGTGTCGGTGTCAGGTTGGTCAGCAATTGACCGTCTTTGTCCAAAACACCGGCGGTGTTGGTCATCATAATCAGTTTTTCGGCATTTAAGGCTTCTGCCAATTTACCCGCCACCACATCGGCATTGATGTTAAACGCTTCCCCTTGCCGTCCAACACCGATTGGTGCAACCACGGGAATATAACCTTGCTTCACCATACCTTGTATCAATGAAGTATCAATACTTTCTACCTGCCCCACTTGTCCGATGTCCACGCCATTGCGTTCGGGCGTATTGATGAACATTTTCTTGGCTCTGATAAAATGGCTGTCGCGGCCGGTAATACCAACGGCTTTGCCACCGTGTTGGTTCAGCAATGAGGTAATTTCTTTATTAACATGCCCACCCAGCACCATTTCCACAATATCCATGGTCTCGCCGTCGGTAACACGCATGCCTTGCACAAACACCCCCTCTTTGCCGACTTTTTGCAGCAATTGATTGATTTGCGGTCCGCCACCGTGCACTACTACCGGATGCATGCCCACCAGCTTCAGCAGCACCACATCTTTGGCAAATCCCTCTTTTAATTCAGGTTCAATCATGGCATTGCCGCCGTATTTAATCACTACGGTACAGCCGGAAAATTGCCGAATATACGGCAAGGCTTCTGCCAAAACAGCGGCTTTGGTTTTCGCATCACTGCTGTTGAGTATTTTGTGTTGCTCCGTCATTTTTTATCTCAATCCGTATTTCATGCTTTCAGGCAACCTGAAACGCTAATTCTCGGGCATCTAAATAAAAAAACGGTTGTTTCGGCAACCGCTTTTTCTATCTCGTCAAACCGCCGATGTGGCAATAAAACCACACAAGCAACTGAAATTATTTATTCAGGAAGCCTTTGAGTAAGCTGGCACCCAGTGAAGTCAAATCAGCACCTTGCGCTTGTGAAGCATCGCCATTGGGGGTTAATTGATCAACAATCATCGGCAAAAACTGAGAAATCAGGTTAGCCGCTTGTCCACCGTCAACGCCCACTTTGCTTGCTACTTGGTTAATTAAATCGCTGCCGAACGCATTGCTGATTTGTTCGCCGCTCACTGTTTGATTACTGCCGGTGGAAACCCAAGATTGTAAAATATCGCCCAAACCGGAAGATTGCAACTTACTGAATACCTGACCCACGCCGCCCATTTGATTCACCAGCTGCATTACCAGCTGCAAGGCTTGACCTTGCTGATTATTACCGCCGACAGCGCCCATAACCGAGCCCAATACAGAGTCCAATAAACCCATTGTGATTTCCTTTAAAAAAGATTAAAACTGCTTGTTAATGGCAAAAACTGCCATACATCGGTGTTTATTTTACTGCTTTTTATGCACAAAGCACAATGAAACACTGCACGAATACATTGCGTTTCTGCAATAAGCCTTATATATTGGAAAATATTTTGGAAAAATAAATACACTTACTTTGTTATCCAAACAGCACAGCAAAAAAATTGTAAAGAAAATCTATGGCAAAAAACCTACTCATTGTTGAATCACCCTCCAAAGCCAAAACGCTGAAGAAATATTTGGGCAGTGATTTTGAAATTTTGGCATCTTACGGACATGTGCGTGATTTAATTCCTAAAAGCGGCGCAGTGGATACTGATAACGATTTCAACATGAAATACCAGCTGGTTGCCCGCAACAGCAAGCATGTTGATGCGATTGTGTCTGCTGCCAAAGTCGCCGATAACCTCTATCTGGCAACTGACCCTGACCGCGAAGGTGAGGCAATTTCATGGCACTTGCAGGAAATTTTAAAATCCAAGCGCGGCTTGAAAGATTTAAAACCCCAGCGCGTGGTATTCCATGAAGTCACCAAAAAAGCAGTACTGGACGCAGTAGCGCATCCGCGTGAATTATCACAAACATTGGTGGACGCACAACAAGCACGCCGTGCTTTGGATTATTTGGTCGGCTTTAATCTCTCTCCTCTGCTGTGGAAGAAAATTCGGCGCGGGCTTTCCGCCGGACGAGTGCAAAGTCCTGCATTGCGCCTGATTTGTGAACGTGAGAACGAAATTCGCGCTTTCCAAGAGCAAGAATACTGGACTGTGCATTTAGACAGCCATAAATCCCGCACTCAATTCAGTGCCAAACTCACGCATTGGCAAGGGCAAAAGTTAGAACAATTCGACTTGCCCAACGAGGCGGCGCAAGCAGAAAAAATTGCCGCCCTTACCGGACAAGAAGCGCAAGTCGCCAAAGTTGAGAAGAAAAAACGTAGCCGCAATCCTGCCGCACCGTTTACCACTTCAACCTTGCAGCAAGATGCCGTACGCAAATTGGGTATGACTACTGACCGCACCATGCGCACTGCTCAGCAACTCTATGAAGGCGTGGACGTGGGGCAAGGCGCGGTGGGTTTGATTACCTATATGCGTACCGATTCACTCACCTTGTCTGCCGATGCTGTTGCCGAAATTCGCCATTATATTGAAAATAAAATCGGCACAGATTTCCTGCCCGGCAGTGCGAAACTTTACAAAACCAAATCCAAAAATGCCCAAGAGGCACACGAAGCAATCCGCCCGACTTCGGTGTACCGCACGCCGGAATCGGTTAAACCGTTTTTAAATGCCGACCAATTTAAGCTATACCAAATGATTTGGCAGCGCACCGTTGCTTGCCAAATGACGCCTGCCCGTTTCGATACCACCACCATTGACATCGTTGTGGGTAAAGGCATTTTCCGCGCCAACGGACAAGTGCAAACCTTTGCCGGTTTTTTAAGCGTGTATGAAGAAAGCGTGGACGAAGACGCAGAAGATGAAAACAGCAAAAAATTGCCGGAGTTAAAAGAAGGTGAAATGCTGCCGATAGATAAATTATATGGTGAACAGCATTTTACCCAAGCTCCGCCGCGTTACTCGGAAGCCGGCTTGGTTAAAGCCTTGGAAGAATACGGCATTGGCCGTCCGTCCACTTATGCCAGCATCATCTCCACGCTGAAAGACCGCGAATACGTAACCCTTGATCAAAAACGATTTTTGCCCACAGACACCGGTGAAGTGGTCAATAAATTTCTCACTGAGCATTTTGCTCAATATGTGGATTACCACTTTACTGCCAAGCTGGAAGATCAATTAGACGATATTGCCAATGGCAAGCGGCAATGGATACCGGTGATGCAGCAATTTTGGAAAGGCTTTAACAAAGAAGTCAAAGCCAAAGAGGATATTCCGCGCGCTGAATTAACCGCTGAAAGTTTAGACGAAGTTTGCCCCAAATGTGGGCAGCACCAATTGCAAATCAAATTCGGCAAGCGCGGCCGCTTCATTGCCTGCTCGGGCTATCCCGAGTGCGACTACACGCGAAATCTCAATGAAACGGCTGAAGATGCCGCCAAAGAAGCCGAAGAACCCACCATTGTTGAAGGGCGGGAATGCCCCGATTGCGGCGGGCAGTTGGTGTATAAACGCGGACGCTACGGTAAATTTATCGGTTGCGCCAATTATCCCAAATGCAAACACATTGAGCCTTTGGAAAAACCCAAAGACACCGGTGTGCTCTGTCCAAAATGCGGCAAAGGGCATTTAATTGAACGGAAAAGCCGCTACGGCAAGCTGTTTTACAGTTGCAACACTTACCCAAAATGTGATTATGCCACTTGGAATCCGCCCATCAATGAACCCTGCCCGCAATGCAGTTGGCCTATTCTTACCATCAAAACCACAAAACGGCGCGGCACAGAGAAAGTTTGCCCGCAAAAAGAGTGCGGCTGGGCTGAACAGATAGAAGCACCGACAAAAGCAGAATAATTGCACCTCAGGCTGCCTGAAAACAGATTTTGCACCTTATTTTCATTATGCTAAAAAGCAAAACATACCGCATCATTTTATGGCTTTCAGGCAGCCTGTCCTTATTGCTTGGCATTATCGGCATTGTTGTGCCGTTACTGCCCACTACGCCGTTTATACTGCTCACCGCAGCTTGCTGGGCAAAAGCATCACCGCGCTTTCACCAATGGCTGTGCCAACACGCCCTATTCGGTAGCATTATCACGCAATGGGAAGAACGCCGCGCCATACCGCGCCGGGCAAAGTATGTATCGGCAGCAGCCATGTCAATCAGCATACCTGTGTTGTGGATAAGATTGCCTCAATACCCTTGGATAATCTTAATTGCCGTATTGATTTGTGCTGTCGGATTGAGGTGGCTGTGGCGGCTGCCTGAAAGTTAAAATCCAATACCGCGTTGTCATGGCAACACACAGCAACTTTTCCCGCAATAATCACAAATGATTATATCTCGCCGCTATTTTCTGCCGTTCTCAATATTCCTTTATTTTTAATTCAACATGTTCAGTAATCAATCTTTATTGCGGGTTATTTATGCTAAAAAATACAATTCATTTATATCAAATTAAATTTATCCTTGTTTTTTGTAAATTTTAATGGCATGATTTTACTCACTGACATTATTAATAGTTCAAGTTTTGAAGTTTATTTTCACAGAAAGGAAATTGAGATGAGTGGAACACTAAAACACGCTCATGGGCAATGGCGATCACGCATTGGCTTTTTGCTGGCGGCAACGGGATCGGCTATTGGTTTGGGTAATATTTGGAAATTTCCTTACATGACCGGCACCAACGGCGGTTCTGCCTTTGTGCTAACCTATTTATTGTGCATCGCCTTAGTGGGCTTCCCGCTCTTGGTTGCCGAATGGTTAATCGGTAGACGCGGGCAAAAAAATCCGATGCTGGCAATAGAAGATGTTGCCAAACAAAATAACCAAACCAAAGCATGGGGCATTGTCGGCCTGGTTGCCATTATTGCGGGCTTTTTGGTGCTGTCGTTTTACAGTGTGATTGGCGGCTGGGCAATTGACTATATTTTCATCACTTTAAAAGGAACGTTCAGCGGTATGAGTGGTGATGATACCGATAAAGTATTCACGGATTTCTTGGCAAATCCTAAATCATTATTGCTGTGGCACACGGTGTTTATGGCACTGACCATCGGCATTATCGCCATGGGCGTGAGCAGCGGCATTGAGCGTGCATCTAAAATCATGATGCCGGGTTTGGCGATTATTCTGCTGATAATGCTGGTATATGTGATATTCAGTACCGATACTTTCGGTAAAGGTGTATCGTTTTTATTTGCCCCTGATTGGAGTAAAATCAACGGTCAATCGGTTTTGGCTGCGCTGGGACACGCTTTTTTCACTTTGTCATTAGGTATGGGCATTATGTTTTCTTATGGCTCTTATTTGGGCAAAGAAATCAATTTGCTGAAAACCGCACGTTCTGTGATTATTTTGGATACTATTTTCGCGCTGGCTGCCGGTTTGGTAATTTTCCCGCTGGTGTTTGCCAATAATTTAAAACTGGATTCAGGACCGGGACTGCTTTTTGTAACTTTACCCATTGCTTTCGGCAACATGTCCGGCGGCATAATTATTGGTGCATTGTTCTTTATTTTGGTTACTTTCGCCGCGCTCACGTCTGCCATTTCTTTGCTGGAACCCACCGTGGAATTTTTGGAAGAAAAAACGCCGCTAAACCGCCAAGTTGCAGCAGTCGTGGGCGGTGTTGCCGTTTGGCTGTTGGGGATTGCTTGTTTGTTGTCGTTTAACGAATGGGACAAGTTTCTGATTTTTGGCAACAATATCTTTAGTTTTTTAGATAAAATCACCAGCAAATTCATGATGCCTTTAGGCGGTTTGGCAACCCTGATTTTCTTGGGCTGGTTTGTGAAACAGCAAGGGGTATTGAGTGAATTGAATTTAAGCGACACTGCAGCACAAATTTGGAGCATCGTTCTGCGCTTTGTTGCGCCGATTGGTATCATTGTTATTTTTATTGCCAGTTTGTTGAGTTGAACTAAATCTTATCTTGTTTTTAAAAATAAACAAAAAGCCAAATTCGTTTGGCTTTTTGTTGTTTCTATGGATCAAAACAACATAGAAAAAAGCATTATTTTAATCGCTGGAATAATGCTTTTAGGGTATTTCGGAAATATACCAAATAAAGAAAATATTTAATTTTATAAGGAAAAATTTTAAGAACCTTTATCTAAATGATAAATTCGGCTGATGGCATGAACCAATTCAGGAGATTTTTGACTGTCTTTATTTAAAACTCGGGTGGGTGCGTGCATCAATTTGTTGGTCAATTGATATGACAATCGTTCCAGCACCATTTCAGGTGGTTCACCTCGGGCAAGACGTTTTTTGGCATTGGCTAATACTTGCTGCCGCTCTTGCTCTGCTTCTTCGCGCAAAGCGCAAATAAGCGGAACAGATTGGCGAGCTTGCTGCCATTCCATAAATTCATTAACTCTATTGCCGATAATCTGCTCTGCCTCAGTGGCCGCTTTGGCTCGTGCTTCTTTCCCGCTTTCAACGATATTCATCATATCGTCCACGGTATAAAGGTAGGCATCGTCTAAGTTACCTACTTCGGCCTCAATATCACGTGGCACCGCCAAATCAAGCAAAAACATCGGCATACCGCGCCGCTGCTTTAATGCACTTTCCACCAACCCTTTGCCCACAATCGGCAATGGACTGGCAGTGGAAGACACCACCACATCATGCTGGTGTAATAACTCAGGCAGCGCAGTCAGCAACGCCGCTCTTGCCGGAACACTTAAACCGGAACACAATTGCTCCGCCCTTGCTAGTGTACGATTTAACACGGTTATTTGCTGCGGGCTTTTGGCAGCAAAATAAGTTGCCACCAATTCAATCATCTCACCCGCGCCGATAAACAATACTTTTAATTTACTAATATCAGGAAAAATCTGTTCTGCCATTTTGACTGAAGCTGCCGCCATAGAAACAGAATTCTCACCCACTGAAGTATGTGTACGTACTTCTTTGGCAATAGAAAAAGTTTTTTGAAATAAGGCATTTAATTCACCGTGCAGCGCGTTTTGCTCTTGCGCCACACGAACAGCATCTTTCAATTGCCCCAAAATCTGTGGCTCTCCCAAAACCATAGAATCTAAACCACAAGCCACACGAAAAGCATGGCGCACCGCATCATTGCTGTGTAATCGGTATAAATAGGGTGCAATTTCGGCTTCATCAATTTGGTGGTAGGCAGCAAGCCAGCGCACCACATCGCTGTCATCACCGATACAATACAACTCAGTACGATTACATGTGGAGAGAATAACGGCTTCCGAAACTGTTTTGTTACCGGTTAATTCACGCACAGCTTCAGGCAGCACAGCAGCGGGAAACGCCAATTTTTCACGAATTGTGAGCGGTGCGGTTTGATGGTTAAGACCAATGGTAGTGAGTGCTTGCATTATTTTTTGTTTTATTTTTAAAATTTAATTTTGGCGCATTTAAAAAATCTCAAGGCTTTAATATTTGAGATACTGGTTCCGCACTCTTTGGAGAAACCAAAATATGATAATCTGTTTCACCTTTGGCATCAGGCAACATTCTAATCGGATAAGCCTTTTTTTTCCCGCAACCATAAACCGTCCATATTTCATTGACTTCCAAAACACGCCCTTGCGCATCTACTTTGGTTCCTTTGTTTTCTGTAACAATATCCATTATCCGGCTGCAATTTTCTGTCCACCGATAAATCTGCTTTAATTCGCGGCTAACATCATTTTTCAGCACAGAATCCGCCGCCGTTTCACCTGTTACGGATACAGAGCTGCAAGAAGCCAAAAGGCAAATCAACCCTGCTGTAATAATATGCCGGTTCATTTTCAAACACCTGCTGCCAAGGAAAGAGAAGCACTCATTATACAGCAAGCCATATCCGAAAAACCCCGGTAATGCCTCTATGATGATGTCTCTATGGCGACAGCCGTTCTTTAATCCATTGTTGTTTATCCAGCCGATATTGAATACGGTCATGCAAACGGCTGGGACGGCCTTGCCAAAATTCCAACAACTCCGGCAACACTATATAACCGCCCCAATGAGGCGGGCGCGGTACATTAAGCGGATGTTTAACACCGATTAAGGTTGCCTTTGCCAATAATTCTTGCTTGCTGCCAATCACCTCACTTTGATGACTTGCCCATGCACCAATACGGCTGCTGTAGGGACGTGTAGCAAAATATAAATCGGAATCTGTTTCAGACAGCCTGTTCACTTTCCCTTCAATACGCACTTGCCGCTCTAATTCCGGCCAAAAAAACGTCAATGCGGCAAATGGATTTGCTGCCAAAGCCCTGCCCTTGCGGCTATGATAATTACTAAAGAAAACAAAACCACAGTCATTAATTTCTTTGAGCAAAACCATCCTGGCATTCGGCTGCCCTTGCTCATTCACCGTTGCCACATTCATGGCGGTGGGTTCATTTACCTGAGCACGCATGGCTTCATTCAGCCAGCTTCTGAATTGTACCAGTGGATCATCACTGCAATCAGCCACCGACAAAGATTGCTTGCTGTAGTCTTGCCTGATATTGTGCAAATCTATGGTTTCCATATTTTCGATTTATCTCGCTTTCACATAAAAACGCACCGCCCAAGCAGGAATTCCCGCTTTTGACAGTGCGTTTTTTCAGCCAATCTGAATTCTGATTGTTTTTGATACAGGATTACTCAGTAGCAGCAATCACCGCTACAGTAACTTCTGCCACTGCATCAGTATGCAGAGCAACTTCAATGAGATATTCGCCAACTGCTTTTAAAGGACCATTGGGCAAACGTACATTGGCTTTGGCAACATCAACGCCGGCCGCTTTAATGGCTTCAGCAATATCATTATTGGTTACAGAACCAAACAAACGACCATCAACACCGGCTTTCTGTGCCACTGTAATGGTTTGACCATTCAATTTTTCCTGACGCACTTGTGCATCTGCCAAAATTTTGGCTTGCTGGGCTTCATATTCAGCGCGGCGTTCTTCAAAAGCAGCCAAGTTAGCCGAAGTAGCACGCTGAGCTTTCTTTTGCGGAATTAAGAAATTGCGGGCATAACCGTTTTTCACAGTAACCAAATCACCCAGATTGCCCAAACCGCCAACTTTTTCTAACAAAATAATTTGCATGATTTTTTCCTTAATTATTTATGTTGATCGGTGTAGGGCAACAATGCCAAAAAGCGGGCACGTTTCACCGCAACCGATAATTGACGTTGGTAATGTGATTTGGTGCCAGTAATGCGAGCGGGGATAATTTTACCGTTTTCAGAAATAAAATCTTTTAATAAATCAACAGATTTATAATCAACTTGTTTGATGCCTTCTACCGTAAAACGGCAGAATTTTCTGCGTTTAAATGATTGACGAGCCATGTCGTTTTAACCTTTATTTTCGTGAATAGATTGAATGTGCAATACCGACCGAGTATGGCGCAATCCTTTTTGAGCAAGAAATCCACTGATTTCAACACAATCGCCCACTTGATATTGCCAATTTAACGCCATTTCACCCAGTGCTTTGGCTTCTATTTCCATTTTTGCCAAATACCGCTCCCCCAATTCTGCCTGCCAAGATTCGTGGCTGAGCCACATATGCAACACCGGCAAACCAGCAGGTGTGTAGCGAATGGTTTCCAAACTTTTGATTTGGGCACTTAAGCGAAGCCGGTTATCCAAAATTTTTACTTTCGCTTATGCTTGTTCAGCAACGGCTTCAGCTGTTTTTTCAGAGGCATTGCCGCTCAACAAACTTTTGGATTTCTCTTCTTTCATCATCGGAGAAGCCTCAGTAACCGCTTCATTCATTTTCACGGTTAAGTGGCGCAATACTGCATCATTGAAACGGAATGCGGTTTCGATTTCATCAATCACTTTGGGTTCACATTCCACATTCATCAACACATAATGTGCTTTATGAATTTTGTTAATGGGATATGCCAATTGGCGGCGACCCCAATCTTCCAAGCGGTGAATTTTACCGCCGGACTCTGTAACTGTTTCTTTGTAGCGTTCCACCATCGCACCGACTTGCTCGCTTTGATCAGGGTGAACGATGAACACGATTTCATAATGACGCATGTGTACTCCTTGTGGCTAATAAATCCTTTTACCATGCGAAGTAAAAGGCAAGGTTGATAGAACCGAGTATTTTAATGAAAAACATAAAAAAACACAAGAAAAACAAATATACAAAAATGGCGGGAATTCAATACCCACCATTTTCGCTATTTTCAGGCAGTAATTTTGTTTAAATTTTATTGCAAAGCAATCACAACAAAATAATCAACCGCAAATATCCACAATGCTTTTAGCGGCTCGGCGGGCATCCAACAAAATTAAACCCAGTTTGGCGTTTTCATTGGCTGTTACTGCCAACACGTTGCCGATTCCTGCTTGAATCAGCAACACATACCCTTTCTCACCCTCTACAATCACTTGTTTCAAGTTGCCTCGCTGTAATTCACGCGAAATACGGCTACTCAATGCCAACAATGCTGCCGACATCGCACCAACACGATCCGGATCAACACCGCTTTGCAACAAAGCGGCTACAGGCAAACCGTCAGTAGAAATCACTGCCGATGCAACAATCTCACCGGACGAGCTGTTTAAATCACTCAAAACAGAGATTAATAATTGTTTTTCTTGCATTTTTAATTCTTCCCAGCAAATTCAAATTAATTGTGTTTTCAGCATCATTGACGGATGTCATCACCTACCAAAACGTATAAGGATCGAACCAAAGTAACGAATGCTTCCCCATTCAGCAAAGGCATACCCGAGGTTGCTAAAATATTTTTAACATCACCTACATAAAAAGGGAAAAAAGTTAGCTCACTTTGCCCTGTCGGATCGCAAATACCCATTGCGGTGTTATAAATATTCAGATTATTTCTGATAAGCAAACTGTGTCTCTCCATCAAGCGAACAGTTTCACTGGCTAAATTCGCCACTTCTTCTGCGGTTTCGTGGTTAAACCCTGCATTAGCAAAATAAAATCCATCTTTATCCACCAACAACGCTCGGTTATTATCGGAAAGCTGCCCGAGAATACCATCAAACTCATCTGCTGTTACCTTCACCAATCGGGAACTGGCTTGACGCTCTCCATATAAGAACTCCAGCCGCTGTAAACGATACAACAAACTCAATGCTGTATTGATGTCGTCTGTTTCAGCCCATTGTTTGAGTTTATCTTCCGTCAAAACCTCGCTCACATCGGCTTGCAATATGCTGGCCAGCAACATGCGGCTTGCACTGCGCCCCGTATTGGATACCGCATAATATGCCCCCGCCGGTGTTACCTTAGGGTATAGGTTATGCTGTAATAATAGTGTAGATTCCATGGAATACTATTATCCTCTCAAACCGGGATCAATAGAATACAACATAGCGGTTACTAATTGCTTCACATCATCTTCGCTGCGAGCATCAACTTCAAAAACAGGCACATTCAAACCATGCTGCGCCAAATACTGCTGATAAGATTCGATTCCGGGCTGGCTGCTCAAATCCATCTTGGTAATGCCAATGACAATTGGTGCATCGTGTATCAAATCACTGAATGAAGTCAAGAAGAATTGTAAGTCTTTAAAAGGGTTGGCACGAGTATTATCCAGCAACAAAATCAAACCCATGCTGCCTTTACTCAAAATACCCCACATAAAATCAAAGCGTTCTTGCCCCGGCGTACCGTAAAGATGAACTTTATGATTTTCATCTAAGCGAATCACGCCGTAATCCATAGCAACAGTAGTATAACCTTTACGAACTTGTGTCATATCTGAAGCACTGGCATCGGTTTGAACAGGTGGATCATCTGATAATGCTGCAATAGCTGTCGTTTTGCCAACACCAACCGGTCCGGTAAAAATAATTTTGTTTTCTATCATGATGTAAGTTAATCCTTATTTACTTTCTGCGCAATCTGCCCATTAACCGCTGCAACATTCCACTGTGTTCATCTGCCGCATCTTCTGTGTGCTGCCGCTCTCTGGACATGGTTACTTCGCCATTATCTGTTTGTTTGTTTGGTTCATTGGTAACCGGCTGCTGTATTTGCAAAAATCCTGTCGCATAAGTGGCAGCCACGTAGTTTAATATATCAGCCATATCAACGGGCAATAATTTATATAAAGTAGCCAGCGCAACCGGGGTTTTTACTAAAAACGCCGATAAGCGCATGGATTCGGGCAAATATGCCAGCCGAGTCATATTCGGCCATGCTTTCAGTTTCATTATTGTATCAGGACGTATCGGAGACATTAAACGCCCGTTGGCTGTCCAAACAGCCAACTGCCATATACAAGACTGTAATGTTATCTTAGCCTTGTCTCGTAACTGTTCACTGCCTTCAGGAATCGGGCGAGTCTGAAAAACCAAACCTGCTTGCATACTGAATTCGCGCAACTCTTCTCCACTGACAGCAACAAACACCCGCTGGATACTCGGAAACACAATTAAAAGCGGCTTATTATCCAAAGTAATCGCCGTATCCTGAGTTTGCTGAGCCAATCCTTGCAGCGCACCCAATAAAGTACCATCACAAGAGAAACGATGAATACTGACTCGCTGCGTTTCCTGTCCACCGCTTGCTGTTTTCTGTGATTGAGCATGACTCAATGGTGCAGTATTGCCGCTGCCGCTCTTGCTGCTGTCCTGTCCATTGCTGACATTCGCCTTATCGCTGTCAGCCAACCAGATACCGTTGCCATTTCGCAAGTTACGCAAACTGGTAAACAAGGTATCAAATTTCAGCGGCTTGGCTAAGTAGGGTGCGGTTATCTCGGGCGGTTTGCGCGCAAAAAAAACAATAACAGATGATTCATAACGCTGCTTAGCAGACAACCACTCTTTTTGACCATCTTGTCCGTCGCCATCAACCAAAACCAAATCCGGTACACCTTGACCATCTTCAATAATCGTATAATGATCAGTAGCACGCATCTTAAATGCCATATGCAACATGGCACTTTGCCGCGCATCCACGTTCAATAATAACACACGAACACCTTGAGAAATATTAGCTTCCATTCTTATCCCACTTTTCGATTCATGCGTTGCAATAATTGACTCATAGCCAACGTTACCTCCTGCGGCGGTGTTTTAATTTGTTCACGGATAACCTGTAGGGTGTTTTGCAGACGATCCCAATCTTCCGAGCGTTCATATAAACCAAATAAAGTAATGTAAAGCTGCGATTCCATGGGATATTTGACAATTGCGTTTTCCAGCGCATCCATGGCGTAATCCAGTTGACCATAATTTAACAGAGTTTCCGCTTCGCTCAATATTTTCTCGGCAGGTGTACCGCTTGTCTGTCCGTCACCATTACCGGCACTTCCCACCAACGGCAACCACCTTGCTTTCATAGCACTGCTGTTAACAGGTAAATAACCGAACGACATACCAATTTCTCTTAGCTGAGTTTCGTTGGGATTACTTTGCAGCGCATCAAAAACAGGATGCAAACCCAAGCCGGAACCCCATTGCAGCATAGAACTTTTAATTCTACTGCCATACACACCCAAAGTATAATAAAGCCGCCACAGATGTTGTGCAAATTCACTGACATCACGATTTTGATGATCTGCAGTCAATGCGTCAATCAATAAATCAGCGGGTTTTTCTGCGTGAGCAATGGCTTTATTCAAGCACCGCACCGCCACATCATAAGGCATTTGCCCTTTTAATAACCGCCAACTGCGTTCTGAATCAGCAAAATTCAGCAGAGCTTCTTTTTCTTCATCACGAATACGGAAAGAATCAACATTGCCCGTTACCAAGTCCAAATGCTCTTGAGAGCTAAAGTGTTCTTGAGCAGATTCTTCACGAGAAGCAGGCATTTCTGTTTTTGTTTTACTGATAACCTCAGCGGCGATTTCGTTATTTTTTTCCGGAGAGACGCCAACCTCTTTTTCTGCTTCCAGCACCCCCCAGCCCAGCAATTCTTCCGCCAATACACGCAAAGGCAAATTATTGCCATCCAGCTGCAAACCTTGCCGAATTAAATTTTCCTGCTCTTCATGAGATAAAGAATCACGATATGAATCAATTACTTCACACAAGCTATCAGCATCTTTCGCTTCCAGCCATAAACCCGCCAATTCCAACACCAAAGCATTGCGAACGCCTTGTTTCAGTGTATTTTCTTTCAGGTAGCCGCCTAATGATTCTGCTGCTTTTTGGAAATAACCAAACTGCTTATAGACCTTATATTCCGTTAAACGATCCACTTCCTCTACGGCAACCGAAGTTGCAGCAACAGGTGCTGCTTGCCAATCCCAGTCATCTTCTTCTGAAGAAGCAACCGATCCTCGCTTCACATCAACGGCAGCAGACTCTTTCTTTGCTCCCGCTTTTAATTCAGCTTCTTTATTTTTACCGGCAGATTTATCGATTTTTTTAGTGGCAATCCTCTCCCTTGATACAGCTTTTTTTCCCTTACCTGATGCCTGTATCTTTTTCTTCCCATCAGGTTCAATTTTCTCCTGCTTTTGACGCTTATTCAATACAACCAGCACCACAAGCAACAACAGCAAAGGAATCAAGACATAAATACTCATTCTCGCCCGCCTTTCTCTTTTGCTTTTAACATTATGACTGCCATAATTGCCGCCAAAACCATGAAAGTGGAAAATATACCCCAGCACTGCAACATAAAGCAAATAAAAAACGCACCGTCTTACCTCACTTCCGGCAACATACCATTGGGTAGCAGCTGCCACACATAACCCGTATATTTCATCTTACCCGCCAATTCACCTGCCGCATCACCGTAGCCCCAAAAATAATCCACACGCACTGCTCCCTGAATGGCACTGCCGGTATCTTGCGCCAACAACAGGCGGTTCAACCCAAAGCCGCTTTGCGGGTGAGTTGTTGCTAAAAAAATAGGTGCGCCCAAATAAATATACCGCTTATCCACCGCTGCCGAATAACCTTCCGTCAGCGGCACACCCAAAGCACCGGCAGGACCCTCATTGACTTGCGGCTGGGCTGCCTGAAAAAAAACATAACTGGGATTTTGCGCCAAAATTTCCGACAAACGCTCCGGATGACTATTTATCCAATCACGTATGCCCTGCATACTGGTGGCAGACAAAGGCAGATAACCCATGTTCGCCATATATTTACCAATCGAAACATAAAGATGGCCATTCTTATCGGCATACGCCAATCGAAGATATTGTCCTTGAGGCGTTTTCAATTGACCGGAGCCTTGCACCTGCAAAAAAAACAACTCAATCGGATTATCGGCATATGCCAATATCGGTGCTTTATTCGACAGTACCCCCGCATTGATTTGTGCACGCGTGTAATACGGTACAAAAGCATTTCCTTCAATCCGCCCTTTAATCACATCGCTTTTACCGGTAAGCACAAACTGCGCCAAATTAGCAATGTATTCGCCGTTTTCGGCAATTTCACCTTGATTAGCAGTAATCAGACGTATATGAACCTTATTTTTGGCATGACGCAAAAAGGCAGGTAATGCCACTGTAACCAGATCATTCGGTGCGCCGTAAATCGGGTATTTCGCCTTTGCTGTCGCCTCAATATCTCCCGTTAATACCGGTTCGTAATACCCTGTTACCAAACCGGATACTTTCCCGTTCTGACTCACTTCCCAAGGCGTAAAATAATACTCAAAAAAATGCTTTGCCGCTTGTTGCCGCTGCGGCACGGCGTATGCCGCATTACAAACCGATTGCCACTGAATCTGTGTTTGCAATTTCAGGCAGCTTTTCTTAAACGCATTCAAACTCTCAACAAAATTTTGCTGATGCCATTGCGGCAATTCATCAAAACCCACCGTGCGGTAGCCAACCCCACCCACACCGGGATAATACACTTGATGCAAAGGCAAAGGTGCAGTAAAACCCGCCGCCGGTTTCGGTTCAACTGTCTGCGGCACAATTGTCGGCGTTTTGGCACACGCCAGTATCGCCAATACCAAAGCACCCGTTAAAATTCGCCTGAATCCACCCACGTTCATGTTCAAATCAGTTTGTCTTCCATTTATTTAATCAAATGCAAACGAGCGGCTTCCGCTCGCAGCCACGCTGCCTTATCTGTTTGTTCCCAAGTAAATTCAGGCTCTTCCCGCCCAAAATGACCATATGCTGCCGTTTTGCGGTAAATCGGACGCTGCAAATTCAGCATTTGAATAATGCCTTTGGGGCGCAAGTCAAAATGACGATTAACCAATTCAATTAAATCAGCCTCTTCAATCTTTCCTGTTCCAAAAGTATCGATGGCAATTGATGTTGGTTTGGCAATGCCGATGGCGTAAGAGATTTGAATTTGGCATTGACTCGCCAAGCCGGCGGCAACAATATTTTTAGCCACATAACGGCACGCATAAGCAGCGGAACGATCCACCTTTGTAGGATCTTTCCCTGAAAACGCACCGCCGCCGTGCGGCGCAGCACCGCCGTAACTATCAACAATAATCTTGCGTCCGGTTAATCCGCAGTCGCCTTGCGGACCGCCAATCACAAAACGCCCTGTTGGGTTGATTAAATATTTGGTATCCGCCGTCAGCATACTGCTTGGTAGCACCGGTTTAATAATGTGTTCAATCACCGCCGCCGTTAAGGTTTCATGAGTGATGTGCGGCTCGTGCTGCGTAGAGAGTACTACCGTATCAATGCGTTTCACCTTACCGCTGTCCGCATCATAAACACAAGTCAATTGCGCCTTAGCATCAGGACGCAGCCACGGCAGCGTACCATTTTTGCGCACCTCGCTTTGGCGTTGCATTAAGCGGTGGGCGTAATAAATCGCAAACGGCATCAGTGTCGGCGTTTCATCACAGGCATAGCCAAACATTAAACCTTGGTCGCCCGCGCCCATGTCCAAATCCAAACCTTCTCCCTCATTCACGCCTTGCGCAATATCAGAAGATTGCTCGTCATAGCACACCATCACCGCACAGCCATCGGCATCAAAACCCATTTCTGAAGACGTATAACCAATCTGTTTAATGGTTTCTCGGGCTACCTGAATGTAGTTCACGTGCGCCCGCGTGGTAATTTCTCCCGCCAGTACACACAAGCCTGTATTCACTAAGGTTTCTGCCGCCACACGTCCCAGCGGATCTTGCTCAAGAACGGCGTCTAAAATCGCATCGGAGATTTGATCGGCAACCTTATCGGGGTGTCCTTCAGACACTGATTCAGACGTAAATAAATATTCACTCATAATGTGACTAATGCTTTCCGAAATAATTGATTTTTATAAAAATAATGACATATTGATTTTTGTGCCAAACATCAGCAACATCTAAATCCCACAAACCTGCACTGCAGGAAATGAAATCAACTAAACTTTTCAGGCAGCCAATTCAACCCGCTGCATAAATACAACAATACCGAACAAAACAAGCCAATTATTTTTAACTGGCTTAAAACATGCAGTCAAAAGGCCAATAATTCGTACAGGCAATCCACATTGTTAAATTTAGTAAAGCAAAGAGCGGCTGGTCGACAATCCATTCAACCATAAAAACAGCACATCACTCACAATAACAAAAAAACCACCATATTCAGACCGAACACACCAATGCAATACTTTTGTTACAATAACCCAAATTATTAAAATAATTTACCATTCATGATACAGAAACCAATTTACCTTTTGTTTGCACTCGCCGCCAGCCTGCCTTTACCATTCCTGCACAATTTAGGTAGCCTGTTTGGCTTGGCAGGATTTTATCTTGGCAAAAAAACACGCGCCCGCATCACGAAAAACGTGCATTCTAGCAAACTTGCCCAAAGCAACCAAGCTGAACAAAATTTAATAAAAGCCGTTTGCCGTGAATCCATGAAAAGCGGCTTGGAATTACCCATTGCATGGACACGCTCCACCGAATACATCGTATCCCTATTCAAACAAACCCACGGCTTAGAACATCTTCAGGCAGCCTTAAACAATAAGCAAGGCATTTTATTGATTACACCGCATCTGGGCAGCTATGATTTAGCAGGACGCTTTCTGAGTGAACAACTGCCTTTCCCGCTCACTGCCATGTACCGACCACCCAAGCTGCGCTGGCTGGAAAACGTGATGAATGCCGGACGTGTACGCGATAACGGGCGCACTGCGCCGGCAACCTTGCAAGGCGTCAAGCAAATTGTCAGAGCATTAAAGCAAGGTGAGGCAACCATTATCTTGCCCGATCAATTTCCAAAAGAAGGCGACGGCGTTTGGGTACATTTTCTTAATCAGCCCGCTTATACCATGACCTTAGCAGCAAAGCTCGCCAATCTGCCCAACGTTTCCACCCTCTTTTTCTGCGGAGAACGCCTGCCGCACGGGCAAGGATTTGCCTTACACATTGCCCCGCTTTCAGGCAGCCTAACAGGTGATAAAAAGCAAGATACTCAACTAATTAACAACAATGCAGAACATTGGATTGCCCGCTTCCCCGAACAATATTTATTTGGCTACAACCGTTTTAAAGGCAATCCGCCTGCTGATATGCGAGAACAAACCATGCCCCCGAAACATTGATACAACCCAATAACAGCACGCTTAATAAAAAATCCGCTACTTAAACCAATACAGCAATCCATTCACAAAAACTTTCAGCCGTAAACAATGGATTACCCCGCTGTTCGCAAAAACACAATCCACAATAAAAACCACACATACCAATAAAACAGAACCAAACAAACCGCCTTATTTGATTTCATTATCAGCAAGATTCCGCTTTTTATAAATACCTTTCTTTTTCACAGAGTACTCCGTATAATCACTTTCTCCTATCTGGGGGCGATCTTGGTTTCGACGGGGGTTGCGAAGCAGATGCGGGCATACCGGGTTCTCAGACACCCGTAAAACACTGAATCTAAATAGTCGCAAACGACGATTCTTACGCTTTAGCCGCTTGAGGCTAAACGTTGCAACGGTTCGCTGATGGACCGTGCGGGGCAACCCGCCGCAACGACATTTCACATCAGCTGGTTTGCCGCTGGGTTGCTTAACGGTAAATAAGATTCAAGGCAACTGGTTTTCAGGTAGCCTGTCTGTCGGCGGCTTGGAAACAAGACTTTTAAGTTGATAAGACTAAGTATGTAGAACGCTTTGTAGAGGACTTTCGGACGGGGGTTCAATTCCCCCCGCCTCCACCATAACACCTGCCATCTATCTGATAAACTCCGGTTTAGAGATAGGTGGTTTTTTTGTTTGTACAGCCCCGCCTTTTTCAGAAACTGGATATTCTGAAAAAATTTAGTCATTAACAAAAAAGATGCTGCTGAAGTAGTTTCGACTAAGGCAAAAGATATTTCCTCTAAATTCATCAAAAATAAGTACTGAAAATTTCATTATTTTCAAAGGAGAGTATGATGTCAAAAGCTTTACTCGTGATTGATTTACAAAATGGTGTTGGGCCTTTGTTGAACCCAATTAAGATAAATCCCTACCTGTAATCACGATAAATGGGATTTGGCGGGACGGGGTGGGATTCGGTGGGACGGTAAAATGAAATAAGATTTCATAGGGTGAAATGAGTTTTGAGGCATGAACTTTCAGTGGTTCGTGCTTTTTTTGTGGATTATAAACTTTTTTTGAGGGCGGTTAGTGCAGTATCTAAGAGGCGGGATTTGGCGTTTGATTGGAGTTTTCCGCCGGCGTTGATGGGCAAGTACGGGCGGGCGGGGATTTGGCTGCCGGGGTGGTTTACGCTTTTTCGGAAGATACCGTTAAATGATAAGGCTTTTTTGTTTTTGGCACGAATGGTGTGGGCGGCGGTTTTGCCGCCTAAGTGATGAATGGCCGCATACGCCAGATTACTGCCGATTTGGGCACTGTCGCTGTCATAGCGAGTGTCTACGCTGTCGGCCATCTCGCCGCTTCGGAACAGAATTTTGCCTTTGTTGCCGTTGGCTTTTGTTTTACGCTTGCCTTTACCTTTTTTCTTCTTCGGGTTTTCGGATTCGGATTCGGGTTCGCTTTTGCGCGGTGTCCATTTATCGCTGCCCCACGCCTCATTCTCAAAGTTTTCTTTGGTCATGGTTTCCAGTTCGACGGCAAGGCTGCGCATTAACGGACCGGTATTTTTGACGTTGTCCATCAGCTGCTTTAAGCCTTTGTCCAGTTCGTGGCTGTCCAGATTGATTTCTATCATGTTGATTTTCTTTCGGTCTGGGATTATGATTAACCCAAATTCTGTTGTTGGGTCCGGCGTGGTGTCGGGGCGGTGGTTCCGCTTTACCCTGTTCGATTCAGGCGTTCAACAGAATAGCCTCTTGTTACTGAGAATGCGCAATTAAGGGTCAGCTAACCAGCGTCTAATGCTCTGATTGTCGTGTAAAAGTCGAAGTGCAAGAGGTTTTTCATTTATTCTATCGGAACATAATCAACATTTTTGATTGCAGATTCAACAGAAATCATAGGCACATAAAAAGCCGACACCACTTCTGCTCCGTCCTTATTCATCTCAATACTCAATTTCATCGCTTGTTCATTACCCATGTCGTAAACATGTAATAAATGCCGATTGCGCACGTCCCACAACTCATAATCCGGCTTACCAAATTCTTCGATTATCTTACGATAATCCTTGACGTCGGTAATGGCATTGCCCGCCGCTTCGTGGCGCGTGGCTTTTTGTCCGGCAATCAAATGTCCGCGAAACGACACCACAGGGCTACCGATTTGTTCCGCCGGTAAGGCTGTCTGAAACTGCTGAATGACACGGGCAGACAACACGCCGATACCATAAGTTTTGCCTTGGGCTTTGCCGATACTGTGTATCACCCGCACCCACGCCAAAAACCCTTTTATCCTTGCCTCATGCCGCATATCTGCTGCCACCATCGCCAAACCGCGTTCATTGCCCAAAGCCGCCTGTGCTTTTTTCAGCCACATTTGGTCGAATAAATGACTTGCCATCGGGCTACCGTTAAAGCCCGCATCGGGTGCAAATGCGGCATTTTTTAGCTTACCGTAGGGTGCAACGCCTTTGGGCGGCGGAATCGGCGGTACCGTAGCGGGTTGCCTGATAAATTTCACCCGTGGATTTATCCGTGCCGATGTACTGATCGAACGGCTGTAAATCACTTTGAACGATTTTGCCGCTCTCTTTTGCACGCTCTTCGGTTAATGCTTTCACGGTACAGCGGCAACCGTAACCATTTGGCGGAAACGCATGTTGCCAGAACGGATCATCATGGACATAGACTGCACCGTGCATGGCTTGGTGCGTGGGGCGGGTGTTGCCGTCCAATACCGCGCTGTATTGCCAATACGGGTGGGTATCGGCGGCTTCAGACAACCGCTGATACTTCGCCGCCATAATCGCACTTCGGCGATTGGTATGGTAGATGATGCTTAAGCGGCGCGGGCTGCCCAGTTGCACCATTTCACCGTTGATTTCCTGCTTGCCCCACCAACCTTGTTTTTTAAGATATTCACCGGCTTTCTCTTCAAATTCACGATAACCGCCACCGCTTGTCATGGCGTTGATGACGGCTTTGCGGGTACTTGCCAGCATATCCATTTGCGTCATTTTGGCAATGGTGAAACTTCGGGCATGGGCTTCGTCCAGCGTGTCTTGCCAGTTCCAGCCGATGTGTATGCCTTTGGATTTTAAATGGGCAATGGCGGCTTCAGGGGCGAGTCCGAACAGGGCTTGCAGGTTGAGGGTGTCGGTAGTACTCATAAGCCGTTTTCCTGCTCACATTCCAACCTGCCCAACACGGAAGCAGTGAACAGCATATTGTTAAGACTCTCTTGCAATTCGTCCAAATTCATTTGCGGGCATGCGGCGGCAAGGTGTTCCAGCAGTTGTTCTTCACTGTGTTCACCCAGTTCGGCAAAGGTTTTCAGGGAGCCTGAAAGGGTTTGCCACAGCTTATCGGTGTAACCGTTTAACTCATCGGCAGGCGGCATCAACACCGCCAAACGGTCGCTTAAATCTTGCGGTTGATTGGCAGCGGCTTCGGTAAATTCAGCAGGTTTGTCAACGGCAGGCACGGCAATATCTGCATCACTCAAGTGATACGCCCGTTTAAAATAATCCACACTGAACGACACACCGCAACCCGTTAAGATTTGGTCGCGCCGCGCCAAGGCTTCATCACCGGCTTCTTCTTCATACAACACAAAGCGCGGCGGTGTGGCTGCTTCACCCAAATTCAGCTGCGTTATCCATGCCAATAAAGTATTCAAACAGCTTTCAACCACACGGCAATCGTTGTCGCGTATGTCTTGGGTTACTTCCAAACCCGCCGTTGCCGAAGCGTGATTGGTGTCTTTTTCGGTGGTTTGGTCTTGCCCGAGCAGGGCAATGGCGATTTCACTGCGGCAATAACGGATAAAACGGTCATACACCTCCGCGCTACCGGTCTTGCCCGCTGCTTCCTTGATGTCCACACTGGAATCATTGGGAATGGTTGCCACACCGTTACCAACCAATTTTTCCAAAGAGTCCAGTAATTTTTCGGTATCGGCAAGGGTATTGCTGCGCGGCTCTTTGCCAAACACCCACGGTGCACCGAATTTTTCGGCAAACTCACTCCAAAACTGCAAACCCGCCCGTTTGAATACGGCTGGCCAATAAATACTCGCCAAATCACCCATACCATAAGGATTTATATAACTCGCATTGTGAGCGGGACAGAGAAATTTAAACGGCGGCACCGACTCAGAATTGCCGCCACCCATTTCACCGACAAACACCAATTCGGCGGTTTCATTAAAGCGAAACCATTCCGGCGGCTTCGCCACGATTTCAGGCAGCCACAGATTGCTGTCAGTCTGCCAAACCAATTCCAAAGGCTGATAACCAAACAACACCGCGTCCAAGATTTGGTTAATCAGCGGGTACAAATCCAAATCGGCAAAATAATCATTTAAGGCTGCCTGAAAGTGCGCAGGCACACCGTCTGCTTCCAGCCGCCACTCCAAAGAAGTAACGGCGGCTTTGCGGCGGCGCACATGTCCGGCAACAATCGGATCGCTCAACAAATCGCGGTACACGGCAATGTCCTTGCCCAGTTTCTTCAGTATCGGATCGGGATTCGGCAGCAGCATACCCATGCCGCCTGCGCCCATAAATTGACGTGCAACGGCAATGTGAGCAGACAGGTTTTGCGGTTTAACCGTGGTCTTACCTTGAGTGGTGGACAGTTTGATATGTGGTTTACGGCTGCTCATGGTGTTGTGTTCTCAATGTATTTGATTGTTTGCGGGTGCGACAGCTTACCAATAACCCCGCGTCAAACGGCTTACCCGCTTGCACGCACGGCTGGATACTCTGGGACTGCCCACATCTTGCTGTGCGGCATTCAATGCCAAAAATGCCGCCCAAGTGCGGTCTGCATGACCGTTGGCGTCCGCTTCGGCAACAAAGCGCGGCGCACCCGTCGGGCTGGTTACTTTCTGCAATTTATGCAAATCGGTGCGCAAATCCTGATCAATCGGAATGCGGATCTTTTGGTCTTCAAAGGCTTCTTTGCCCACGGTTGCCAATGCCAATTTATTCGCGGCGGTAAACAACACGCCCTCAACGCGGCTTTCACCGTGTGCCGTCTTTGCGTCTTCAACGGGCTTTTCACCCAAACCGGTTTGGTCAATACAGCAGCGAATCACGCGATAACGAGCAAACACATCAGCCAGTAAATCCGCTTGTTCGGCAAACGAAATCCGCCGCCGCACAATCAATTCCCGCGTCCACAACACATCGCCCACTTGCTCCAATACCCACACCACAAACAAATCGTTGCGCACGGCAATATCCACGCCGACAAAACACACCCCGCCGCTGTAGTGTTCGGGCAGCCCTGCCTGCGGGTGTTCTGCGCCGTGTATCAAATCGTGGCTTAACCAAGCCGAAGCCTCGTCCAGCCATTGCAATTCAAATTCCTGTGCCCAAGCATCGGGGTCGTTTAAACCGGCTTTTAATTCGTCAATTTCACGCGGCAAACCGTCGGCAACGGCTTGGTAAATATCCACCACATGGCGGCTCCATTCGGTGTTCGCCAAGTCAGTCATCAACTCATAAAACTTATTGCCCTTGCCGTTGGGTGTAGAGACCACCCGCAGTTTCCAGCCTGCCGAAATCACCGGAAATAAGGCTTTCCAAATAGCGCGGCTGTCTTGGTGAAAGGCAAATTCATCTAAAAATACATTGGCAGAGAAACCGCGCGCGGTGTCGGGATTGGCAGGCAAAGCGGTAATCTTGCTGCCGTTCGGAAACACCACTTCCAGCGCATTTACCGTGGCATCAAACGGTACGGTTAATACTTCGCAAGCGATACCGGCTGCCTGTAAATGCCGCTTCACGCCCTCATTCATCGCTTCTTTCGCCTGCCGTTCGCCGCGCGACAAAATCACCCAGCGGGCGCGCTTGCCTTCGGCTTCGGCATCTAAACAATCAAGTACGATTTCCAGCGTGGTCGTAAAGGTTTTACCCGTTTGCCGCGCAAACATGCCTACCTTAAAACGGCTGTCATCCGCCAGCCAGCGTTTCTGGTAGGGATAGAGGGTTAAGGCTGCCTCTGTGGTATGCACGGGCATGGGTGTGTCGGTCATGACATCACCCCATAAACCTCTTGGCGAATACGCCGCAATGTATCGGCATCAATACCGCTGCCCTGCTGTGTGCTTTCCGCTTCCAGTTCAGCAAAGCGTTTATCTAACTTGTCCTTAAAGGCTGCCTGAAACTGTTTTAAACGGGTTGAAGCCGAAATCAACGGCGCGATGTTTTTGGCGGCAACAGCCATTTCGTGCAAGCGTGCCAACGGCTCAAGCTCTGAACTGCTGTCATTTACCGCCACCAATAAATCAAACAATTCGGTTTGCAGCATCGACATCAACGCGGCAGAACGTTTGTCGTCTTCGTCTGCCGCACCTTCGGCAATCAGCCGCGCCGCTTCAGTCGAAGCCTTAATCGACGCAAAGCGTTTTTCAATCTTCTGTCCATAGCGATGCACCGCGCTTCTGCTCACCTCGTAGCCCTGTTCCGTCAGCCACGCGGTTAAATCGTCATAACCACTAAAACCTTGTTCCGTCAGCCGCCGTTCAAAGGCAAGGCGAATGTTTTCAGGCAGCCGGTTAATCCCCGATGCACGTGCCATATCAGTCTTTCCAATACTTGGGCGGACGGGCAATGCCGGCGCGGCAATCAATGGTGTATTCAGCCAAATCCACCCCCGCCACGCTTAAATCGGCAAACCACGAATCCATCGGCGTAATCGTCAGCTTCACCAAGCTGCGCTCTTCCAAATACTTTAAGGCTTGGCGAATTTCGGTGAGGCTTACGGCGAAATCCTTGCCGTAAATTTCCTGCATCACATCGCGTAAAAACAGCTCGCCTGTGGTGTGCGGCAGTGCTTTGTGCAAGGTGCTGATGATGTACCAGCGTATGCCTTCCCGCCGTGCTTTCTCTTTCAGTTCAGTGTGGCTCATTGCTTCTTAATCTCCATTTTGTATAAATCGCTGATCATGCCCTGTATGCTGTCCAATTTTGCCGACATCACCGCTTCATTGCGGATATAGTCATCACGGCGGACATAGTTCAACATCACTGTATTCAATTCCTTGCGCAAATCATTTAATTCCGCCTGCAAACGCTCGCGGTGGCGTGTTTGTGCATTCAGCCAAAACCAGAATCCGGCTGACAATAAGCCGTACACCGCGTTAAACGCCCATTCAATCGTCATTTAATTTCCTTTAAAAGCGGTTTAAATACCCATTTAAAACATCAATACGCCGTTCACGGCAAATACGGCGGGTGTGCCTCAAACAATTTCTGACAACCGATGCAATACGCCGCATTCGGCATGGCAGCCAAACGGGCAGCGGGTATGGCTTCGCCGCATTCAATGCACACCCCCGATCCGTGTGGAACAAGTGCGGATTTTGCCGCTTGACGCGCCAACGCCGTTTCGGTAAACACCGCTTCATTTAAGGCGGCGCGATCTGCCCAATCCATTGTTTAATTCCTTACTTTCATACGCTGTTTTTTCTGTTTTTCTGATTAGAACAATATCAAACATGGCGTGCATACCACGCTATTCTTGCCGCTATTTGTTCATTTGCTGCCGCCGTGTATTTGCCGTTGCCGCAAATGCTTCGCTGTGTGCCGTAAAACCATGGCTCGTCTGTGCACAACAAAAATCCGGGCATTCCGTTTTTGGCGGCTTGGCGCATATCGGCACGACGGCAAGTCAGGCAGCTTTGTTTATTCATTTTTCGGCTCGGCTAAGGCTTCGTCCAAGCGTTGTTCCAAGAGTTTTATGCCCTTTTGCCACAACGTGTTTTGCCTGACTTCTTCCACTGCCATCGCCGTGGTTTTGACTGCCAAAATGGTGTAAACCGTTTGTTTGCTCGGTATCAAAGATGCCAACAAGGCAAAGCAGATGGGTAAGGCAAACCATGCTTTCTTAAAACGTTCTGCTTCGCCGTCCATACCCAAAATAAACCAATGGAAACTCAATACGCCGCTGCTGAGCAGTGCGATAATCAACAATACTGATCCCACACGGCACAACACATCAGCCAAATAAACCAGCCAAATCAAATCATTCATCATTTACTCCTTGTCTGTACCATTGCTGCCAGCCGCTCACTTGGCTGTCTCGCTTTAAACACCAAGCCCCATACTCGGCGGCGTGTTCTAAAATCACCGCCGCTTCGCCGCTCTTTGGCGGTACAGGCTTTGGATAATTTGCCAGTAGCTCAGCCGACACCGGCGGCAGCACCGCTTTTTCAATCGGTTTCACTGCCATAGAGGGCGCGGTTGTAGAGCCGCAAGCCGTGATCGCCGAAACACTCACCATCATCGCGATGGTTTGCCAACTGATCTTGTTCAATCGCATGGGTAATATCCTTTTTTACCTGTTCACGGGTATCGTCCAGTTCCTGCGCTGTTTGGGCCAGCTGCACACCTTGTTTTTGTGCAAAATTAAACCACTTTTGCTTTTCGGTTTGCGCCTGTTGTAAGGCTTCGGCATACGCCGCCTGTAAAGCCACGTTGCCCTGCGCATAATCACGTTCCAGCTCGGCGATTTGGGTGGTGTAATGCTGTTTGGACAGCGTGTAGCCCAAAACACAACCTGCTGCCAAGACACACAGATACACGGCAATGGTGATGACAAAATTACCCGATGGCTTAATCATGGCGCGCCTCCCCACGTTCGCCTACCACCTGTGCCGCCGCAATCCCGCGTCGAAGCAAGGCATAGCCACCCACCATTGAGCCGTAGGCAAGCCACAATTCCATGCTCGGATTTGGTGTGGCTAAAAACTGATAAGTCATCACCCCCGCCGCGATATTTGCCCATAGCTTTGAGTGCGACAGCGTATGCGTGGCAGGGTTGCCGATCAAACCGAATAAAGCGCGTAATACTGCCGTCATGATTGCTGCTCCTTAATAATCCGTCGCTGCATAGCGTAGGTTGTTTACAACCCGCTTCACCCAGCCTTTGCCAAAAGTATTGAAATTTTTAAGCCCCACGTAAAACGCCAACCATTCTGCATTGAACTTCATCAGTAAATCGTGCACATCGGCGCGGTTAATCGCAGTGAGCGAAACATCGCCAATCACGCCATCGTCCAACACCCCCGCCGCGCGTTGCAGCATTCGTGCCGCGTTGCCGTAGCCGTGGTTCACGCAAGCGTCAAAAAACTGAAACGCGATGGCACTTGGCATCAAAGCACAGCGGTAACGTTCCCAAAACGCGGTGCGGTAAATCTCAATTGCATCGGCTCGGGTCATTTGGCGCATGTCTTTGTTGTAGCCGTTTTCGGCGGCGGTGCGTTTGGTGATGCCCCAGTGGGTCTCGCCGCCCGGGTCGTGCGGGTGGTTCACATAACCGCCCTCATGCGACAGCACGCGGTTAATAAAGTCGTTGAAGTCAGACATAGAAATACCTCCCATTGAATATGGGCGTATTGTGTGCAATCGGACGGTGCAGGTCTTTTAATGCGCTTTAAAAATTAACGTGGGAAATGCCGTGAGTACGGCAAGGGAAGACAAAGAAACAGGCTGCCTGAAGTGAGGGCAGCCTTTAAAAGAAAGAAGCAATAATTTTATGTAAAGCGAAAAGCAGGCACGTCAATATGGTTATTTCCAAAATACAGGCTAACCCCCATTGCCATTTTATTAAGTTATCAATATGTTTTTTATTATCATGCCATTGCTTCTTTAAGGCTTCCGCAACTTTGCCGTCTTGTTCAAATTTAGATACTTCACTTTTCAGATGATCCAGTATTAACGCTTGGCTAATCAGAGCCAATCCACATATTAAGCCATATGCCAGTAAAGCAAAATACGCGGGTGTCGTACCGTCAGACCATGTTTTCAAAGCCAGCGCAGCAATCGGCAAGGCCAATACTTGGGAGAGTATCTTATTGAGTGTGTCATTGATACGGCTGATAAATTTCTCGCCGTTTTCTTCCAACTTTTTGACAAATGCCCCATAGCTGAAATTTTCTAAATAAAGGGAATACTGCCCTCTGACTTCCTTATCAATCTTGTCAATATTTTTAATAACCTCATAGAAATCAATATACTGATTTTCTTTAAACAGATTACACAATACTGATGCGACAATGGCTTTTTTTTCTTCGGTGTGTTTGCCTTCATCTTCTTGCAGCCATCGGCGAAACGCCTTTATAACAGCAACCTTTTGGCTATCCAGTTGACGTAATACAGTCAATAAAATCATCAAGATTTTGTTGCAAACGCAACGACATCCCAAGCGATTTTCTGCTGAAAAAGACAATCTCCTCACCGCGACAATAAAATGAACCGACTAAAGCGCGAGCAAGCCGACATACTTCTGTGAGATTTTCATTCGGCACTAATCCATCT
Source organism: Stenoxybacter acetivorans DSM 19021 (assembly GCF_000745895.1). Taxonomy (GTDB): domain Bacteria; phylum Pseudomonadota; class Gammaproteobacteria; order Burkholderiales; family Neisseriaceae; genus Stenoxybacter; species Stenoxybacter acetivorans. The sequence goes on along the minus strand of NZ_JQKE01000023.1, from coordinate 2,376 downwards.
TCACCACGTTGCTGCGCCCATTGATGCCAAACAATATGATCAGCGGGGGATTTATCATCGGTATCAAATTTTTCTGCCCACCAGCTCGCGTATCTGAAAAAATCTTGGTACCCCGCATAACCCCAGCCAACACTAACGTTGAACTCAAAAGTTACCGGCTCGTTGAGAGTAAAATCTTCCCCTTTCAACACGAACCAATAATCACTCAGCCAAGGTAACTCGTCCAGTTGCTGCATATCCTCTGCTGTTTTGGGCGTAAAAACCCCCTCCAAGACACCTGTTTTTTGTGTTTCTTGGAGTGCATCGGCATTGAGCAGTACATAGGGTAAATTCATTGTTCCGTCTGAGGTTTTAGTTGGGGATAGCGATCAAGGAGTCGAACAGCACTCTCCTTATCAATCTCTGCTTTAATATAATGTTGTTCGCCTACTTTGTCTATCTGGATTTCTCGGCCTAAATCTCCCATATTTCCTTGAATAGATGTGCTTCCAAGATCCAATTTGACCCTTTGGTTCCTTTTTAATACTGATTCATCCGGTATGAAGGAATTATTAACCTCAATATGATTGGCAATACAATAATCAGTAAAGCTTAAACAGTCTTCTAAACCGGCCGTTTTCATGGCTGCGTCAATAATGGGAGCAATATCTTCCATAACATCAACCGGTTCTTTATTATCCGAACACCGCTGCATTTCTCCGAGAATGCGTGCCTTTACTTCAGCGGCTTGCAGCGGGTTGTGAAAGGTTTCATCAATGAATTTACTGGTTTTTTTGATTACATCCTCGGTGGATTTTTTATCATCAATATGCTGCGCTACAGGAATGAAACCTTGAACGTAATCAGGTAATTTTCTGTTTCTCCTCTCAATCCAACGCACGTAAGAAGAACCCTGATAGTTATTAGGATTTTCGTAATGCTCGCGCATGGCTCGCAAATCAACACTCAAACCCACTTTCACCGCGTCATAGTCCAATACATTGGTGTTGATGAATTCGCCTGTTTCTCCATTGATACTCCTGTGTACACTCAAACTAATCAAGGAAAGCAACAAATAATCCCGCCCATTCTTTTTGTAAAAAATGATGGGAATATGCCCGCTGGTTGTGGCACTTTTTTGAATGACAAAGTGAAACAGACCGTGCGTTAACTCCTGGCTTACCTTGAGATAATCCTCATCAGAAGAAAAGGAGAAATTTTGGGTTGCCAGAATTTTTGATAAAGAGTGGTCAGCAATAAATCCTAAGCTAATTGAGCGATTGCTGCCTTTAGCCAGCACACCTTCCGCATATTCGACGAACTCCTCAACTTGTTCATTTTTTGTATGCAACCGATCCCTGATGAGAACGGTACTATCATCAATATCAGTACTGAACCGGGTTTTAATGATGCCATGAATCACTCCGGCCTGAATGGTTACTGAGTGCTCTGTTATAGTGGACATTCTCTACTGCTCCTTTATCAAAAAAACACTAATGTAGTTTAATAAAATCAGCTTGCTGTTTTTAATATTCATGCTGTCTGTAAAGATGAGGCTGGTGCTAACTTACTTTAAGAGCTTCAAAGTTATCGGCTTTTTTCTCTGCAACGATAAGGTTGACTCACTTACGAATCACCAAACACACAAAAATCATCTTTTTTAAACAACAGTTTTGGCATTATCTTGCCATTGCAGCCGAACCTATCCCACGCATTTGAACAGAGATTCTTGTCTTCGTTTGCTTGTATCAATCCATCTAAACAATCGTCTTCAAAAACAGAACCTTTTTCCCGAATGTTTGTACCAACCAGTTTGTCAATTTTTGCTTCAGTATCCAGCCGCATATTTAACCCCGAACAATTGCCGATTGCGTGTATGGCATAGCAAAAGTTTCGTGCGATTTCCTTGTTTGCCGCAGTGACGATATTTTCATCGGCGGCACTTGAAGCAACTACAGCATTCGTTGTTTGGGATGATTCACCACCACCGCAAGCGGTTAAAGCAAATGAGACACAGGCAAATAATGATACGAAAATTGATGCTTTCATTTTGATTTCCTCGTAGGTGAGTAATTTCAGTTTCAGGTTTGGGACAAGACAACCAAACAAGGTAAAAACAAGACAACTAAATTTTCTCGGTTCTAAACCATTTAAGCAAGATTTTATAGATATTTTGCTCTCTATGGTTAAAACGAAACTCAGTTTCTTTAAGATGAATTTCAAATAAGTGCTTATGAATACCTTTAAACTTCGCCAAGCGGTGTTTAGCGAAGCCCCAAAAGCTTTCAATACCGTTTACATGATTGCCCTTACCGTCGGAAAATTCATCATTACCATGATTGACACGAAAATGCTTTTCAAAACCCACATCAACCAAACCGTCGTAACCGCGCCAGC